>JAEETD010000023.1 GCA_016290175.1 Prevotella sp. | reverse complement strand
TATCAAAAACACGCAGAACTCAAAGGTGCAGACCGTTGAGTACTCCGACCCATTCGAGGACTTCTTCAGTGATCCCTTCGGTGGCTTCTTCGGTCGTGGACGGGGCAATGGAAACGGTGGTCGTCGCCAACGTCAGGTTGAGACTCCGAAGCGTGTGGCTGCAGGCTCTGGTGTGATCATTTCTGCCGATGGTTATATCGTGACCAACAACCATGTGGTCGACGGTGCTGACGAACTGTTGGTTACTCTCAACGACAACAAGGAATACTCTGCACGTATCATCGGTGCCGATGCCACTACTGATCTGGCCCTCATCAAGATCGACGGTAAGAACCTGCCCGCTATCCAGATAGCCAACTCCGATGATGTGAAGGTTGGAGAATGGGTGCTGGCCGTGGGTAATCCCCTTGGACTCAACAACACCGTCACTGCCGGTATCGTATCGGCCAAGGCACGTTCAATGGGCCAGGGTGTCTCTTCGATGATCCAGACCGACGCCGCCATCAACCAGGGTAACTCCGGTGGTGCATTAGTGAACACCAGTGGTGCCCTCATCGGTATCAACGCGATGATTTACTCACAGACCGGTTCTAACATCGGCTACGGATTCGCCATCCCTACCACCATTATGAACAAGGTGGTGGATGACATCAAGAAATACGGTACCGTACAGCGTGCCATGATCGGCATCCAGGGTTCTGACGTGAACGCTTATGTGGACAATGAGAAGGACAAGGGTAACGAGGTCGACCTCGGCACCATGGAGGGTATCTATATCGCCAAGGTCATCGACGACGGTGCAGCCGCTGATGCCGGCCTGAAGGAAGGCGATGTCATCACCCATATCGACGGTCAGAAAGTGAAGACCTTCGGTGAACTGCAGAACATCATTGCCCAGAAACGTCCCGGCGACAAAATCAACATCACCTATCTGCGCAACAAGTCAAAGAAAACCGCTACCCTCACCCTGAAGAATGAGAAAGGCAACACAAAGGTGGTAAAAGATGCAGATATAGATGTGCTCGGAGGTCAGTTCCGTCCCGTCACCGACGCTCAAAAGGAGCAGTTCAATATCGGCTACGGCCTGCAGGTAACCAAGGTGAGCGGCGGTCGTCTGAAGGATGCAGGTGTGCCTCAGGGCTTCATCATCCAGCGCATCAACGACGAGAGCGTCAAGACCATCGATGACCTGCAGAAAATCGTCAAGGATGCCAACAAGTCGAAAGAGCCCGTGCTCTACATTCAGGGCATCTATCCTACCGGTAAGAAGGGCTATTTCGCCGTACCGCTCGAGGACGAATAAATAGTGAATTGTGAATGGTGAAATAGCGAATAACCAGAAAAAAGAGCCGCAAAAGTAAAAATTGCGGCTTTTTTTTTGGTCGTGTCAAAAAAAAGGCATAACTTTGCACCTTAGCTATAAACGACTATCGACATGAGACAACTGAAAATCACCAAATCAATCACAAATCGAGAGAGTGAAGCTCTTGATAAATACCTGCAGGAGATAGGCAAGGAAGAGATGATCTCGGTTGAAGAGGAAGTGGAATTGGCCCAGCGTATCCGAAAGGGTGACAAGAAAGCCCTGGAGCGCCTGACCAAGGCCAATCTGCGATTTGTTGTCTCAGTGGCCAAGCAATACCAGAATCAGGGTCTCTCCCTACCCGACCTCATCAACGAGGGTAATGTCGGCCTCATCAAGGCTGCGGAGAAATTCGACGAGACCCGCGGCTTCAAGTTCATTTCTTACGCTGTCTGGTGGATTCGTCAGAGCATCCTGCAGGCCATCGCCGAGCAGAGCCGCATCGTCCGTCTGCCGCTCAACCAGGTAGGCTCCGTCAATAAGATCAATAAACTCTTGAACAAGTTTGAGCAGGAGAACGAGCGTCGCCCCTCTGTCGAGGAGATATCCGAGAAACTCGACCTGCCTGAGGACAAGATCGACGAGGCCATGAGCGTCAACACCCGCCACGTTTCCGTTGATGCCCCGTTCGTAGATGGCGAAGACAACAGCCTGCTCGATGTGCTAATCAACGACGATGCCCCGATGGCCGACCGTACGCTCCTCATGGAGTCGTTGAAGTCAGAGATCAACAACGCCCTCAAGGTGCTCAACGACCGTGAGCGCGGTGTGATAGAGGCCTTCTATGGAATCAACCAGCCCGAGATGACGCTTGAGGAGATCGGTGCGAAATTCGGTCTCACCCGTGAGCGTGTACGTCAGATCAAGGAGAAGGCTATCCGTCGCCTCCGCACCAGTACAAAGAAAAAAATATTAAAATCATTTTTAGGATAATGAAATACCTCAAGTACATTGCCCTGGCCGTTGTCCTGACGGCTTTTCTCCCTGCCCATGCAGGTAAAAAGCAAGAGACCACCAAGGCATACCTTTTCGGCTTTGTAGCCAACTTCACTGACTCTGTCGTCTATTTCACCGACATTCAGGAGATCGAAAATGTGACCATTCTGAAGAAAAGCAAGTTTCTGAAGGACCGTGAATCCTATTCCGACCAGCTACGCTATTATTTTGCCGACCAGCTCGACATGCCCCACCGTACATGTATCGTTGCCTTCGGACTGACTCGTAAGAAGGCCGAGAAGAAATACGTCAAGATGCGTAAGCTCTATACGGAGAAGAATGCAGGCCGCTACGATGTCCGTTACATCACCGAGAACGATTTCAAGTTCAAGGCCATTCTCCCAGATAACGCCACCGTTGAATAGAGTCAAACAAATAAGGCTATCTTCAGGATAGCCTTATTTGTTTTATTTCCAGGATGCTCCCTGACGAAGAACAAACCTGATCCTTGACTTTTGGGGCAGTTGGGGTCTCTCCCACTCGCCACCAAGAATCTGAATCGTCGTCTCCGTCTTGGAACTGGCCTGAGCGGCAGCGATGGCGGATGCGAGATCAAGATACTGTCCGCGGCCTTTGGCATCGACGGTAATGTCGGCGTCAGTACGGTATGCCTTCAACACAGGGATTTCCTGACAAATGGCATCAGCCAGCAACCGGGCCACCTGATGGGCCCCATATATACTATAATGTGTATTATCCTGCTTGCCCTTCGGCTCAGAAGGTTCGGTGCCAGGAAGGAACCACATGTGGAGACGCTTCGAGGCTTCAGTACCAAGACCTTGTTCCAGATCATGGGTAATCTGATTGGCATCGACAAAGAAACAATTCATTCGCTGAGCGACATCACGGGGAGCCTGACGATAAAGTCCGTGGGTATCAATCAGAGAGTCACCCTCCACCATCTTCACACCATCCTGAAAGGTTTGGGTACGGAGTTTCTCGTCATCATCATTCTCGGGTGCCTGCACGAAGAAATTCCGGCGTACCACACAGTTCATCAGCACAGGGATACCACCGTGTTCACGCGTCTCACGCACAAACTTGGCGAGATTATAGTCGAACGTAGAACCCGGATCTGTATGACGGTCGGCCTTGGGTTTCTCATCATTGTGACCGAACTGTATGATGACGTAGTCGCCAGGCTTCATCTTTTCAAGCACCTTGTCCCAACGGCCCTCATTGATAAAGCTCTTCGAGGAACGGCCATTGACAGCATGATTGTCGATGAGGATGTTATCATCGAAATAGGCCTGCAGAGCCATCGCCCAACCACGCTCCTGCTTACCACCGGAGATATCTTTATTGGCAGCCGTCGAGTCGCCAATCACAAAGATAGTGGTGGTTTTATTGGGCGTGGCTGCCGTCAGCACCAACAATGCCATCAGGAAAAAGAACGTTCGTTTCATCAGTCCTCTTTAATTTCCCTTTAACTCCTTTATCAGTTCTTCTGGCGAGACGAGCGCCTGTTCACCAGTAGCCATATTCTTCAAGGTCAGCTTACCCTCGGCCATCTCGTTCTCACCAGCCAGTGCCACAAAAGGTATCTCCTTGGCATTGGCATACGACATCTGCTTCTTCATCTTAGCCACATCCGGGAAGATCTCCGTACGGATGCCTGCAGCACGCGCCTGGGCCACAAAGGGCAGACAGTAGGCCGTCTCCTTCTCACCGAAGTTGATGAAGAGCAGCTGAGTGCCTACGACAGCATCCTTGGGATAGCAGTCTAGGGCATTGAGCACATCGAAGATACGGTCGATGCCGAAGCTGATGCCCACACCTGAGATTCCCGGCATGCCGAAGATACCCGTGAGGTTATCGTAACGGCCACCACCAAGGATAGAGCCGATCTGAACATCAAGCGCCTTCACTTCGAAGATGGCACCTGTATAATAGTTCAAGCCACGCGCCAGCGTCAGGTCTAGCTGGATCTGATTATTCAGATTACTCAGAGTGTTCAGAATAAACCTGATTTCCTCGACACCCTTCTGGCCTGTCTCGCTATCTTTCAGCACTTCAGCAATTGTCTGGAGTTTTTCATCGTTGTTGCCTTCGAGGGTGATGATAGGCTGGAGTTTTTCAATCTGCTCGTCGGAGAGACCATCCTCACGGAGCTCAGCATTCACATTGTCGAGGCCTATCTTATCGAGTTTATCAATTGCAACGGTGATATCCACGATCTTATCAGCAGCTCCGATGACCTCAGCGATGCCGGAGAGGATCTTGCGGTTGTTGATCTTGATGAGCACACGCACACCGAAACGTGTAAAGACAGTATCGACAATCTGCATCAGTTCTACCTCGTTGAGCAGAGAGTCAGAGCCTACGATGTCGCCATCAAACTGCCAGAACTCACGATAACGCCCTTTCTGCGGACGGTCTGCTCGCCACACGGGCTGCATCTGGTAACGCTTGAAAGGCAGCTGCAGTTCTTCGCGGTGCATGACCACATAGCGGGCAAAGGGCACCGTAAGGTCATAGCGGAGTCCCTTTTCACAAAGCTTGGCAGCGAGATGGAGACTGTTACGCCCAGACAGTTCCTCGGGCGTTACCTTTGAGAGATAATCGCCACTATTCAACACTTTAAAAAGCAGTTTGTCGCCCTCTTCGCCGTATTTGCCCATCAGCGTACCGAGCGTTTCCATCGCAGGTGTCTCTATCTGCTGGAAGCCATAGAGCTGGTAGACCTGCTTGATGGTATCAAATATATAATTGCGCTTGGCCATCTCCATCGGAGAGAAGTCGCGCGTTCCCTTAGGGATATTTGGTTTCATAAAAACAATACACTATTCACAAATCACTAATCACTTTCTCACGATGGTCTGGTCGCGGTCCGGGCCGATGGAAATGATCTTAATCGGGGTTTCAAGCTGCTTCTCAAGGAAAGAGATATAGTCCTTGAATTCCTTGGGGAACTGGTCCTCAGAGGTGAATTTCGTCATATCGGTCTTCCAGCCAGGAAGTTCCTCATATACTGGCTCGATGCCCTCTTCGATGTTATAGGGGAAATAGTCGATCTCGTTGCCGTTCTGCTTATAAGCCACACAAGCCTTGATGGTATCGAAATCATCGAGCACGTCACTCTTCATCATGATGAGCTGGGTGACACCATTCACCATGATCGAATAGCGCAGGGCCACCAGGTCGATCCATCCGCAACGACGCTCACGACCAGTGACAGCACCATATTCGTGACCCAGATCGCGGATCTTCTTGCCTGTCTCGTCAAAAAGCTCCGTGGGGAAAGGACCAGCACCGACACGGGTGCAATAAGCCTTCATGATGCCATACACCTCGCCGATCCTGTTGGGACCGATACCTAAGCCCGTGCAGGCACCGGCACAAATGGTATTCGAAGAGGTAACAAAAGGATAGCTTCCGAAATCGACATCAAGCATCGTACCCTGAGCGCCCTCGCAAAGCACGCTCTTGCCGCTCTTCAGGATGTTGTTGATCTCATGCTCAGAGTCGACAATGGGGAACTGACGCAGATACTCGACCCCCTCCAGCCACTTTTTCTCGACCTCGGTGATGTCGTAATCGAAGTTCAGCGACTTCAGGATTGCCTCATGACGGGCCTTGGCCTTAGCATATTTCTCCTCGAAGTTCTCAAGGATATCACCTACGCGCAAACCGTTACGGCTGATCTTATCCGTATAGGTTGGACCTATGCCCTTGCCGGTAGTACCCACCTTGTCCTTACCCTTCTGAGCCTCGTATGCTGCATCGAGTACGCGGTGGGTAGGCATGATGAGATGGGCTTTCTTCGAGATGTGCAGACGGGCATGAAGATCGTGGCCACTGGCTTCAAGGGCCTTAGCTTCGTCCATAAACAGATCGGGAGCCAGCACCACACCGTTACCAATGATATTCACCTTACCACCCTGGAAAATGCCAGAGGGAATAGAGCGCAGCACATACTTCTGACCTTCAAACTCGAGCGTATGGCCAGCGTTAGGACCACCCTGGAAACGGGCTATCACATCATAATTCGGGGTCAACACGTCGACCACCTTACCTTTTCCTTCATCGCCCCACTGCAATCCCAGCAGGACATCAACTTTACCTGTGTTCATTTTTTATCTGTTGTTTTACTTGTTTTCTGTTGTTTTTTCTTCATTTTGGTTATCTTGGCCTGACAGGTGCTGCACACGCCATAGATATAGAGGGTATAGCCATCCTTGCGGAAACGTTTCAAACGAGTCTCGTCGATGGCATTGGTAATCTTGGGGGTCTTAACCTCTGTCACCTTTCCACAGACCGTACAGATCTGATGGCTATGACTCATATTGTCGTAACATGCTTCATAGACCGTAGACCCCTGAAAACGATGGCGGATGACCAGTCGAAGCTGGAGGAACAGATTCAGCGTATTATAGAGGGTCGCTCTGCTGACGGGAAAATTGTAATCCTTCACCAGTCGTTCGCTCAGCTCATCAAGTGTAAAATGCCCTTCAGTCTTATAGATAGCTTTCAAAATGGTATAACGCTCAGGTGTCTTGCGATGATTGTTCACCTCAAGATAACTGTCAAGGATACGTAAAACAGCTTGCCAGACGTCAATTTTTACCATATCTGCGGTGTCAAATGGATTGTTATTCCAAAAACCGCACAAAGGTACAAACTTTCAGTGAAATAAAAGAGTTATAATTTATAAAAATTCTAAATTAGCCCGTTTTAATGCACTTTTCGCCAGTCGCTCATAGACCAATCCTAGTTCAGAAAACCTTCTGATGGCCGCCATTGCCGCCTTTCTGACACCGATGTTATCGCCCTGCAGAGCCGCTAGTGCCTGATCCAGGAACTCGTTGATACCCCGCTCATTGGGTTCTCGTTTGGCCATAAAGAGGCGAGCCAGAATATGGAAACCACAGTATTGATAGAGCGTTTGGTCGGAAGCCATCCAGGTATAAGCCTTTTCCGGTGCATAAGGCAGATACTGAAAGAGATTGAATACCGCCTGTTCTGCAATCTCCTGTGAGGTAATCTGTTCCATCCAGATATCAATGACCTCAGGCAACACCTTATCTGGAGGCATGATCATAGTGGCCAGAATTTTACATTCACGCACATCCTCTTTCCACAGGGCAATGGCGAGGTCGTAATCATCGACCGTTGTTTTCAGTTCATCAGCCTTTAGGCGAAGACGTGGAAGCGTGACGCCCCAGTTCAGTTTATACGACAATCCCTTGTCGCGCATAGACTTAGCCACCGCCCCGTCCATCATCAGACGGAACGACTGCTTAATCTCCTTTACCACCTCCTGAATCTCACTATTCATCATTCACTAATCACTATTCACTAAATAAGTGTTCCGTATTCAGAGCTATAACGCAGCATCTGATGCGCATAACTCTCGCTGTAGTTCAACTGGATATCACAGATCTCGCCTTTTTCATCAACGACGGGCAGCATCATGGGATTGATAAAGCCTTTATAGGGTGCAAGATTGAGTTTCTGATAGCGCTCCAACACTTCCTGATGGAGAGCGGCATCCACCTTCACAGCGTAGGTCTCTACCAACTGACGAGCTGCCTCATAGTCACCTTCGCTCTTGATGCGCTGCACTTCTGCCAACAGACGGGCAATAAGCGTACGCAACTGCTCATAATCTGTGATCTCTACATACGTCTTGCCATCGCGCTTCACCAGTTGGATAGCATCACCGTTCTCATAGCACCAATGGGCTATCAGCGCCCGGTTACGCATGTGAGCCTCCTCAATCTGATGACCAGGTGTGATACGTATCAGCTGGGTCATCAGACCATTCATCATATAAGTATAATACTGCGACCGATAGGCTTCCTTGTCAGGTGTCAGACCCAGTTCCACCAATTTTTCATCCGCTATATAATAGAGTCCGAAAAGATCGGCCCTGGCTTCCTCAATCGTATTGCCGTAGGCTTTCAGACTATCAGGATCCACACCTGGCAGCAGTTGCCCGCTCCCATGACCGAGGCATTCATGCAGATCTGTATGCAGATCATCGCAGACATCACCGTATTTCTCTATCATGCTGAGCGTCTGCTCATCAATGACAAACGCTTCCTTAAAGCCGCTACCCTTGGCTGCCTTATTATAAGCATCGGTAATATTGCTGATGGTAATACTCTTCGAACCGTATTGCGCCCTTATCCAGTCTGCATTGGGAAGGTTGATGCCGATGGCCGTCGAGGGATATTCCTCACCACCCAACATGGCCGCACAGATGACATTCGCTGAGACACCATGAACCACAGCCTTCTTGAAACGATTGTCTACAGGCGAATGGTCTTCAAACCACTGGGCATTATCAGAGATGGTCTGCGTACGATGGGTGGCCTCTTTGTCGATATATTCCACAAGTCCCTCCCAGGTGCCTTTCATACCTAACGGGTCACCATACACTTCTATAAATCCATTGATAAAATCAACAGAGGACTCATGCTCACCAACCCATTCAATACAATATTGATTAAAGTCATTCAAATCGCCTGATTCATAATAACTTATCAATCGTTTGATATACGATTTCTGAGTATCATTCTCTGCTACATCCATCGCTTTCCAGAGCCAATAGATGATATGGCGGATTGCGTTTCCATAGAGGCCGTCTGCTTTCCAGACACGCTCTTTCAACTCACCGTCCTCCTTTACCAGCATTGAGTTCAAACCATATGAAACGGGACTTTCCTTACCCTCATCCTGCTCTTTCATCCTGGCATAGAAGTCCTCTGCTTCCTGCTGAGACACGCCTTCATAGAAATGACAGGCTGACGTACGGACCAGATCCTCACCATCGGCCTTATTGACACGCTTAGGCAAGACGTCTTTATCGAAAATCACGGGGAAAAGTTCCTGACACATCTCCTCAATGCTCTCTCCATCTTTCAATGGCAATTTCCGCGCATCCACCTTTTTCAGGACATCGTACAGATAATTCTCAGAAAAGCCCGG
Organism: Prevotella sp.; assembly: GCA_016290175.1. Taxonomy (GTDB): domain Bacteria; phylum Bacteroidota; class Bacteroidia; order Bacteroidales; family Bacteroidaceae; genus Prevotella. The sequence continues at coordinate 29,425 of JAEETD010000023.1, read as the reverse complement.
TTCAAATTTCTCACAACCATAGTGGTGATAAATGCCATTGGAGAACCAGATGCGCTTCAGATAGATTTCCAAGGCACGAAAACCAGCGGTGTCGTGAGGAATCGTTTCATCACAATAAACAACCTCCAGCATCTTTCGGATGCGGAGGTTATATTGTCCGTTCTGATCAAAAGTAATGTCTCTGCCGAAAAGAGTCGCTTCCGACAAATAGTAAATCAACTCTTTCTGGCGAAGCGACAATTCGTCAAAACCATTCAGACGATAACGCAGGAGCTGTAAATCAGCAAAGCGCTCGTCTTGATATACAAATCCCACTAAGAAGCCCTCCTATTATACTTTTTTGGAGCCTCTGGTGCTCTTCTTCGCCGTTTTCGCCTTAGTAGCCCTTGTCTTTGTTGCCTTGGCAGCCTTTGTTGCTCTCTTGGGCTTCTCAGGTTTTACGACGGGCTTCAACGACGGGTGCTGGGCCAGATGGGAAATACGGTACTCACGAGGCGTAATGCCCATGATCTTGAAGAATGAAGCATAGAACGACTGACGGTTGGCAAAGCCTACCATATCACTGACCTCCTCCATACGGAGATCCTGATAGCGCTTGTCGACCAGGATTGACATAGCTTCATCGATGCGGTACTTGTTCACAAATGAAGTGTAATTCATGTGGAACCGTACGTTCACAACGGCCGAGATGTAACGGGTATTAGTACCGAGATCTTCTGCCAATCTCTTAGCAGAATAATCTTTGTCACGGTATTTTTTCTGCATGACGATGATGTTCAAAATCTTCTCCTGCATCTCGTCCATCAGCCTGGGGCTCACTAAACTACGGTAAGCAGCCTCCTTTTCTCTTTTTTCTGTAATGTTATACTTAGCCATAATTCTAATGGTTAAATCCTCAATATTTTTTGCAAATATACGAATAATTATTGAAAGTTCCAAGTTTTATTTAGTTTTTTTACAAAAAAATCAAAAAACAAGGGTAAATGTGTCACTTTTTGCAAAAAACAAGCACCATTTCGCGGTTTTCCGCGTTTTTTTTAGTACCTTTGCAGCATAATTCATCAAAGATGGCAAAAAAGATACTTTTCATTAATCAGGAGATAGCTCCTTACGTACCAGACAGCGAGATGTCGCTTCTAGGTAGAGACCTTCCAGGTTGTATTCAGGAAAAAGGTTTTGAAATCCGTACCTTCATGCCCAAATGGGGAAATATCAATGAGCGCCGCGGACAGTTACATGAAGTGATCCGTCTGTCGGGCATGAACCTGATTATTGATGAGACTGATCATCCACTCATCATCAAGGTAGCCACCATACAATCGGTCAAGGTTCAGGTCTATTTCATTGACAATGACGACTACTTCAACAAGCGTCAGATGGAGAAGGACGAGACCGGAGCAGACTACGCAGACAATGGAGAGCGTGCCATTTTCTTTGCCAGAGGCGTTCTCGAGACCGTCAAGAAACTCCGTTGGGTGCCTGACATTATCCATTGTCAGGGATGGATGAGTGCCGTTGTACCATTCTATATTAAGACGGCCTATCACGATGAGCCTTCATTTGCCAACACGAAGGTGGTCTCATCTCTGTTTGCCAAGAGTCTCAACAACGATCTGGGAGCCAATTTCAAGCGCTGTCTTGAATTCCGCGATGCTACTGCTGAGCTGCTGGAACCCTACAACGACCTGTTTGATTTCGATGAGTTGGGCAAACTTGCCATCGACTATAGTGATGGTATCGTACAGGCGGTCAAGGACGTCAACAACGATCTGCTCAGCTATGCCAGTGAAAAGAACATTCCCGTATTAAAATACTCAAAAGATGACTTTGCTGATAATATCAAGGCATTCTATGAAACGGTCTGCCCCAGTATTACCTCAGAAAGTGAAGAAGAATAAACATCAGGTAAGAAAGACATGAAACTCAAATATTTCTTAGCGATTGCTGGTTTTGCAATGGCAATCAGTTCTTGCGATGAAGGTACAGATAATATCGGTATGTCGCTCATCAGCAGTAATGATGATATCAGTGTCACTACCCAGGAATTCGATGTGGTGACAGCATCATATATCCCCGATTCCGTCTATACCTATAATAACGAGCTCTATGTGGGACATGTTACAGATCCGGAGACCAATGCCACAGTAGACTGTAGTTTCATGATGCAGTTCAACATGATGGAAGAGACCCACCTGCCCGACAAGGAGTATATTATCAGCCGGGAAGACAATGAGATCATTGCAGACTCTTGCCTCGTTATTCTGTTCTTCAATTATTGTTATGGTGATTCCACAACGGCTATGAAGATCAGGATATCAGAACTTGACCACCCTGTTGCCGACGGTATCCACTATTCGAATTTCGACCCGGTGAAAGGAGGCTATATCCGCAAGGGCGGCCTCTCGCAGTCTCACATGTTCACAATCGACGATATGACCGTCAAGGACAGTATCAAGAACTTGTCTACCTACGACAGGAATGTCATGTTCAGGCTCAATTCGCCCTATACCGACAAGAATGGTGTCCGCTATAAGAACTACGGCACCTATATCCTGCGCAACTACTACGAACATCCGGACTATTTCAAGAACTCCTTTGCCTTTATTCATCAACTATGTCCGGGATTCTATATCGAGACGACCGACGGACAAGGGGTGATGGCCAATTTCCTACAAGCACAACTGCGTGTCTATTATACAGAAAAGGGTACTGACGACAACACCTATGTCAGTTACTTATCCGCATCCTCAACGGATGAGGTGCTTCAGACCATTACGGTCAAGAACGACAAGGAGACCCTCCAGAAGCTGGTAGAATCAGACAACGACTATACTTACCTGAAGACACCTGTTGGCATCTTCACGGAAGTGACTTTCCCTGTGGATGAAATCAAGACTGCCCACGTGAAAGACTCGCTGCTCTCCGTTTCCATCTCATTTAATCGTGAAAACAACTTTGAGCCGCTTACCAAGTATACATTCTCTTCTCCCAAAAAGGTATTGCTGATCGAGAAAGACAGTCTGAACTCATTCTTCGAGCAGGTTTCGAACTACAACAACAAGTATGCCTTCTACACCACGCTCTCAAAGAATGCCTACACTTTCTCCAACAGCAACGACATCAACAATCTCATCGTCAGGATGTACAATGCCCGTCAGGCAGGCGAGAAGAACGATCCTCTTTGGTTGGAGAAGCATCCAGACTGGAATAAGGCACTGCTGCTTCCTGTCAGCGAGCTTACGACGCTCAGTTCATCTACGTCCACCGCTAGCACAACTATAGCGCTTATCAATCAGATGGGCCTGACCTCTACCCGGCTGAAGCGCGGAACGCCTTCCAATCCGATAAAGCTGAAAGTGATCTATGCCAGATTCAACAACTGATGGCTGACGGATATCTCGAGAAACATCATGAGGACTATGAGGCTCGCAAAGCCGCATGGCTCAGAAAGAAGAAACATCTGCCCAAGACTGGCAAGAAAAAATTAGAGCGACCTGACGACGAGTCGCTCTGATTTTACCCGATAATCTTGAACTTTGCGAACTTCAGCAGCAGCTGTTTCGTACCTGCATTGCGGAACGTCACAGTGGCCTTGGTGTTCTCGCCCGTGCCCTCAATCTTAATCACAGTCCCTACTCCAAAACGCTGGTGCTCAATCTGACACCCCTCGCGCAACTGCGACTCAGGGGGACAGGTCCCGTGAGTCGTTGTCCCGGCAACCCGCGGGACCTGTCCTTGTGAGCCGCTAACCGTCTGATACAGTCGTTTGAAATTCGGTCCGAAGGGATCAACGGGCTTTTCTGGCTGTCTGGGAGCTACGGCCCTCGGCTTGGGATCGGCCTTGAACTGCGTAGCCACAGGTCTGGGATTCTGCATCCATTCAGGCCCCCTGCTGCCTCCATATGAATTGCCTCTATACGAACTGCCTCCGAAAGCGGGTTTTCCCCCACCCGCTTCAGATTGTACTTCCAGCAGTTCCGGGTCAATATCCCGGATAAACCTCGATGGCGTATCATACTCCATCCTTCCATATCTGAACCTGTTCTGCGCACACGTCAGGATGCAATGTTTCTCAGCTCTGGTAATCGCCACATACAACAATCTGCGCTCCTCTTCCAGTTCACGCATCGAATTGGTGCACATCGGACTCGGGAAGATATTCTCCTCCAGACCCACGACAAACACCGTCGGGAACTCCAGTCCCTTGGCGGAGTGGATCGTCATCAGCGTCACCTTGTCATTCGAATCACCCTCGTCGCTGTCGAGATCAGTCAAAAGTGCCACTTCCTGCAGAAAATCCGGAAGATAGACTTCATCGCCCATATCCTCCTCACGACGGCTCTCCACGAAGTCCTGCATACCACTCAGGAATTCCTCCAGGTTCTCCTGACGCGAGATATCCTCGGGATTCCGTCCGCTGTAGATATCCTTGCTGATGCCCGAGTTCATGATGATATCGTGGCCGAGGGTATAGGCATCCTCCGTTGTCACACGACTTATCCAGCCTTCTATCAGTTCACGGAAGGCCTGTATCTTCGTCATCGTACCTTTGCTCACATCCATCGGAAAGAGCACAGGTTCCTTGATTACCTGCCATAGACTCACGCCGTATGTCTGCGCTGTCTGGATAATCTTGCCCACCGTCGTATCTCCGATACCGCGAGCAGGATAGTTCACAATACGCTTAAAGGCCTCCTCATCGTTGGGATTCGCAATCAGTCGGAAATAGGCAATCACGTCCTTGATCTCTTTCCTTTGGTAGAAACTCAGTCCGCCATAGATGCGATACGGGATATTGTCCTTGCGCATCTGTTCCTCAAAGCTTCGGCTCTGCGCGTTCGTGCGATACAGGATAGCAAAGTCACTCCAGTTAGCCTGCTCCTGCCTCCGCAACCGCTTGATATCCTGCGTTACGATCATCGCCTCCTCCCTGTCCGAATAGGCTGGCTTCAACTGCAGTTTCTCGCCGTGCTCATTCTTCGAGAATACATTCTTCGGAATCTGTCGTTCATTCCTTTTGATCAGCGAATTCGCTGCCTGCACAATCAACTGCGTAGAGCGATAATTCTGCTCCAGTTTGAAGAGTTTGGCATCCGTATATTGGCTTTGAAAATTCAGGATATTATCGATATTGGCGCCACGGAACGAATAGATGCTCTGTGCATCATCGCCCACCACACACACCTTCTGACGTTCTTTTGTCAACTGATAGACTATTGCCTGTTGTGCGAAGTTCGTATCCTGATACTCATCCACAAGCACAAAATGGAACTTCTCCACATATTTCTGGCGGATATTCTCGTGGTTCTGGAACAACACCCATGTCTGCACGAGCAAGTCATCAAAGTCCATTGCATTCGCCTGACGACATCTCTCCGAGTACCTTATATATATATTAGTAACCTGAGGCCGTTTCTGTTGCGCATCGTCAGTAGCCCACGCACTCTGCGCGTATGCCTGAGGTAGCAACAGATGGTTCTTAGCCATCGAGATACGGTCAGCTACCGATGCTGGCTTATACACCTTATCATCCAACTGCATCTCCTTGATGATCGTCTTCACCAGCGAACGCGAATCACTCTGGTCATAGATCGTGAAGTTCGCATTATAGCCCAGCACCTCCGCCTCCGATCGCAGGATCCTTGCAAACACACTATGGAACGTACCCATCTGCAGATACCTAGCCCGTTCCTCGCCTACCAACCTGCCAATACGTTCCTTCATCTCGCGAGCAGCCTTATTGGTAAACGTCAGTGCCAGAATCTGCCAAGGGGCCATTCCTTGTTCCAGGAGCCACGCAATCTTATACGTCAGCACCCTCGTCTTTCCCGACCCTGCACCAGCAATCACCAGCGACGGACCGTCACAATAGACCACCGCTTCCTGCTGACTCTCATTCAGTTGTTGTAATATCTCGTTGTTCATTGCTGCAAAGGTACGAAAAAAATCAGATTAAGTCACTTTTTTCAATTGAAAGTTTTGTACTTTCAGTCTATTTTCGTGTCTTTGCGGCAAATAATGGAGTTATGGAAAGGTTCTTCAACACGGCAGAGCCAAGTTACTTTTGCTCCATACCCCCCCCGTCAGATCGGTTCCTACTGTTTAAGAAATGACTTGAAATCCTCCATTGATATTGTACCGACATAAGCGACTTCAAGAGAATCAAGCATTTCCGACAAGCCTTCAAGTTGCTGATAGTATTCATCAAGTTCGTCGTAGTCAAGGGAAACGATTTCATGGCTCTCTGCGTTTTCAACGAATATCTCTTTTGCTTTATCATCTACATAATGGATATAATAAAGATGATCGCCATAGTATTCATAGAATGCCACGCAAACATCCTTTTCATTCACTATCGATTCCATGTCTGCCATCGCAAAAGACTCGAAAGCAGGATATACCATCGGTTGTGCTTTGAGTTGGCTATCTTCAGCTTCATGTGCTTTGGCCTGCTGCTCAGCCATCTGCTGATACCATAAATTAAGTTTCTTCTTTATATCCTTGGAGTCTTTGTCCATCCATTTCTTCATTGGATAGGCAATTATAAATAACAGCGCCAGAACGAGCATACACATTTGCAGCTGCCCAGTTTTCAGACACACAATCATTGCTATTCCCCAAGGAATCAGAAGCCAAAGCGACATTTTATTATGACGTTTAAACGCCTTGTCATTTTCTTCAACGAACTTCCGCTGATATTCGTCCCATAGTTGTTGCTTGGAGGTTTGGAGGTTGCTAATGAAAAGAAATTCCAATCTTCCCTCTCTCCATTCTTTCAAAGTCTTCTCAGCATTGATACTGAGAAAGCCATAATTACCATTTGCTATCTCCGATAAAACATCTTCGCCTTTTTGAGGGCATACATATAAATATGCGTATGCTGCAGTTTCCCTTACCCCTGCATTCTCATGCGAAAGAAATGGCTCCAGCATTTCCATTTTCCCTTGTTTATAAAGATAGGAAAGGCATTTCATTATATCATCAAAACACTTATTCCCCAACTTATAATTACCCGTTTCCAACGTCTTAGCTTGTATGATGGAATTCTCCTCAAACACTCTTAAGGCCTCATCCACATTCTCTATTGTCTTCATTCGCACGATGTCAATTATATATAATCACAGATGACTCTTCTTCTTTTTATTAAATGATTCTCGTCAAGGTATTCATTATTTCGTAGAATCATGGCTCCATCGAATCTATACCTAAGTATTTCTTTATCACAAGAAACACAGGCATATTACTTTTTATGAGCATTTCCTTCAATTCTTTTTCCGTTTCGATATATCGATGGTTAGAAAAATCTTTGCTTATCAGATTTCGTAATATTTTTACTCTTTCATCATCCGAGATATTGGATTCTAAATCACACATTTTGGATAATAGTTTATAATCACTATATTTAATGTCTCCAAAGCATTCATTTTCTCCAGAGGAATTTATATGCATTTTGTTTATAATATAGTAATCATTAAAGTAATACAATTTGCTGAAGGATGATTTTTGCAAATACACCTTCATAGAGATTTCTTCTGCTTTTCTTATCCAAGAATTAGTCCCCTCCTTTTTAAATCCAAGTGGAACTAAAATATCAGTTATAGTTTTTTTTAATGTTGTACTATCCATATGTTACTTTAAGCTCACTATAGCTTGCGTACTCAACTGTCGACTGCATCGTTTCTGCTGCAAAGATAGTGCATTTTCCTGAATAAACAAACTTTTTCGTCGTTTTTCCAAGGTAATTGTTGATCTTGTGACGGGTAATAGCGCAAAAGGGAAGGTACATGCGCTGAGAGAGATGTCAGGTAAATGTTTGAGAGGTCCCAGCTAAAAGGGAGAAAGTGCCGGGCTCAAAGGAAGTAAGGTACGGGGTGAAGTTAAAACGCTGTCAGCGTTTGCTAAAACCAAGACATCGTTTGTTAAAACTAAGGCAGCGTTTGATAAAACTACGTCATAGTTATGGCTTTTTCAGATGTTTTGATTATCTTTGTTTGTAACAGAGGGTGGGCACAATTGTTCCAGGAACGTTTATGCCCTTTATTTTGTTCTTTTCAGCGTGTATTTCGTATTCTTGTCGAACAGGCCACTAAGTGTCTTACCGTCATTGCTAAGCATAAGTGTATCGCGATCTTTGCCGTCGATAACTATCACTTTGTTTCCCTTTACCTCGTACTTAGCTTTATGAGAATCAGGCGCCAATGCGAGTGACGCTTTAAGGGCTTTGCGTTTAAGCCATCCTACTCCCATGTTTTTCAAAGCATCGTCGTCAACCTTAGTATTTTGCTTCATGACAACGTCTGTAGCGCTAGTAAACTCGATGGTTATCGCCACCGTCAGGGCTTTTTTCGCGGCTTCAGCCTGTTTCTTGGCCTCAGCTATTGCTTTGTCCAACTCAGCCGTCTCCTTTTGCGTCAGCTTACGGCCTTTCTCCTTTTCCTTTTTGGCAATAGCCTTTGCCCGGGCTTCGGCAATTTCCTTGTCGAGGTCTGCTTCCTTTTCCATCACTTTCTCCATAATGTTCGGATGGTGATACACCCTCCCATTAAGAGATGTCTGTGCATTGGCGCTGGCATTTGCCATCATCAGTGCTATAAATGCAATAATTACCTTTGATTTCATATTCTGATGCAAAGGTAAGGTAAAAAATCTAAAACACCAAAAATAGCACGCTGAAAGTTTTAATATGTCATCTGGGCCAAAGAAAGAAAATGAAGTTTTTCGGTCACTTCTTTTTTACTTTCCGCTGTTCGGAAGGTCATAATAATAGATGACTGAAGAAAATCAAATCATCCCACTGATCAGGGAGAACGCAGAAAAAGGCTTCCGGCTGCTGATGGCAGAATACAAGGAGCCCGTCTATTGGCACATCCGCCGACTGGTGGTCAGCCATGATGATGCACAAGACGCGACGCAGGACACGTTTCTCCGCATCTTCCGATCCTTCAGTCAATACAGCGGCGAAGGAACGCTGAAGGCCTGGATCTTCCGCATCGCCACCAACGAGGCCCTGCGCCTGCTGGGTCGGAACCAGGGCAAGGCAACACTGTCGCTCGATGAAACGCCGCTTATCGCTCTCACAATGAAGGCCGATGACTATTTCGAATACGGCAACGCAGAGGCCATCAGACTGCAGGAAGCCATCACCGCCCTGCCCGCCAAACAGCAACTGGCTTTCAACCTCCGCTACTACGACGACATGTCGTATCGCGAGATAGCAGCCGTCACAGGCTCCACAGAGGCCACCGCCAAGGTGAACTACCACATCGCCAAGGAGAAAATTATCAAATATATGAACTCAAACGACATATAGCTTATGGAACAGAACTATGATTTCAGCAGAATCGGCAAGCAGATGCCCTACACCGTGCCCGACGGCTTCTTCGAGAAACTGGAAGACAGCGTGATGGAAAAGTGGAAAGAGGATGCTGTCTCAGCCGGAGAGTCCGATAAGGCCGGAAGTACCAAGAAGGCCAAGGTCATTCGCATGGCCCTCCGTGCGGCTATTGCCATCGCCGCATGCATCGCCCTGTTCCTCGTCGTCAAGAAGGTGCTGCCACAAGGTCAGGACACCGCCCTCGACGACTTCGACAGCGTGGAACTGGCGTTCAACAATCTCAGCACCGAAGACCAGGACTACCTGCTCGAGGTATATCAGGAAGAACTTATTCTAGACAACGAATTAAATAACTTAAACGACTTGAGCAATGAAGAAAGTATTTAGAATCCTGCTGACGACCATCATGATGGTTGCCTTCAGCACCGCCGTCTCGGCACAAGAGAACAACGGCCAGCAACCCAGTAAGAAACAGCGCATGAGCCGCGAGCAGATGGCAGAGATGCAGGCCAAGCACATCTCCCGTCAACTGGCACTCGACGATGCCACCAGCCAGAAGTTCATCGAGACCTTCTGCGCCTATCAGAAAGAACTGTGGGCCCTCCGTCCCCAAGGAAAGGGAAAGCACAAGAACAGGGCTGAGATGACTGATGCCGAAGCCGAAAAGGCCATCAAGGACCAGTTTGACCACAGTCAGAAAGTGCTCACACTCCGTCAGGACTATTACAACAAATACAGCAAGTTCCTGAGTGCCAAACAGATCCAGCGCGTCTATGACCTGGAGAAACAGTCGATGAACCGTCTTGCCAAGCGCGGTCCAGCCAATCAGCGCGGCAAATGGAATGCTGGTCCACGTCCCAAAGGTGGTCATCCCAATGCCGGCAAGCACGACGGCAAGTCTCCCCGTCAGCCAAAACCACAAAAACAATAATATAAATTTAGAGACGCATCTGGCGAAGAAGCTGCTTCTGCTGCTCAGTAAGATTGGTAGGCAGTTTGACCTGATAGGTAATGACCAGATCGCCGAAGGTACCGTCTCCGCGGTCATAACCCTTGCCGCGGAGACGGACTTTTGTGCCCGGCTGCGTCTCAGGCTTTACCTTCATCTTGACCTTCTGACCGTTGGAGAGTGACAGGATCACCTCACCACCCAGCAAGGCAGTATAGAGATCAATGGTCACATTGGCATTCATCTCGCCGGAATGTGTACGCGCAGATGTGCCGCCGAAACCCTGGAAGCCACCGAAGCCCCCACCTTGCTGACCCTTACGCCCGAAGAGACTCTCGAAGAAATCACTGAAGCCACCAGCGCCACCAGCAGAACCGAAGCCCGAGAAGTCGAAGCCGCCAAAGGGATTGCCCCCTCCAGCACCTGCTCCTCCACCAAAGCCCTGGAACTGCTCAGCCTGTTTCCACTGTTCACCATACTGATCGTATTTCTTCCGCTTCTCAGGATCGCCAATCACCTCATATGCCTCCTGAAGCGCCTGGAACTTCGCCTGCGCCTTAGGATCATCGGGGTGAAGGTCGGGATGAAACTGCTTGGCGCGTTTCAGATATGCCTTCTTCACATCCTTCTGCGGTATCGTCTTGTCGACGCCTAAAATCTTGTAATAATCTACGAATGCCATAATCTTTCCTCCTTATTTATAATGATTCTTTACACAAATAACAGCAAAAAGTATACCAAAATTTGCGGAAATCGGGAAAATTATGTACCTTTGCACAAAATTCAACCGACGATGAAAAGAATAACATTACTAACGACCGCCCTGATGGCGATGATATTATCAACTACCGCACAGCCTGCCAAGAAGACCGTGAAGCTGAAAGTGATTGAGACAAGCGATGTGCACGGACATTTCTTCCCATGGGACTTTATGAACAACAAGCCCATTGACGGAACCCTCACCCGTGCAAATACCTATATCAACAAACAGCGTCAGCAATATGGTGACCACCTGCTGCTGATCGACAATGGCGATATCCTGCAGGGCCAACCCTGTGTGTACTGGACGAACTATGTGATGCCCGAGGATGAGAATCTGGCTGCATCGGTGATCAACTACATGAAATACGACGCAGAAACCGTTGGCAATCACGACATTGAACCTGGACACAAAGTCTACGACAAATGGATCCGCGAGGTGCGCTGTCCGTTGCTGGGTGCGAACATCGTCAAGGAGGAGTTCAAGAACGGCAAGGCCGATCCCAAGAGTATCTATACCGGCCTCCAGCCCTACTCCGTGCATTACGTCGACGGTGTGAAGATCTGTATCATCGGCATGCTGACACCCGCCATTCCCAACTGGCTGAACAAGTCGATCTGGAAAGGTCTCGAGTTTGAAGAGATGACCAGCTGTGCAAGGAAATGGGTGAAGTATATCCAGGATGTTGAGAAACCCGACCTGATCTTCGGTCTGTTCCATTCAGGTCTGAAGGGTGGTATCAAGACCGATGAATATGAGGAAGACGCTACCGAGGCCGTCGCCAAAGAAGTGCCTGGCTTCGACATCATCTTCTTCGGTCACGACCATCAGGTACATAACGATTGGATTACCAACAATAAAGGCAAGAAGGTGCTCTGCATCGATCCCAGCTGTTATGTGAAGAATGTGGCGGAGGCAGAGATCGAACTCTCGTACAAGAACGGACATCTGGTGAAGAAGGATATCAAAGGCGAGATCATCGATGTGACCAAGGAAGCCATCGACGAGCAGATGCTCAGTCATTTCCAGCCGAAGATCGATGCCGTGAAGGAGTATGTAAGTAAGAAGATAGGCCGATTCGAGAATCCCGTCTATTCGCGTGACGGATTCTTCGGCAACTCCGCCTTTACCGACCTGATCCACAACCTGCAGATGAAGATTTCAGGTGCAGAGATATCCTTCAATGCCCCTCTCGCCTTCAACAGTGTGATTCAGGCGGGTGATGTGACGCAGGGCGATATGTTCAAACTCTACAGATTTGAGAACCTGATGTTCGTGCTGCGGCTGACGGGCGAGGAGGTGCGCAAGCATCTGGAGTACAGCTATGACATGTGGACCAACACGATGACGAAGCCTGAGGATCACATTCTCAGACTGAACGACCAGACCACTGGCGACCAGCAACGGACAGGATTCCAGTACTATACCTTCAACTTCGACTCCGCATGTGGTATCGACTACGAGGTAGACGTGACCAAGCCCGACGGCCAGAAGGTGAAGATCCTGAGAATGTCGAACGGCGAACCCTTCGATGAGAAGAAAGAGTACAAGGTGGTGATGAACAGCTACCGTGCCAATGGCGGTGGTGAATTGCTGACACTCGGTGCCGGCATCCCTAAGGATGAGCTGGAGAAACGTGTTGTCTGGAATACGGAATTGGATCAGCGTCACTATCTGACAGAGGAAATCCGTAAGATGGGCACTGTGGATCCGCAGCCGAATCACAACTGGAAGTTCGTTCCTGAGGAATGGGCAAAGCCCGCGCTGGAGCGTGACCGTAAGATATTGTTCGGGAAATAATGAAAATCTACTATTTCGTTTTTTGCAAGGAAGATCTGCTGTTGGAGAAATGCGCTGATGGCAGTTATACCATCCCCCTTCAGGAGGAAGCCCCAACGGAAGTCAAGCCCTGGACGAACGTGATGAACATCACACCCATGGCCGATGGTACTGTGGTGAAGACCTATCGCATCGATGCCCCAGTGGTGAATCATCCGCGATATGAGATGTGTCCCCTGAGACAGAGCTACTTCAAACTGACGAAGGCGCTCTATCTGAAGGCTGGTAAGTGTCAGGAACTGTTGTATTGGGACCAAAACACGAAGTACTGCGGCGTGTGTGGTGCCCCGATGCGCATGGATACGGATATCTCGAAGAAATGTACGGAGTGTGGTAAGGAGATCTGGCCACAACTGGCCACAGCCGTCATCGTATTGATTCATCGTGGCGATGAAGTGCTGTTGGTGCGTGCCAAGAATTTCAAGCGCGATTACTACGGACTGGTGGCGGGATTCGTAGAAACTGGAGAAACACTTGAAGAGGCCGTTGCCCGCGAGGCCCTTGAAGAGACGGGCGTCACCATCACCAATATCCGCTATTTCGGTTCACAACCCTGGCCCTACCCTTGCGGGCTGATGGTTGGCTTCAATGCAGACTATGTCTCAGGTGAGATTCACCTCCAACAAAGTGAGATTGCCAAAGGAGGATGGTTTAAGAAGGACAACCTGCCCGATATCCCGGAAAAACTTTCGATTGCCAGAATGCTGCTGGACGCCTGGACAGGCGACTAATATTCGATGGTCTTCATCTTCAGCTCGCCCTTGTAGGAGATCAAGGTCTCTACGAGGTAACAGCTGGCACCATCAGGGATACAGAGTGTAGCATTGAAATGCAGGCCTTGCGCATCGATACTGCTGAACTCCATATTGCCCAGCACCGCCTGCTCCAGGAAGTCGGCAGGCACATACTTGCTGTACTGGCTCTTACGGAAATCACTGGAATATAGTTTCTGCGCACCCTTATAGACACTGATATGCATGATGTTGTCGTAATAAACGTTATCCACTTCAACACCATCGTCGCTATAGGAATGCTTCACCACCTTATATTTCGTGGGGTTGATGGCAATATACCAATGGTATCGCTCACCGCCATAGCTCACCACGGAATCCGTCTTCACCTGATGGGTATAGGTCATGATATGCGGCGTATCATGTACCCAGGCAGAATCCTCTTCAGGATTGTCGCTACGACGGTACTTCACGAGATCGCCATTCTGATTGTGAAACCAGAACAGATTCTGCGTAAGACGATCAACATGATAGGTGGCACCTGATGCCAGGACAAGCGAATCACCCACAATGCGGAAATAGGCAGGCATACTGGTGGAGTCGGAATAGAAGATGGTATCGCCCTCAACATGCACGGCAAGCTCCTCCGATTCGTCATCCACCCAGAAACCCTGCAACAGCGCCTTCTGCTCACGGTCTTCCTCCTGTTCTGTCGCAGTGACATTGGCAGAACGGTTACCACAGCTGCAAAGCGCCAGGAACAATAGAATTATAATCGATAGTTGTTTCATTTACCTATACAGTGATACTCAAAGCCGTTTTCGTCGAGCTCTTCAGTATCGAAAATATTGCGTCCGTCGATGACCAGCGGCTGTTTCATCGCTTTCCTGATGACACCCCAACCCGGCAGACGGAATTCCTTCCACTCCGTGAGTAGCAACAGGGCATCGGCATCAAGCACGGCATCGTACATATCGCGACAGTAGACGACAGCATCACCGATACGACGCTTACACTCTTCCATCGCCACTGGGTCGTAGACACGGATCTGACAGCCTGCAGCAAGCAGTTTGTCGATCATCACCAATGCCGTCGACTCACGCATATCATCAGTTTCGGGCTTGAAGGAGAGACCCCACATAGCGATGGTCTTGCCCTTCAGAGATTCCTCGCTGCCAAAAGCCTTCACGAGTTTCTCGAAAAGTACGCTCTTCTGACGCTCATTCACCCGCTCAACAGCCTTGAGCACCTCCATAGAATAGCCATTCTGATCGGCCGTCTTGATGAGAGCCTTTACGTCCTTGGGGAAGCATGAGCCACCATAGCCACAGCCGGCATAGAGGAACTTACGTCCGATACGGGTATCAGAACCTATTCCCGCGCGCACCATATTTACATCCGCGCCCACGCGCTCGCATAAATTAGCAATGTCGTTCATAAAGGATATACGCGTTGCCAACATAGAGTTGGCAGCATATTTCGTCATCTCAGCCGAAGGGATATCCATAAAGATCACGCGGAAATTGTTGATGAGGAAAGGCTTATAGAGCTTGGTGAGCACCTTCTTGGCATGCTCGCTCTCTACACCTACCACCACACGGTCGGGTGACATAAAGTCCTTGATGGCGTTACCCTCCTTAAGGAACTCCGGATTGGAAGCCACATCGAACTCAATATCCACACCACGTCTGGCCAGTTCGTTCTCGATGGTCTGGCGCACCTTTTTAGCAGTTCCAACAGGTACCGTAGACTTGGTGACCACCACCACATACTTATTAAGATTCTCTCCGATAGTCTTTGCCACCTGCAGTACATATTTAAGATCTGCACTACCGTCTTCATCGGGCGGTGTACCCACTGCGGAGAAGACAATCTCCACGTCATTCAGCACTGAGGCCAGATCGGTCGTGAATTTCAAACGTCCGGCGGCAACATTCTTCTTCACCAGCTCATCAAGACCTGGTTCATAAATGGGGATGATACCCTCTTGTAGACGCTCGATCTTATTGGCGTCTACATCAACACAAGTCACATTGGCACCTGTATCAGCAAAGCATGTACCTGATACAAGACCTACATAACCCGTTCCTACAATTGCAATATTCATGATAATAAATAGTTGTTAATCAAACAGTTCTGCATCTTTCAGCAAGGGCTGCTTTAAATCTTTCTCACTCGTTTGGACTACAGCAGGGTCGA
The DNA here is from genome assembly GCA_016290175.1 of Prevotella sp. Lineage (GTDB taxonomy): Bacteria > Bacteroidota > Bacteroidia > Bacteroidales > Bacteroidaceae > Prevotella. The sequence goes on along the minus strand of JAEETD010000023.1, from coordinate 13,613 downwards.
TAGGCCACTCAATGGCGAGCGCGGGATCATTCCAGCAGATACCGGCTTCCTGTGAGGGGGCATAAGGATTATCCACCTTATATGTGAAGATGGCCTCCTCACTCAATACCAGGAATCCATGGGCAAAGCCGCGAGGGATGAAGAACTGACGTTTATTGTCTTCACTCAGCTCCACCATCACATGCTTTCCGAAAGTAGGACTGGACTTGCGGATATCCACCGCCACATCAAGCACACGTCCCTTGATGACCCTGACGAGCTTGGACTGTGAATAGGCTCCTTTCTGGTAATGCAGACCACGAAGGACACCATAGGATGACTTAGACTCATTGTCCTGAATGAACTTCACAGGACCAATGTGCTCATTAAACTCCTCCTCTTTCCAAGCTTCCATAAAATAGCCTCGGGCATCACTAAAAACACGCGGTTCAATGATAAAAACACCGTCTATTTCAGTCTTGATATAATCCATATTTTCGAATTTGGATGCAAAGTTACATCAAAAAAATCATTTATACGCAATTTTAAGGTACTTTTTATTTGTTTTTCTCAGAAAAAAGAATTAATTTTGCACACATGATTGAATTGGACAGACATATCGAGATACTTTTGCTCAGCAATGACTGCGTGATAGTGCCTGGTCTTGGGGGATTTATGACCCATCATGTAGAGGCCCGCTATGACGCAGACGACCAGATGTTCCTCCCACCATTGCGAACCTTGGGCTTTAATCCGCAGCTGACGATGAACGACTCACTGCTCGTGCAGTCGTATATCGAAGCCTACGATATCAGCTACCCCGAAGCCCTGCGCAGGATTGAGAGCGAGGTAGAAGAGCTGAAGCAGCACATTGAGGCCGCAGGCTGTTATGAACTGAACGACATAGGCGAACTCTCGCTGAATGAGGAAGGAAAATACATCTTCTCTCCCTGTGAGGCCGGTATTCTGACACCTGAACTCTACGGGCTCAGCACCTTTGAAATGAAGACCGTCGCTACACCTGTGCCCGTGGAAGTAGAGAAGACAGAGGCTGAGGAAACAGTCGCTTCTCCTGTACACGTGAGTATGACAACTGATGATGAGGAAGATGAAGAGCGCGCCCTGGTCATCAAGATGTCTTGGATCCGTAATACGGTGGCCATCGCCGCAGCCGTTCTGGCCTTCTTCCTGATGACCACACCTGTCAGCAACAGCGATTCCACGCAGATTAACATAGGAGGACTGAACAATCCCTTGCTCGTACAGAAGTCCCATAAGCCTGCCGTGAAACCCGATACCACTTTGAAGATCACCCCTGACACCACTGTTGTCAACAAGACTGTGGCTGAAGTTAAGAAAGACTCCGTTGTTGCACAACCCGAAACCGAGAAGAAAGGTTACTGCATCGTTCTGGCCAGCTATGTAACGATGAAGAATGCACAAGCATTCGTCGACGAGTTGCATAAGCGTGGCTTCACAGAGGCAGAGATTTTCATCCGCAACAATGTGACACGTGTGGTCTGCGGTCATTTTGAGACCCAGAACGCCGCCTATAACCGTCTGAACCGTATTCGTGACAACAAAGGTTTCGAAGAGGCCTGGGTGCTCAAACTTAAAGAGAAGGTCTGAGCGTATGAAGCGTGTGCGGTGCCCAAAGTGTGACCAATACATCACTTTCGACGAGACCCAGTATGAAGCCGGACAATCGCTGGTCTTCAAGTGTCCCGATTGTGGCAAGGAGTTTGGCATCCGCATGGGCGTGAGCAAACTGAAGAACCGTCAGAAAGACGAGAACCCCGATGAACAGGCTAATGAAGAAGGTTGCGGATCGGTAGTCATCATAGAAAATGTATTCCATTATAAACAAGTGATACCCTTGAAGATGGGCGACAATGTGATCGGGCGTTACCAGAAGGGCAATCCTGCCAATTGCACCTTTGAGACCGTAGACCCCAGCGTTGATCTCAATCACTGCACCATCACCGTCTCGAGAGACAAGAAAGGCGGATTACGTTACACCCTCAAGGACAACAACAGCAATACGGGCACCTTTGTCGACAATGTAGAACTCTCTCCCAAGGAACGGCGCATCATCGATGACGGCACACTCTTCACCATCGGTGCTACGAGCATCATCCTAAGAGCCACCGACAGCGATTAGGATTCAGTAAATATTCAGTAATTATTCAAAATACTTTAAATAGCAAAATTTTCCTTGAAGAAATGATTGATAAATCAGAATTTCTATGTACCTTTGCACGCGATTTAAGAACAAGGATATCAAAATCAACCCAAAAATGAAAAAAGAACTGAAAAAGGTGTTGGTACTCGGATCGGGTGCCTTGAAAATCGGACAAGCAGGAGAGTTTGACTACTCAGGTTCACAAGCATTAAAGGCACTTCGAGAAGAAGGCATCAAGAGTGTACTCGTTAACCCTAACATCGCTACCATCCAAACAAGTGAAGGTATTGCAGACAAGGTGTATTTCCAACCAGTAAATACACATTTCGTCACCGAAATCATCAAGAAGGAACGGCCCGATGGCATCCTTTTGGCATTCGGAGGACAGACCGCGTTGAACTGCGGAACAGAACTTTACCTGAATGGTACCCTGAAAGAATACGGAGTTGAAGTCTTAGGAACAAGTGTCGAGGCCATCATGAATACTGAGGACCGCGACCTTTTTGTTAAAAAGCTGGCCGAGGTCGACCTGAAGGTGCCTGTATCCCATGCCGTCGAGTCGATGGAGGATGCGCTGAAGGCAGCCCACGAGATCGGCTTCCCCATCATGATCCGTTCTGCCTACGCCCTCGGTGGTCTTGGTTCAGGTATCTGTCCTGACGAGAAGCGCTTCATCGAATTGGCAGAGTCAGCCTTCACCTTTGCTCCCCAGATTCTCGTCGAAGAGAGCCTCAAAGGCTGGAAGGAGATTGAGTTTGAGTGCATCCGCGATGCCAACGACCGTTGCTTCACTGTAGCCTCGATGGAGAACTTCGATCCCCTCGGCATCCATACGGGTGAGTCGATCGTCGTAGCACCTACCTGTTCACTCCGCGAGGATCAGGTGAAGATGCTGCAGGAACTCACCATCAAGTGTGTGAAGCATCTCGGCATTGTGGGCGAGTGCAATATTCAGTTCGCTTTCAACGCAGAGACCAACGACTACCGTATCATCGAGATCAACGCCCGTCTCTCGCGTTCTTCAGCCCTTGCCTCTAAGGCCACAGGTTATCCCCTCGCTTTCGTCGCAGCAAAGATTGCCCTAGGCTATACCCTTGACCAGATTGGTGAGATGGGAACCACCTCTTCAGCGTATGTGGCTCCGAGCCTCGACTATATGATCTGCAAGATTCCCCGTTGGGACTTGACGAAATTTGCTGGTGTAAGCCGTCAGATCGGTTCTTCGATGAAGTCAGTGGGTGAGATCATGAGTATCGGCCGCTCGTTCGAAGAGATGATGCAGAAGGGTCTCCGTATGATTGGTCAGGGTATGCACGGTTTCGTGGGTAATGACCACACGAAGTTCGACAACCTTGATGAGGAACTGGCTAATCCTACCGATCTGCGTATCTTCGCTATTGCCCAGGCTCTTGAGGAGGGCTATTCAGTCGAGCGCATCGAGGAACTCACAAAGATTGATATCTGGTTCTTGGAGCGCTTAAAGCATATCGTCGACCTGAAGCACGAGTTACAGAAATATAACGCTCTCGAGGAGTTGCCTGATGAACTGCTGTTGGAGGTGAAGCGCTGCGGATTCAGCGACTTCCAGATCGCCCGCTTTGTACTGAAGCCCGAAGGTGGTAACATGGAGAAAGAGAATCTGGCCGTTCGTAAGTATCGTAAGGAGAAGGGCATCATGCCTAGCGTGAAGCGCATCCCCACAGTGGCCTCCGAACATCCTGAGCTCACGAACTACCTCTATTTCACATACACCCACACACCTGCTTTCGGTAATCCTCAGGGTGAACAGTACAAGCCTGCCCACGACATCAACTATTACAATAACGAGAAGTCTGTAGTAGTCTTAGGATCAGGCGCATACCGCATTGGTTCTTCAGTTGAGTTCGACTGGTGTTCTGTGAATGCCATCAACACAGCCCGCAAGCTGGGTTACAAGTCGATCATGATCAACTACAACCCCGAGACCGTATCTACCGACTACGATATGTGCGACCGTCTTTACTTCGATGAGCTCTCACTGGAGCGCGTTCTCGATGTCATCGATCTCGAACAACCTAAGGGTGTGATCGTCTCTGTAGGTGGTCAGATTCCTAACAACCTCGCTATGAAGCTCTACCGTCAGGGTGTGCCCGTATTGGGAACATCGCCTGTGAATATCGACCGTGCAGAGAACCGCGACAAGTTCTCGGCTATGCTCGATAAGCTGGGCATCGACCAGCCAGCATGGCGTGCATTGACGAGCTTCGAGGATGTCAAGGAATTCGTTGAGCAGGTAGGCTATCCCGTACTTGTGCGTCCTTCGTATGTACTCTCCGGTGCTGCGATGAACGTATGTTACGATGAAGAGGAGCTGCACCGCTTCTTGAATATGGCTACCGAAGTGTCGAAGGAGTTCCCCGTGGTGGTATCTAAGTTCATGACCGAGACCAAGGAGATTGAGTTCGACGCCGTTGCCGACAAGGGTGAGGTGATCGAGTATGCCATTTCCGAGCACGTGGAATATGCCGGTGTGCACTCTGGTGATGCCACAATGGTGTTCCCCGCACAGCACATCTACTTCTCTACCATCCGCCAGATCAAGAAGATCGCCCATAAGATCGCTGCCGAGCTGAACATCAGCGGTCCGTTCAATATCCAGTTCCTTGCCAAGAACCGCGAGGTGAAGGTCATCGAGTGTAACCTCCGTGCATCGCGTTCATTCCCCTTCGTATCGAAGATCCTGAAGCGTAACTTCATCGAGACAGCTACGAAGATCATGCTCGATGCTCCTTATCAGAAGCCTGAGAAGAGTGAGTTCGACATCGACCGCATCGGTGTGAAGGCCTCACAGTTCTCATTCGCCCGTCTGCAGAATGCCGACCCTGTGCTTGGTGTCGACATGAGTTCTACGGGTGAGGTTGGCTGCTTGGGCGACGACCTCAACGAGGCCATGCTCAACTCACTGATCGCTACAGGCTACTCTATTCCGAAGGATGCCGTGCTCATCTCGTCTGGTGGTGCCAAGGGTAAGGTTTCTCTGCTCGAGCCTGCCCAGCAGTTAGCCAAGAAGGGTTATACAATCTACGCCACTGGTGGAACAGCCAAGTTCTTCAACGACAATGGCGTGAAGGCCATCAGCGTGGCTTGGCCTGATGAGGAGGGCGACAACGTGATGGATCTCATCTCCCAGCACAAGGTAGGTCTCGTGATCAATGTGCCTAAGAACCACACCTCCCGTGAGCTCACCAACGGATACAAGATCCGTCGTGGTGCCATCGATCACAATATTCCTCTGATGACCAACGTCCGTCTGGCCAAGGCCTTCATCGAGGCCTTCACCGCTATGGACCTTGATGACGTGAAGATCAAGAGCTGGCAGGAATACAACAATTAAGGATTTCCCCCCGCAGCGCGGGGGAAATCTCATCGTTATGACCGACGAATACAAGACACTCAAGAGAGGAGGCGAGGGCTACTACACCGACAAGCGTAGCAAGTTCCTCGCCTTCGCTCATCATGTGTCTACCGTCGACGAGATTAAGGACCTTATAGCTGGCTATCGCAAGAAATACTACGATGCCCGTCACGTCTGCTACGCCTATATGCTTGGCCCTGAGCGCACAGACTTCCGTGCCAATGACGATGGCGAGCCCTCCAGCACCGCAGGAAAACCCATCCTCGGACAGATCAACAGTAACGAACTCACTGATATCCTCATCGTTGTGGTTCGCTACTATGGTGGAGTGAACCTCGGTACCAGCGGTCTTATCGTAGCCTATCGCGAAGCTGCTGCTGACGCTATCGCCCATTCTGAGATTGAAACGCGTCAGATTGAGGAAGTCATCACCTACTCGTTCGCCTATCCCATGATGAACGATGTGATGCGCATCGTCAAGGAGATGCAGCCCCGCATCCTCTCACAGACCTACGATAATACCTGCGAGATTAAATTAAGCATCCGAAAATCTGAGGCCGAGCAATTAAAAAGCAGATTATCGAAACTTTCTTTTGAATAAATTTGGCAGTTTCGATTTTTCTCCTTACCTTTGCATCCGCAAAAGCGCAACTTGGAGAGTTGGCAGAGTGATCGATCGCGCTGGACTCGAAATCCGGTATACCCCTTTCGGGTATCGGGGGTTTGAATCCCTCACTCTCCGCACAAACATTTGAAGAGAGCCTTTAGGGGCTCTCTTTTATTGTTCTATGAATAGCGTATACTACCGATACAAATAGCGCTTGATACTCATTTTCGGCGTCTTTTCAAAAGGCTCGTCAACAAATTCCACTTCGTTGATCTTACTGTAGCCAGGAAGTGACTTGTTGGCGGTAGTGCGGATAAGTTCCGGAATCTCCGACCTTTTATTCATATCCAAGTCATCGGGTATCTCAGGATAAACCAAAGCTACTATCCTACCCTTTCGCTCCACCACTAGCGACTCATTCACGTATGGGCAGCCAGACAGCACAGCCTCCAGTTCCTCAGGATAGATATTCTGGCCAGAAGAGTTGAGAATCATCGACTTGATGCGGCCTCGGATGAAGATGTTGTTGTCTTTGTCCAACAAACCTAAGTCGCCTGTGCGGAACCATCCGTCGTCGGTAAACGCGGCAGCATTGGCTTCAGGATTCTTATAATAGCCCATGGTGATGTTGGCACCCCGCACCTGTATTTCACCTGGAACATTCCTCGGATCATCAGAATTGATGCGAAGGTCGTGAACGGGCTTGCCACAGGAACCTGGCACGAAATCCGCACACCATTCCCATCCCAGCAGCGGACAGGCCTCCGTCATCCCATAGCCCACCGTATATGGCAGGTGTATCTTAGTGAAACAATCCTCCACCTCAGGCTTCAGGGCTGCACCACCCATGATGAAGCCACGCACCTGACCGCCAAAAGCAGCCAGCACCTTCTTGCGTACTATCTTATAAATAGCTTTCCGGGCTTGGGGTATGGCCGTCAGCCATTTCATCTTGTCGAGGGCGGGCTTGATGGAATTGGCGTACACCTTTTCCATCACAAGCGGCACCGTGACCACCATATAAGGCTTCACCTCCTGCATGGCTTTCAGCAGCGTCGATGGCGAGGGTGTCTTGCCAAGGAACCAGACCGTCACACCGTCGACGTTAGGATGGATGAACTCGATGGCCAATCCGTACATGTGGGCCATAGGGAGCATCGAGACGATGGTCTCACCGGGCTGATTGGGGAAATGGCTGTTGGCAAATGCATCGGTATCTGAAATGGCTCCGTAGGTGAGCATGACGCCTTTGGGGTTGCCAGTCGTTCCAGAGGTGTAGTTGATGATGGCTAGCTTGTCCATATTGTCCGAAGGATAGGAAACCTGTTCCTTCGGTAAACCTGTGGGATATTTCTGTGCGAAAGCCTTCTCACGGTTCTCCCAGGCCTCAGCCACTTGCTCATCACGATGCCAGAGCATCGAGCAGTCCTTTACGTTGATGGCTGCTCGGAGGTTAGGCATCTGCCCGGGATTGAGTTTTTCCCATATCTCTTTGTCTGTGAAAAGCAGTACGCTGTCGGAGTGGTGCGTGAAGGTGGAGATGCTGTTGGGGTGGAAATCGGCCAAAAGGGGCACCGCCACGCATTCGTTGACATTGATATCCCAGAAGGTCATGGCCCATCGGGCGCAGTTCCGCGCACAAATGGCGATCTTGCTGCGCTTTGTAATACCTGCATCGGTCAGGAAAATCCGAAACTGTTCAATACTTTTTGCCACATCTGCATACGTAAAGGAGTCACCCTCGTAGTCACAGAGTGCTTTCTGATCCCATTGTTGGCGGACGGTTTCCTCCAATGTCTTAAGATAGTGTTTCATCGTTAATAGTCTCTAGTTTATTTCTTATTGATAAAGCCCTTGGCCTTCAGCCAATGAATCATCTGGGTGCTCCACGTCTCAGTGGTGGTCTCGCCCGACTGCGGCATCAGTTCGTAGGGACCTTTACCGTCGCCATACATGTGCAGTTCGGCATTGGCTCCGGCCTTCTTCCATTCCATGAACAGGGCTACGAGACCAGCTGCCACATTGGGATGGTCGGCACGGGTCATAATGAGCAGAGGTGGTGCATCCTGTTGCACAGTGACGGGCATCAGCGAGGGGCCGAAGTTGGTGCAGAGGAAATCAGGACGCTCCATACTGTCGGCTGACATCGTGGCAGCGATGACCACACCGCCCCCAGCAGAGAAACCGAGGTAACCGATCTTGTTCTTGCTGATATGCCACTCATCGGCATGTTCCCTCACCATACGGATGGCGGCCTTGGCATCCTGAGCAGCGAGACGGATGATGGAATCACCGCTGGAATTATGCATCGGATTGGCATCGGCCTGCGGGAATACTTCAGGATGCGTCACGTCTACCATCGGTGGCATTTTCATGCCCTGCGGCATCTGTCCTTTATTGAGGTGGTAGCGCAAACCGATGGCGGCAATACCGTGCTCGTTCAGGAACGAGGCCATCTTCACCACATCACTCTCCCACGACAGCCACCGCATGGCGCCGCCAGGACAGAGCACAACGGCACAGCCATTAGGCTGTTGGGGCAGATAGACCTCAATCATCGGTCGGTCCTTCTCGTCATCTGAGGGAGAAGCCGTTGGCAGGAAATACTGCTTTTGTGCCCATACCGTCAGAGGCAGGAAAAGCATACAAAATAATACAAGTCTTTTCATAAATACAATAATTTTTGCAAAGGTACGAATTTTAGAATAAAATCGAGTACCTTTGCAAATGTTTTTAATTACTTTGATTGCAATTTATTAATCCATGTACTGTCCAATAAAGAAAATGGCACCCGTCGACACCTCCCTGATGACGTAGAGGAATGGATGTGTGGCATAGAAGCTGACCTTTTCTGGCGGTGTCAGATCCAGTCCCGCAATACGCCCTTGCAAGAGGGTGGCGACCGATGCCTCGGTGCCTGTTTCGTCAACTTTGATGCGGCCAATCTGCTCAATCATGCCAATGTTGGTTTTCAGGTCGAAGAGATTGGAGAAATCAGCCTTTGCCTTGCTGAAGGCGTTGGGCATGCCGAGTGCCTTCATGACATCAGTGAGCACCACATCGGATGACGACTCAAAGCGGGGCAGCTTCACATCCACCAGGACTTTTCTCATCTGAGCACAGCTTCTCTGCCAGTTGTCAGCCATCAGCGACTGAGCCACGTCACTGACGGTCTTGCCTTCCTTCGGCAACAGGATGATCATCTGAAAGGCTTCATTGCTATAAGGCAGGCAGAGTGCCTGACAGAGTTCGTTCTCGGAATAGTAGAACTTGTGTGTCTGATTCATCATCGGCAACGTTTTCTCCCTGCCGTCCTCACATTTGAACACCTCATCACGTGTAAGTGCCTTGGGGAACTTATCCGTCCAGATGCCTTTGAAATAAATGGTGTTCGTCAGGGCGAAGCCCATCATGGGGTCTAACTTCGACTTGTCGAGTACTTTCGGTAACATCCCGTTCGTACGCTGGCTGATCTTCTGATTGATCTCGTCCACCGATTTCCAGTTGCCGAAGTCCAGACTGCTGAGCTCCGTGTGATAATACTCCTCAGCAATCTTCTCGAAGGCAGGCTTGGGCGTAAAGCCATTGTGTGAGAAGAAATCGTTGTTGATTTCCATTTGAGTCAGTCTGTCGAGTTTCGGTGTCTCCGTGAGTATCTTGCGACAGAACTCATTGATGTTGGCTGCTTTTGTATCATCACAGCCCAGCACCTTGTAGATCTGTTTCTTTGTCTCGCCGTCAGCCCCGTTGCTGATCAGTCCGATGGCGTAGGTCATACCCATAGGCGACAGAAGGACACTCTTTTTGGTGCCGACTTTGCGGAACATATTGAAACCCAGGTCATTGACAGGCGTCACCAGAGCCTGCTCCTCGTCAGTCAGAGGGATGTAGCCACGCGGATTGTTCTCATTCGACACACCACTTCCCTCATACTCTATGGCGAGACCCTCGAATTCCGACATATCGATAAGTTCAGTCACCTCTCGTTTCGGAATAGGCAGGCTGCTAGACCCGGTTCGCCTCCTTAACAATTTATAGTCATATAGGCTTCGTACCGGCTCCATCTTGATCTTGTATTCCTTCTTGTCGATGGGCACGGTGACAGTCTTCATACCCACATAACTGAAACGGATGCGGTCTTCGGGATTTATCACCTTCATTTTAAAGGCACCATTCATATCGGTGATACCTGACTCGACGATATGTCCATTGGCATTAATCTCGCAGACGGTGGCACCCATCAGCGAACCGGTTTCGTCACTCACTGTGCCGCTGATCGTGTCACCAGCCTTCACGGGTTTCGTTTTCTTCGATCCTTCTTCTGCTGGCACTGACTTGAAACCTTTGACAATGTCCTCATATTGTTTGATCTCGACCTGAGGGAACCGCTGGCGCAACCGGGCCTCTTCTTCGTCGGTGAGTTGCCCCATAATGCTGAGTTTGTCTATGGGGATCTTGTCCAGCCATTCGGGGATAACGACGGGATTCTTCCAGAAGTCGAGACGCAGCGAACGGATGCTATCCATCTTAGAGAGTGCATGGGGCACTTCCTGGTCTTTACCTATGTCGAAATAGAGCTGCATATACTTGTTTTGCTCCTTCAGACGAGCGACTTCATCGGATTCCTCATCGGCAATGCGGGCCAGCCAGCCTATCTTGGGCGTGAGGGCGTGCGTCTTGGCATCTTCCTCCACACCCACGAAGCCTGCCCACAACTGCATGGGGATGGTGTCGAGCGGCTCACCGGTATCGGGGTCAGTGAGTATATGCCGGAAACCCACACGCACCATCTCCTGCGGCATCTTGGCGTTCCATATCACGCTGTCGTCGGTTTCACCCGCCGCATTGGGGAAGAACTTCAGGAACCAGCCATCCAGACGAGTGCTGTTCTTCGGGGGAAGACATCCCCTTTTTTCGTCCCTTATTTCGTCAATACGTATCTTCTTGACGATGCTCTGCCAGAACCGCCTGTTGGGCTTGCCCTTAGAGGCTTCTACAAACTCCTTCAGGATGGGCTCAAGATCGGAAACCCATTTCTCCAGATGGTATTTCTTCAGACAGCGGGCCTTGTCGAGCACTTTCTGCCAGTCGTCGGGTGAGCCCTTGAGGGTGATGGAGGGAATACCGCAGGCAGCTGATATGTTGGAATAGATAAAATACTTCTTGACGACATCCATCAGCGAGACCTGTGAGGCGATACGTTCGGTGATGCCTGTGGTGGTGAAGTCGGCCGTCATCAGGTCGGCCAACTCACCCTTGGTATTCCTGGCGATGCAGACGGAGAAGTCGTTCAACAGGCGTTCCCAGTCGCCAGTGGGCAGGAGAATATTATTATTGGAATTGACAACAAGTTCCATCTTTCCCTCATGAAATACCAACAGATCGCGCATCTCCTCCGTATGGGCATTCACATAGCGGGAGAATCCCTGGCTGATGATGAGCCACACCATATCGGGCGACAACACCAGGGGGTGATGGTCGGCATAGGCCTGCACCATGCACTTGAAGAAATTGTCATCGCCCAGATGACACAGGCGTTGCCCCTCGAAACTGGTCTTCAACACATGGTGTTGTTCCCGAGGCACCCCTGAGACGTTGATAATCTGTGTGGCAATCCACTGCTCGTCGTACGCAGGGATGGTTTCTTTGGGAGCGGGCAAGCCCTTGTCAACTTCAAAGGTGATGCCTTTCTGGGCACTCGCCAGGCTAGCGATGAGGGCCAGCGCGATGATGGTAAAACTTTTTTTCATAAGGTTGTTGGGTTTATTGGGATGATGTCATTGTGCCATCGAAACTGATGGGGTCACGATTCAGCGACTGCACACGGATCGTCGCCTCGCCAGAGTCGTAGATTTCAATCACATAGTGGTAAGAGTCCTCCTGTGTCTTGACGTCGATATCTATCTGCGTGTATTTCTTCGACTTGGGCATGCTCTCCTTATATTTAAGAACAGGCTTCTCGAAGTTCAGGCCAATCGAAGGTGAGAGCGTAGGCGATACACGGGCCTGACCCATATAGGGCAGATAGCTGTGCAGCGTGCCGCCTCGCAGTTCCAGATAGAAGTCGGGCGTCACCGTTCTCGACCCGTAGCGCATGGTGCTCATCGAACGGATATCAATGCGCCACTTCCTGGCGGCGATGGCATCGGCCAGTGCCTGACGCTTTCCCTCCTGCTCCGCACCTTTATGATACACCAGCTTGCCGTTGATATAACTCTTGATCTTATACCATTCCTTGGGCTGCCAGGCTGAGCCCTCAGATGAGAAGGAAAGGATATGAAGGCCGTCGTCGCGGCGTTCGTAAACGAGGGTGTAATTTTTGAATCCGTTGCCTAAAACTCCGCCCAGAAGCATGATACCGTTGAAGGTGTTATAGACGAGCCATTGGGATTCGTCATCGGGGTATGGGATTTCAGATCTGGAGGTATAACGATAGTACTGGTCGCGATGCTGATCGACATAGTCGTGGGTCAGCGATTGGAGTTGCTGGAACATCCTGTTGGCCTCGTCCTTATACCGGGCTGGGATGAAGTAGCGTGTGCCGGTGGCCAGACCTGCCCCACTCTTGCTTTCTGCGAAGTATTTCACTTGAATTCCGCCATCGGAATCGTCCTTGAACCCTGCGTCGTGGCGCCAATAGATAGGACAACTGTATGCGCCTTTCAGCGTCATCACAGGTGCAAGGGCAGGCTGAATATGCGCTTCGAAGGCGGCGATGTCGAAAGGTTTCATATCCTGATTCGCCACGCCAAGATGCTCTTTGTACAGATGATTGTACCTACAGTCATCCCAGCCGTCTTCATTCTTCCGATAGAATAAATTCGCGGAAACGCATTCACCATAGCGTAATATATGGGAAACGGGATGGGAAGGCGGCTGGTATTTGGCTTGGGGACTCACAAAATTCAGGACGTAATCGATGGTATCGGTGCCTTCCTTGTGGTTTTCATACATCTGGCTCTCCGTCGCCTCCTTGCTCAGATCGGTAAACACCACGCGGATGGTGTCGAGGGCTTTCGCCAGTCGCTCCTGTCGCTGGACTATGATGCTGTCCGGCATGGGCTTTAAGGTGTTAGGCAGACCATGTACGCGCATCGTAATGTTCCAACTGTGTGTGATGCTGAGGCCATCGGTGTTCGACTGACTGGCATAGATCGTATAGCCCTGCTTCTGCAGGTTTTCTTCGAGCTGGCTGAGGCGCTGGTTCGTTGCCTCGGCCCAGTTTTGCGCCAGTGCCGTCGTTGTCAGCGCCGCAATATATAATAATGTATATAGTCTGTTCATGATGTATGGGATTTCAATGTTCAATCTTCAATGTTCAATCTTCAATCTTCAATGTTCAATCTTCAATTCTTCCTATAAGTCTTTTTCCCGTTCACCCAGCGCTTTATCTTTGTCCACTCTTTGGGCATCCAGAGTTCGCCATCCGTGACAGTCGAGAAAAAGTGGAG
>JAEETD010000088.1 GCA_016290175.1 Prevotella sp. | reverse complement strand
AGGCGGACAGCTCGAGAGTACCAGTTGTGGCCTCACGGAAGAGCGCTCCGATGGTCTCGTAGGCCTCAAACCGTTTCACTGTGCAAAGTATGTTATACTGCATCATGGTCAGCGTGAAGCTGGCAATCTGCGCAGAGAAGTGTACGCTCTGGCATCTGCCGAAGTCGAGTATAACAGAGGGACGGTTCTTTTGTTATACTGATTTTGAATGATGCAATAGGGATGGTTGGACAAACATGTTCATCCATTTCTTTTGGCATTTCTTTTGAAGTTCGAATTTCATTGCATAACGGAGGCTGGCGGTTCTGACGATGTAACAAAAGAACTGTCCCTTTGTTACACGGAGAAAGACGGGAAGACGATACGGGTCGTTCCCTACTATAAGTGGTGCTTGTCTTTGTAGCGTAAATTGACTGACGGCAGCGGGGCTTTTCGATGGGCAGATATTGAAATAATCGCCCCTTTTGGGTCGCTTCTGGTGAAAAGGTTTAAGGAATCGGGGGCAAGTGGTTGATGGATTGAGGGTTAGGAAAGGGTGACGAAATTGGCTTAACAAACCTTAACTACGAAGGAGCGAAAATCGTGAAAAATACACAGGATTTTCGACACGATATTTGGAAAATTATTAGTAACTTTGCAACCCTTTCTGAAATATAAAACTATCAAAACCATCATTGAAATTTATGGAAATTGACAAAACCTATTTGAAAGAACAGTTGCGCGATGCCAGGCGTTGTTGGGACAGTAAGCGCGAGCGGTTGCAGGAGCAGATAGACACACATAACAGCTATCTGAAGTTGTTGGAGCATTATGAAGATGTGTTGGAGGAGAACGATCTGTTGAGGAGTGAATTGGAACAGCAGCAGATGGAGAACGACAGTCTTCATGAGCAGTTGGATGACAGGGACAAGCGACTGAAGGAGATGGAGGCTCTGCTGAAGGAGAAGGAAACGCAGCTGAACGAGTTGGGCAAATTCTCGGTTGGAATGGCCAGAAAATCGCCGCAGGAAGGTCTTGAAAAAGCTTTCCGCATCTACATCAATACGTCGAAGCGTAAGACGCAGGCCAAGCGTGAGGTGGCTCGTGCGCAGCTGCTGGATTTCATTGCTACGGCGAAACTGGAGATGCCGGAGGACATCATGGAACTACTGAATCATCTGGACGACGAGCAGCCTGAGAGCGCCCCGACGACCAACGTTACCGTTCAGGCAGGTGGTATTAATGTGCAACAGGCTAACACGGTCGGGAAATGAAAGAGGGAACAGATTTTTCGGGTGTCACCCACTACACGCACGTTGACGTTCAGCCCGGGGGCATCAACATTCAGAACGTGGAGCACCTGTATCAGGCCGATATCCTGAAGCAGTTGGGCATTGAGTTAACGGTGAAACAGAAATCAGAGGCTGTTGCGCCTGTGGAGAGAGATGGAAAGCCAACGTTTTTCGTCCATCCGTCTGTTGACGTTGAGGAGCAGTGGCAGATTCACGACGAGATAGTGCGTTTGGTGGCTCGTCAGGGAATACAGGAGATATGCAAGTATCTCTCGCAACTAAGTGAAGCCCAGAAGGTGCTGCTTCCCCAGAATGCCGAGAAGGCGTATAATGAACTTGTGAGGTTGGGGATGCCCGACGGTGAGGGATACAGCCTGAAGACATTCACGAAGTACTATAAGCGATAAACGACAGAGCAGATAGCGGTGTTAGCATAAGCATCAGAATCAATCCGGTTCTGGTGCTTTTTTTGTGCCCTTTAGGGAGCAGAACGGAGAAAAACAGAGAATTTCGGAGAAAGGTGGAGAATGTTGGAGAAGGCCTTTTCCAAAGCCATCCAACCATAAATAATAGTTCGTATTTTTGCATCGTCAACGAACGGAAACGCGTTGGCGAGCGATCTCAGACTTATTGATACAGAGGACACGGCAGGTAGGCCTGCGCGAACATGATGTGTGCGCCATGCTGGGCAATCTGGCGGCGTGCAGGTTCTACGAAAGTGATGTGGTCTTGGCCACACTTCGTTTCTCTACCCACGAGTATCAGGGACAGACGTTTCAGGAAATCTTAGTAACTGAACTCGTAAAAATACATAATTCATAATCATAATTAACCCTGAGTTGAAAGACGAGCGGAGAAGTATCCGGATGAAATGAGCTCAAACAATCTTCGCTTTTCCAAGGCTCGTAAATTTCAACAAACAAATGAAAACAAATAGTATTTATCAACAACAGACAATGACGTCGCTCGAAATTGCCGAGCTGACAGGTAAACAACACAAGAACGTGATGCAGGCCATCAGAAATATGGAACCTGCGTGGGAAAAAACATGTGGGCTGAAATTTCAGCTGACATCGAGAATCATCGACCAGCCGAACGGTGGAACGCGCGAGGTGCCCTGCTATCAGCTGACCAAGACCGAGTGCCTTTACATCGCTACAAAGTTCAATGATGAGGCGCGAGCAAAATTGGTGTTGCGTTGGCAGGAACTGGAACTCCAGGAGCAGGAACGCCGACAACAGTTGTGTCTGCCCAGTCCGAAGAAAATTCTGGCATTGGCCGACGAGATCATCGGTGAGGGACTGCGGCTGGTGAACGAACCCGCCGAGGACACGCTGACGGCGACGCAGGTGGCGAAGACGTTTAACATGACCACCTATGATTTTAATGCCATACTGCGCGACATGGGCATCCAGTACCGGCGCGGTGGACACTGGAACATCTCTGACGATCTGGCCGACCGCAACCTAGTGCGCTTGCGCACGTACATATCCTATAGTTTGAAGGGCACAAAGAAAGTGAAGGTTTACATGACATGGACCCTCGACGGTGTGCGATTCCTGAATTCAAAACTGGGATACCCGAACTTTTAACGACCACGAATTACACGAATTAAACGAATTTATGATTCCATGAGTGTACATTATGTTTATAAAGGGGATGGCGGCGCAAAGTTCATGCGCCCCATCACCAACAAAGATGAGTATCTAACACTGAGGAACGGCGGCGAGCAGAAGCAGCTGGTAGCCCGGATCCGTGCTGGCGAGGATGGTCTGAAATCCAGACTGGTGCAGATGAACTACTCGTGTCTGCCGAATGCCGACGGAAGTCTGAAAGGCTCGAAGACGGCCTCGATGTCAGTGGGCATGGACATCGATCATCTTTCGGCCGAAGAGATGCCCGCAGTTCGCGAGCGGATACTCAGCAAGAAGGCAGAGTTGGGATTGCTGATGCTGGAAGAGAGTGCCCGCGGCGGGGGCTATCACCTGGTGTTCGGTCGTCGCGCTGATCTGGACCAGGTGGGCAATCTGAAATGGGCTTCTGAACTGCTGAATGTGGCCTACGACGCTCAGGCGAAAGACATCACCCGTGTGTTCTTCACCACGACGGAAACCGAGCTGATCTATCTGGATGACGGCATCTTTGATGTTTCGGCTGCGCCGAATCTGACAGGGGACAGGTACCTGTCAGAAGAGCATCAGTCAAACACCCATCAGGAAGACCAGATTCTGACAGGTTCCTGTCCCCTGTCAGAAGAGCCATCTGGAAAGCAGTTCCCCAAAGATTATCACGGCATCCCCTTCAAGGACATCATCGCGAAGTATTGGGAAGTGAACAACCGGGGCTTTGAGCCCACGCAGGGCGATAGGGACACGCTGACCTATCAGTTGGCCTGCGACCTGAGGCACATCTGCGGACGTTCGTTCGAGTGGCTTGACCAGGTGATTCCCTGCTACGACGGCTTTTCACCCGAAGAGAAGCGAGCGAAGATTAAGAGCGCTCTAAACTCGGAGTTCAACGGGTTCCCGCTGCGCCTCCGCAATACCCTTAGCGCGCTGTCTGTGTCCCCTAAGTTAGGGGACGATAGGGGTCTGAACGAGGGAATTGATGTTGATGACTGTTCAGACCCCCAACCCCCTAACTTAGGGGGCTTGAAAAAGCTGCCGCAAGGCGTTCGTGAATCGATTGATGCCGTAGGGCCAGCTTTGACGATGCCCGTTGTGACGGCTATCTGTCCTTGTATCGGCATGCTGGCGACGGGCGTGACACTCGATGTGCACGGTCAGAAAAAGGGACTGAATCTCATTTCTTATATCGCAGGTGACTTTGCCTCGGGTAAGGGCGGTATCGACCCTGTGGTGGAAGCCTGGATGAGTGAGGTGGCGGCACTCGACAAGATGTACCAGCAGCAGGAGGATGAATGGCGTGCCAAGAAGCGGGCGGCTAAGAACAAGAAGGAGCAGCCCGAGGAGCCCAAGCTGCCCGTGCGCTGTCTGACGCTGAACAACACCGTTGCTAATCTCGCTGAGCGACTGGCCAACACCGAGGGCAAGCACGCCTTCTCGTTTACGCCCGAGGCCGACACGGTGGCGCAGAAGTGGAAATCGACGATGAGCGATTTTTCGGTAATGCTGCGCCAGAGCTACGACGGCACCAAGTATGAGCGCGAGGCTAGAAGTGCCGATGCGGTGAACGTGCATATCGACAAGCTGTTGTGGAACGTCACGATGTGCGGGACTCCCGATGCACTCTACCGTGTGGTAAGCAACTACACCGACGGTTTTCAGAGTCGTATCGCCGTAGCTCGCACGCCCGATAACACCTTTGCTCCGCTGGAGGAGAAGCCCTACGTGTTGACCGACCGCCAGCGTGAGCGCATCCAGCAGATAGCCCATTTGTTGCCTTTGATGTACGGTGAGGTGGTGCTGCCGAAACTGGAGGCAAAGGGTAGGGAATGGGTGGAACGCATCCGACTGGAAACGATGAAGAACGACGATCGCACCCGTGCCCGACAACGTTTCCGCGTCTGTGTGACGGCGCAGCGAATGACGTGCTGCCTGATGCTCTGCAAGGTGTGTGAAGGCCTGATCCAGAAACATGGGTTGAACGGTGCCGAGGCGAAGTTGAAGCAGCAGCCAAACCTATGGAAGGAAATGTTGTTGAAGGCGCAGACACCCACGATGCTGGAGGCCTATGATGTGATAGCCGACTCGCTGCTGGAGAATGCCCTCTACTTCTTCCGCGACCGCATTGAGAACGCTTTTACAAGTCGCGATTATATGGGTGGCTTGTGTGGCGAACGACAGAAGCGCGGCAAGAACGACTCAATCTTTGAGCGACTGGATATCCAGTTCTCGTTCGAGCAGGCGATGCAACATTCAGTGGCAGTGAAGGGTGCCAGCGTGAACCACAACACGGTCCGCATGATGCTGAAGAACTGGCGCAAGCAGGGGCTGGTGTTTCTGACCGACGACGGGAAGTACAGAAAAAATCAGTGGTCATAATGGTCAAGGTCAAAATGGTCAAAATCGAAAACAATCAAGAATGCTTCGTGCAGCTCTGGCGGATGCTGGAGCGCACGAGGCGCCTCCTCGGAGGTCAGTACAAGCGATATTGTATCCGCAATGTGTTGAAGTCGTGGTTCGGAGGTGAGGCAAGCGATGATTTTATCTGGGAGGTCTGTCACTCGGCCGTCGTCGACGACGAACCTCAAGAGGGCTGGAACGAGCTTCCGTTACCCTCGCTCTATCCGCGCAAGCACCGTGAGTTTCTCCGTGCTATCGTGGCGGTTAAGACGGGCATCAGCTTTTACAGAGTTGACCTCAAAGCGCTCGACGCTGCCTATAGCATCGCATTTCCTAAAAGTACACCAATTAACGTAAACAAAAAGAAAAGAACATGAATGAAGTAAGTATTAATGAGCAAGCAAAGCTCTCCCCGCATTTTACATTGGGAGAGCTCACGAAGACGAGTTACATAACGGCTGACGGTAATATCCCGAGCCATGTGGCGATTGAGAACCTGAGGCGCCTCTGCGGATGGCTGGAGATTCTGAGGGAGAGATATAATCAGAAGTACGGTCAGAGGGAAGCGACACTCCTACGGGGGACAGGCCCCAACAAGAGGTCAAGCCCTATGCCGGGGCCAGTCCCCAGTAGGAGGTCGGACGACATCCCGGTGATTATTACGAGCGGGTTCAGGTCAGAAGAGGTGAACAGGATGTGCGGAGGTGCGGTTAATTCCAATCACCTGACAGGATGTGCGGTGGACATCAGGTGCTACGGCCCGGAGCAGATGATCAGGTATGCCTGCCTGCTGCTCGACACCGCCGACGAGAACGGCTGGGTGTTTGATGAGCTCATCCAGGAGAAGCGCGGGACGACGTATTGGATTCACTTCGCGGTGAGGCCAAAGGATAATCGGAGGAAGATACTTTTCGACTGCCGATGACTGACCCTGTTGCATGTTAGAAAAAGCTTCCCACGCTGGGAAGCTTTTTCTATTTCAGGTAATCGGCGATGAACTGCTCTCTGGGATGCAGGAAATGCTCTTCCCAGTAGGGACGTAAACGGCCGGAAGGCCAGGCGTGGGTGCGGAAGGGAACACAGTTGACGGTTTTCTTGCCCGGTGCGCCGTTGAGGGAAGACCAGACGGCGGAAGGCGGACAGGTGGTGTCGATGAGTCCTATCTCACAATAGATTTCCGCTTTGGAGTGACGGATGAGCAAGGCACCGTCGAAGTAGGGTAGGCAGGCGTTGAGCATGGCGGTACTGAGGTCTTTGTGGTTCTCGATGGGATGAGGCCAGCCGCCACGACGTCCCACACGTGTACCTCCGAAGTCCTGCATGGCAGGGACGTTGAGCACGACGGCCGTGACGCGTGTGTCGAGTCCCGCTGCCGCTACAGCCTGTCCTCCGCCCTGACTCTCGCCAATGACGAGGATGCGCTTGCCGTCCCACTCAGGTTGCTGCGTCATATATTCTATGGCGCGCAGCAGGCGCAGGTACATGCCTCGGAAATAATAGGTCTCGCGGTCGGCAGCGTTGTGTTCGAAGTAGTCGCGCAACAGACCGTTTTCGAGCATACGGTAGTAGTCGTCAGTCTGGCCGTTCAGCATGCCGTGGGCATTGAGATCCAGGCTGAGTGCGCCATTGCCAAGCATGGCATTGCCCACACACTCGCTCACCTGACAACGACACCAGGCACCGCTCACTCCTGCCGCCCGGCAGAGGATGACAATCGGCAGCGAACCTTTCCCGGCCTTCGCCGGCTTGGCAAAGTAAGCCCGCACCGGGGCAGGACCGAGACAGTTGATCTCAATATCCTGACAGACGCATTTCCTCTGGTATTGCTCAGGCACTTCGAGCGTTGTCGTCTTCACTTGCATGGGCAGTGCCCGTAGCAGAGCCTTCTGGTTGTTCCAATAGTCGATCAGATCGGCAGGCTCTTCATAACCCGCCCTGAATCCCTCGGGCGCCACCACAAAACCGATGCCCTCAGGGGCACCTTTGCCCGTCACTTCCAGACTTACGGCACAGGTGCTGTCGATGGCGGCATCGAAGAGCGGGAACGCCTGACGCTGCGGCTGGATATGCTCCTCGCGCAGCAACCGATTATTGACGGACACGCGGACCGTCAGCGAATCGGCCGTCAGCGAATCCATACGACATGTGATCACCGCCCGCTCGCCCTTGACGTAAACGCCGCTCTCCTTGTTCAGAGAGAGCTGGAACGACTGGGCCGCGAGGGAAAGCGTCGCCGATAGTGCGGCGAACATGACTGTCAATCTATACTTTGCTTTCATTCTTTTTGCCCGCAAATATAAGACAAAAAACCCAAACCGCCAAATAATTCCGCAAAAAATGAATGGTGAAGCCCGGCTGCCGGGATAATTGGGTGGGATTTTATTTGGTGGTTTGCGCATTTCTTCGTACCTTTGCAGCCGACTATTCAAACAGTGAAATCAATCGATATGAAATTTGTCAGTTGGAACGTGAACGGCTTGCGTGCCTGCGAGGGCAAGGGCTTCAGTGAAATCTTCAGGCAGTTGGATGCCGACTTCTTCTGTCTTCAGGAGACGAAGATGCAGGCAGGACAGCTGGACCTGGCCTTCGAGGGTTATGAGAGTTATTGGAACTATGCCGAGAAGAAGGGCTACTCGGGCACGGCGATCTTTACGAAGCACCAGCCGCTCAGCGTGACATACGGCATCGGCAAGGACGAGCACGACCACGAAGGGCGCGTGATTACGCTAGAGATGGAGGATCTTTATCTTGTGTGCTGCTATACGCCGAACTCGCAGGACGGACTGAAACGGCTGGACTACCGCATGACGTGGGAGGACGATTTTCGCCAGTATCTGAAGGGTCTGGATGCCAAGAAGCCCGTGGTGCTCTGCGGCGACCTGAATGTGGCGCATGAGGAGATAGACCTGAAGAATCCCAAGTCGAACCGCATGAATGCGGGCTTCACCGACGAGGAGCGACAGAAGTTCAGCGATCTGCTGGCAGCAGGATTCACCGACTCGTTCCGCTACAAGTATCCCGAGACGGTGACGTATTCGTGGTGGTCGTACCGTTTCCAGGCGCGACAGAAGAACGCGGGGTGGCGTATCGACTACTTCGTGATATCCGACCGTCTGCGCGAGCGCCTCGCCGATGCGAAGATCCATACAGACATCATGGGATCGGACCACTGCCCCGTGGAGCTGACCCTTCGCTGAAGAAAACGGCCCCTTCGCTGAAAAGATTTGCGCGGGCAGCTCATAATGAATAACTTTGCACCATAAACCAGAAGAAATGATAGATATACTGTCACATTTTGACCCCATTACGCTGGAACAGATGAGCAGTGTGAAGCTGATGAACCGTACGGATACGAAGTTCGTCACCAACCTCGATAAGCTTCGCCAGCTGCTGGAGATGGCCCAGGCAGATTATTATGTGCAGGACATCGACGGCGGGCGTAACCTGGAGTATGACACGACCTACTTTGATACGACCGACTTCGCTATGTACTGCCAGCACCAGTGCGGGCACACCAACCGCCAGAAGATCCGGTTCCGTACCTATTGTGTCAGTGGGTTGCAGTTCATGGAGGTGAAGACCAAGAACAACCACGGGCGCACGAAGAAAAAGCGTATAGAGGTGGGTGACATGAATCTCGCCGATGAGGAGAAGCGCCAGTTTCTTGCCAAGCACCTGCGCTATGATGTCGACACCCTGATGCCAGCCCTTAACAACCACTTCTCACGTATCACGCTGGTGAACAAGGCGAAGACCGAACGCCTCACCATCGACTCCGGCCTCCGGTTCCGCAATCTGCAGAACGGCTGCGAACGCGATATGGAGGATCTGGTGATTATCGAACTGAAACGCGACGGACTGGTCTTCTCGCCTGTCCTGGAAATGCTCCGACAGCTGCGGATTCATCCCCACGGCTATTCAAAATATTGTATGGGCTCAGCATTGACCAGCAACGGCCAGCTGCCCGTGAACCGCTTCAAACGGAAACTGATAGAAGTGGACAAACTCGTCAATCAACTAAAATGAAAAGAATATGATTAATTTTAATGAATTGTTCTCCCCTGATTTCGGAGACACCCTGCTGAGATTCGTTCTCTGCTACTTAGTCAACTGGATCATCGTCAACTTCCTTTATTTCAAGAAGGCCAAAAGACGTGATTTCTTTTTCACTTTCATGATCATTTCCGTAGCCATCTTCTTCCTGGTCTACCTGATGATGGGTATGGACCGCGGAAAGGCCACGATGGGTGTAGGTCTCGGACTGTTCGGCATTTTCTCTATCATGCGTTATCGTACCGATGCAATGCCTGTCCGCGAGATGACCTATCTCTTTGTGGTAGTATGTCTGTCGGTGGTTCATGCGATGGCCGATACCTTAGGGGTTAATGCTGCAGGTGTCATGATCGGTACGCCGCTGCTCGAGTTGCTGGTCATCGACGTGATTGTCATCCTGTCGATTGTCATCTTCGAGCATTCACTCAAGGTGCAGGCCTCGAAACTGGTGCAGTACGACCGTATCGACCTGATCAAGCCTGAACGCAGGGAAGAGCTGAAGGCTGACCTGGAGGCGCGTCTGGGGCTGAAAGTGGTATCCGTGAGGGTAGGAGCCGTCGACTTCCTGCGTGATATGACAGTGCTTCGTGTCTATTACGAGGGCAACGACAGCGGCGATGTGAAGAATATGTTGAAGCTCAGGAACTCAGATTATGCAAGCGTATAGGCTATTTTCCGGAAAACTGCGCTATCTGGCAGTCGCACTGTTCACTGTTCACTGTTCACTGTTCACTCCTTTGACTGCCTCTGCGCAGGCTGATGACTTCGGACTTGACTTCTCGCTGGAGGCGCAGAAGAAGATCGATAAGAAATGGTCGGTGAGCC
>JAEETD010000166.1 GCA_016290175.1 Prevotella sp. | reverse complement strand
CACCCCGAATGAGAATAGAAGACTTTGAAATCATGGCTCCCGTGGGCTCTCGCGAGTCCCTGGCGGCAGCGATACAGGCAGGAGCAGACAGCATCTACTTCGGCATCGAGAAACTGAACATGAGGGCGCACTCCGCCTCCACGTTCACCATCGACGACCTACGCGACATCGCCCAAGAGTGCGAGGCTCACGGCATCAAGAGCTACCTCACCGTCAACACCATCATCTACGGCGAGGACATCCCCCTGATGCACGAGATCATCGATGCTGCCAAACAAGCAGGCATCTCCGCCGTCATCGCATCGGATGTGGCCGTGATGACATATTGTAATAAGGTGGGACAGGAGGTACACCTATCCACCCAACTGAACATCTCAAACATCGAGGCCCTACGCTTCTATGCACAGTTTGCCGATGTCGTGGTACTCGCCCGCGAACTGAACATGGACCAGGTAGCCGAGATCTACCGTCAGGTAGAGGCAGAGCACATTTGCGGCCCAAGCGGGGAACAAATTCGCATAGAGATGTTCTGCCACGGCGCCCTCTGCATGGCCATCAGCGGTAAGTGTTACATGAGCCTCCACGCCGCCAACCGTTCCGCCAACCGTGGGGAATGCATCCAGGTATGCCGTCGTTCCTATACCGCAACCGACAACGAGACCGGCTATCAGCTCGGTATCGATAACAAATACATCATGTCGCCCAAAGACCTGAAAACGGTCCGTTTCATCGATAAAATGATGAAGGCTGGCGTGCGGGTGTTCAAGATCGAGGGCCGTGCACGAGGACCCGAATATGTGTATACGGTGGTGAAATGTTATAAGGAAGCTATCCAGGCCGTGCTCGACGGTACTTTTACGGAGGCTCAGAAGGACGAATGGGACGAGCGTCTCGCCACCGTCTTCAACCGAGGCTTCTGGGACGGCTACTATCAGGGACAGCTCATGGGCGAATGGAACAAAAACTACGGTTCGAACGCCACTGAGCGCAAGGTCTATATCGGCAAGGGCGTGAAATATTTCTCGAAATTGGGCGTAGCAGAGTTTACCGTTGAGGCCAACACTTTCAAGGTGGGCGACAAGATGCTGATCACGGGACCCACGACAGGTGTGATGTACGTCACCGCCGACGAGATCCATGGCGACAACGGGCCTGTGGAGGTAGCGGAACAGGGCACACGGGTGGCTATCGCGGTCACGGGGAAAGTCCGCCCGTCAGACAAGCTGTTTAAATTAGTGAATAGTGAAGAAGTGAAAAGTGAATAGTGAGATGACAATTAACGAGATTCAGGATGAGATCATAGAGGAGTTCTCCGGTTTCGACGACTGGATGGACAAGTATCAGCTGCTTATAGACTTAGGCAATGAACAGGAACCGCTCGAAGAGAAATATAAGACGGAGCAGAACCTGATTGACGGTTGCCAGAGCCGCGTGTGGCTGGTGGCGGAGGAAAGAGAAGTGAAAAGTGAGGAAGTGAAAAGTGAAAAGCTGATTCACTTCCGGGCGGAGAGCGACGCCCTGATTGTAAAGGGCATCGTGTCCCTGCTCATCCGGGTGCTCTCTGACCACACCCCTCAGGAGATACTCGATGCCGACCTCTATTTCATCGAAGAGATAGGTCTGAAGGAGCATTTGTCGCCTACCCGTTCCAACGGACTTGTAGCAATGGTGAAGCAGATGCGCGTTTATGCGCTGGCTTTCAGTGCGAAGCAATAAAACGGGCACTCTGAGCGCATAAAACTTAGCAATAATTAACAAAAGAAAAGCTGTCCTTCATGGGTAGCTTTTCATTTTTTATTGCTATCTTTGCAAGCGATTTTGACTAAAAACTTTAGTAATATATGATCCAAACAGTTGTAAAGCGCGACGGACGCATAGTGGGCTTCAATGAACAGAAAATTATGGCTGCCATCCGTAAGGCCATGATACACACGGACAAAGGCGAAGACGAACGCCTCTTGTACCAGATTACCGACCATATCGCACAACGCGGCGAGAGTCAGATGACCGTGGAACAGATCCAGGACGCCGTGGAAATGGAACTGATGAAGTCGA
>JAEETD010000165.1 GCA_016290175.1 Prevotella sp. | reverse complement strand
AGCTTGGTTTCAATGTCAATGTTAAATTCTAAAAGAAAGGAAATTACAGTATGAAAAAGATATATTTATTAGCTGCTGCGGGACTGATGATGCTTTCCAGCTGTGATCTGGACATCAACGAGAACCCGAACTACCCGTCAAATACTGACGTGTCGGCTGATCTGGTGTTTCCTGCCATCGAAAACTCTATCGCCACTGCTGTAGGCGACCAGATGTTCAACTATGCAGGCTTCTTTGTACAGTACTGGGATCAGATGCCTACTGCCAACCAGTATAACGATCTGGCTGAGCTTCACCTCGATGAGGGTAGCGACCTGTTCAACCGTTGCTATTCTAACCTCTATGCCCAGGCTCTGCAGGATGTAGAGGATGTGCTCTCTAAGACTCAGAACACTTCTGACATCTTTGCTGCCAAGGTGCTCCGTGCACAGGCTTTCCAGTATCTGGTTGACAACCTCGACCAGTGTCCTTACACTGAGGCTCTTCAGGCCAGCGCCAACGCTATGCCTGCTTGGGACGAGGGTAAGACCGTTTATGAGGGCGTTCTCGCCGAGATCGACGAGGCTGAGGCCAACATGACCGGTGAGGCTATGACCGTTACCGATCCCCTGCTCAACAAGAGTATCAGTCAGTGGAAGGGCTATGCCAATGCACTCCGTCTGCGTATGTACATGCGTCTGATCGACGGTGGCTTCTCTGAGTATCAGAGCAAGGCTCAGGCTTTGGTTAATGCCAACAACTTCTTTACAGGCGATGTGGCTTGGGACGTTTATTCTGATGCACAGGGCCAGCGTAATCCCTGGGGTGCCATCTTCTATGAGGGAACCCTCGCAGGTACGAAGAACCTTTGCGCTGCCTATCCGCTCGTAAGCTATATGCAGGCTACTACAGACCCCCGTATCGAGTATGCTCTGGAACCCAGTTCTAAGTATAATGACTATGTAGGTCAGGTTCCTGGTTGTAAGACCCTTACCGGTGGTTGGCTTGGTATTGGCTCTAACTATAACGACACTTACGTGAGCAACATCAACCGTGTTCCCGCCAAGGCCATGCCTATCTATCTGTTCACACAGAGTGAACTGCAGTTCCTCATTGCCGAGGTGCAGGCTCGTTTCGGCAACAACGATGCTGCTGCTAAGGCTGCTTACGAGGCAGCTGTGAAGGCTGACTTTGCTTCTCGTGGCATCGCAGGTGCTGACGACTTCCTCGCTGCTCCGAAGTCAAGCTGGAGCGCTCAGGCCAGTCAGGCTGACAAGCTGAAGCTTCTCTATATGCAGAAGTGGGTGGCTTTCTTCTATCGCAACCACATGGAGGCTTGGTCTGAGGCCCGTCGTACCGATGTGCCCGCTCTCTCATCAGTTTCTGCTAAGACTGTGTTTGAAGGCTCTACTGACTACAAAGCCGGTGACTTCATCAATCCTGGCATCAACTTCATCGAGGGTGAAGGTCTGGCCAAGCGTGTGCCTTATCCTGGCAATGCCCGTCAGTATAACAGAAACACACCTGCTGTGAAGTATCTGAACGACCGCGTGTTCTGGGATAAGAAATAAGTGAGAAGAAGTTATTAATCATCAAAAAGACAATAGTATATGAAAAAGATATTTTTCTATGGTCTGATGCTTGGAATGTCTGTTCTTGGCCTGACATCGTGCAGTGATGACTACGAGAAGACAGACTCCCGCCTGACCTATTATGTGAATCTGGAATTGCAAGGCGACGCGATGATGCTCGTGCCTATCGGAACCAGCTTCACTGATCCTGGTGTGAAGGCCACTCTGGCAGGTGCAGACTGCCAAAATAGAGTGCTAACATTAGGAGCTGATGAAGTTGATGTGAACACTGTGGGTTTCTATGATATCGAATACTCTGCTGTTAATGACGATGGCTTCTCTGCCAGCGTCAGCCGTACGGTGGTGGTTTACGATCCCTCTGTGACCGCTTCTATTGCAGGTACCTATTCAACGGATATGGCAGCTAGTCTCTATAGTAAGAATAAGCTGACATTCGCTGATCGTGCTGCTAATTATGGTAATACCAGTGCTTGTGTGGGTATTAAATTCACC
>JAEETD010000022.1 GCA_016290175.1 Prevotella sp. | reverse complement strand
CGGCGGTGGTGACGATGGCCTTACGAACGATTAGGCCATAAAGGCGCAGCACACTGGGAGACAGACCCCTCTGTGAGATCAAAGATATCACATTTGGGTCAGTCCCCAGTGAGCAGCGCTCCGACGCCATAAGTAAGGCAAACGTAAATGGAGATGCGTATGAAGAAAAGGATCATTGAGATTGCGGTGAAGGTGATAGTAGCCGCGCTCACGGCATTCCTCACGGCCATCACGACCACAAGCTGTATGGGCTACGGCCCGCTGTACGGCCCGCTGCCTAAAATCGTACAGATTTCACAAATGAAGAGTCCCCTCGCAGTTGCGGGGGGATTTTCATTGAAATTACACAGTAGGGTCGGTTCTTGCGTCCCTGCGGTAGCAAGCCAGCAGAGCTGGAGCGCCTACTGTGTAATTTTTATAAGCTGTATTCGACCTTGCCACTTGGTTTTATTTTGACTTGGCGCCTTTGAAATTGTTTGGCTGGCGGAGGAGTTCTTCGGCCTTGGCCATCATCTCCTGAAGTTGGGCATTGGGGTTCGGCTCCTGACGGGCGAGTTCGAGGAATCGCTCGTAATAGGTCTTGGCCTGTTTGCGATCGGGGAGATAATAATAGATGGCGTTGGCGATGTTGTAATGGGTGGCGATGGAATTGGGATTGTATGCCAAGTGCTGTTTCCAAGCCTCGACGGCCTGGGCATACTGGCCCATGAGATAGTAGGCTTCGCCTTGTGAGAGGGTGATGGCCTTCATGGTGGTGGTATCGGGCAGCAGGAGCTTGGTGGCGAGATCGAGATAGCCGATTCCCTCGTCGAGCCGTCCGGTGTCGACGCAGACCACCCCGAGGCGGTAGGCGCAGCCGGCATGCTGCATGCCACTTAAGAGAAATGCTGGCACGAAATGCTTGTAGGCAAGTTCGAGGCTGTCGAGGCGGGTGTAGCACATGCCTGCGGAGTAGAGGGTGTTGAAGGTGGAGTCGCCCTGCTGCAGCAGCCGTTCGTATATCTTGCTCGCCGCTCTGAAGTCGCGATTCATGAACCACGCATCAGCCAGCGCCCGGTTTACCAGGATGTTCGTGGTGTCCCTTTGACAGTATTTCATGCCGCAGATGATACCTTTCTCCGGTTGGTTGGCCCGGGCGTGGGCGAGGGTGAGGCCTGCCACGATCTCGCCGTCCATCGGGAAGCGGGTCGTCAGATTGCTTGCCCAGTAGATGAAAGCCTCGTTCTCGCCCATCTTCTGATAGCTGAGGGCCAGCTCTCGGAAGGCTTCGTGGGTGAGATCGCCCCCAGGGACGTTCTTCAGCAGATTGGCCGTCTGGAGATAGTTACCGCGTTTGTAGTAGCAGTCAGCTAGTTTGATGCGTGTGAGACTGCTGTCGCAACGGGCATAGGCCTGCTGGAAGTATTTCAGGGCCTCGAAGGTATTGGACTCCTGCATGCAGCTATCGCCAGCCTGCACTAAAAGCGTGAGGGTATCAGCGACGACGGGCTCTACGACCTTCTTTTTCGCAGAAACCTCGCCCTTGGCGGAGAGGACCGACACAAGGGCGAGGATGAATATTGTTACTGACTGATGCTTCATGAAACGAGTGAGTGTTATTTCTCTTTAGTTGAAATGATCAAGTCGTCCGTTTCCATATGCACGGTATGGGCTTCAATAACTTTTGGCAACTCTTGTTTGGTTACGGGCTTACCGTCGACCACAATCTTTTTCACGGGCTTTCCGTTGATGGTGAGGTTGCCGTTCTCGTCAATCTTGGCACCAGGCAAGCGATTGATGACTTCGTTAAGAGGTTGGCCTTCAGACGACTTCTGTGCATTAGTTGACTCTGTTTTCTTTCCATCCAAACGGAAACTGATGGGCACGGTGTATTTCACATTCACGGGCTTGCCGCTCTGTGTGCCAGGTGTCCAGTTCGGCATGCTGCTGATGACGCGGAGGCCTTCTGCATCGAGGGCGGGAGATACTGACTTTACGACTTTCGCGTCGCAGATGCTACCGTCCTTGCATACCACGAAGGTGACGATGACACGACCTTGGGTTTCAGACTCCATCGCCTCTTTCGGATAGCGGATGTTCTGGCTCAGGTATTGCATGAGGGCAGGTGCGCCACCAGGGAACTGGGGCATCACTTCGACGACATCGAAGACATCGCTGACCTCAACCTCACCAGTCACTTTTTTCTTGAGGGAAATCACGATGACACCGTCTTTTGCGTCCTGACCATATACATCGGTGGCTGCCTTGTCTTTAAGGACACTGATAGATGCTATTTCATTAGGTGATATCGCCTTTGCCTGTTTCTCGTTCATTCGGACGCCATCGACGATATATAGCGGTTTCTTGTTAGGATCCGTCTGGATAATCTTCAAGCTAGCAGCAGGTTCGACACGATCATCAGCCTTTTCCTGTTCTACAACCTGCAGGACAGTACCGTTGCCAGCCTTGATGGTGCTGGCCTTCCGGCCTTTCTTTACGGGCACTTGCTTCTGGGGTTCGTCGTAGACATAGTCCTTGACGGTCTCTGCATTGAGGGCGAGGGTGACGCCCACGATGGGCAGCAGGGCGAGCAACTTGAGGAGGTGGCTGCTCTTGGAGGTTTTATTTGTCATCATTGTGATTCGGTTTTTAAGGGCACTGTGAGTGATTCCGTTGGCAAGGGAGTACCCGCCGATGCCACCGGCTTTTGTGATTAACAGGTATTGATATTGACGCGCATTGATCCCTTGTGAGAGTACTGCACCGTCGGCCTCGTATTCGTGGATGGCGCGCAGGTCGCTGCGGAGCATCCAGATGGCGGGATTAAACCACTGGAGGGCGGTGAGGGTGTCGACGAGGATGAGGTCCCACGAATGGCAGAGCCGGATGTGTCCCCGTTCATGAGCGAGAATCGCAGCATCATGGGTTTCGTAGTCGCTACGGTTCATCACGATATAGTGCATCCAGCTGAATGGCGAGATGTCTGCGTTACCGGTCACGCAGACGATGGTGCCATCATCCTGCGGATGCTGCTCACTATGGTTGATAAGACGGATAATCCTGAACAACGAACAGAGGGTATGGCCCAGTGCGATGGACGCGCCTATGATAAACAGGACGGGCAGCGCTATCTTCCACCAGGGTGTGGACGAGGGCTCGTAGACGGTTGCCTGCAAACCTTCTATCGTCACTAATGGTGCCTGGTGCATCACCACCGTCTCGTGGTAGGTGATGACACAGAGGGGCAGCACGTAGCTTGCCACAGCGGTGAGCAGCAGGACGATACGGTTCACACGGTGGAAGGTCTCATGGGCCAGCATCAGGCGGTAGAACATATAGAATACCGCGATGAGAAGGGCCACCTTCAGGTCGTAGATCAGAAAATCAGTCATGTTGGTTCTCGATTTGATCGATGAGTTCTTTCAGTTCTTCTACGGAAATCTTTTCCTCCTTGACAAACGAGGAAACGGCTGAGAGGTAGGAGTCGTTGAAGTAGTTCTTAATGACACCTGCAATCGACTTACGTCCGTATTCTGCCTCAGTAATGAGGGGGAAATACTGGTAGGTGTTGCCGAATTGCTTGTGGTCGAGATAGCCTTCTTTCTCCAATATGCGAACCATCGTGGACAGGGTATTGAAGTGCGGACGGGGCTCGTCGTAGTACTCGAGGAGTTCCTTGACGAACATCGGACCGTGCTGCCAATACAGATCCATGATTTCCTTTTCTTTATTTGTAAGCTTCTTCATTGTCGTAAAAATGCTTTTAGTTTTCAATCAATTATCGCGTCGTTATCAATATCCGTGTGCAAAGTAACTAAAAGTTTTCGTTATATACAACTAAAAGCCATAGTTTTTAAACTAAATTAAGTAGTTTGCTTGAGATTTAACAAATCTTTTATTGTGCGGCAGCAAATTTTTCACTTTTCACTCTTCACTTTTCACTTCTTTTTGTACCTTTGCAGCGTTATTCACAAAAACAGACATGATGAGACAGAAGATTGTCACTTTCGGAGAGTTGTTGCTCCGATTCTCAAAGCCCGGTCACCTGAGACTGACGCAGGGCGATATGTTTACCAGCAAGTATGGTGGCAGCGAGGCCAATGTGGCTGTATCGCTGGCATCACAGGGCGAGGATGTGACGTATATCACCCGCCTGCCAGACACGCCTGTAGGACATGCCGGGGCGATGAACCTGGCGCAGTTGGGTGTGAACACCAAGCATGTGCTCTATGGCGGACAGCGTATCGGCACCTATTATTTCGAGCCGCCAGCAGGTATGCGTGCTGCGAAGGTGATCTATGACCGCTCAGGCTCTGCCTATTACGACCTGAAGCCGGGCATGATTCCCTGGCGGGAGATTCTGAAAGACTGCACCTTCTTCTGCGTATCGGGCATTACGGCTGCCATCTCGCAGCAGGCTGCCGATGCCACGTTTGAGGCCTTGGATATTGCCGACGAACTGGGCGTGACCGTCTGTTTCGACATCAACTATCGCAAGAACCTGTGGCAATACGAGGGTGCCACGCCTCGCGAGACGCTGAGCAAGATGCTTTCCCGCTGTGACATGATGTTTGGCGATGCCATCGAGTTCGACTGGCTCTCGCAGCATCCGCAGCCCCCGTTCACGGCTGTCGACTCGAACTTCGAGATGCAGATGAAGGAGTATGGCGAGTGGTTCGACGAACTGCACGCGCAGTATCCGCGTCTGAAGCACTGGATGATGGGTATGAGGAACATCGTATCGTCGAATCATCATACGCTGACAGCCCTGCTATGGACAGAAGGCAGGCTGTTGCAGGCGCCCATCATGGATATCCCCGATGTGGTGGATCCCGTAGGCGTAGGCGATGCATTCATGGGTGGCTGGCTGCACGCTGTCAGTCTCTTCCCCGATGACAAGCAGAAGCAGCTGAACTACTCACTCGCTGCTGCGGCCCTGAAGAATACGATTCCCGGTGACTTCAACCTCTCGACGGAAGAGGAGATCCTCGATGTGCTGGAAGGCCGTCATAACGCCTCGACGCTCTATAAGACAATAGAATAGGAAGATGACGAGCAGGTTCCTACAGATTGTATGCGGTTTCGCGATGCTCCTTCTGGTGGGTTGCGAGAAGGAGGAGGATGCCATCTCCTTTTCGACCCCAGGGACAGCGGAACTCTATTCTGTGACGAACCAGACGACTGAGATCAGATTCAGGTCGGAAGATAGCTGGAAGGCCACCTGTACGGCCAACTGGCTGACCTTCTCGCCTAAGAGCGGTAAGGCTGGTGAGAATGTCATCACACTTGCCACTACGTCGACAAACCGAACGAAGAGGCCCCGCACGGCGGTCATGACCATCGAGGCAAGGGGAAAGACGAAGACCATTAACATCAAGCAGCGCGACGAGTATGCCTATTTCGACATCGACGAGTGGTTGATAGACGAGGGCGGCGCAGGCAGGGCCTTGTCGTTCCGCACAAACTTAACAGAGAATGACTTGTTGCTGATGGCTACGGAAGGCCTGGAAGATTGGGTCAAGCTGGATCCCGTTTATAATGCCCGTACCAGAGTGGAATATGAAGGGTCTACAAAGATGCTCTATGTGGGGAGAAATGACACTCCTTATCCAAGAGAAGGGGCATTCTTCCTGGTGATGAAGGATGATAAGGGCAATTATATGGGGCTTGATACGCTTTGGTTGTATCAGAAACCGTATTATAGTTCCATATCGGCTGACTTTTCACAGGACGGGAAGGTGAAGCTGCTGAACGAGGCGACGGAAGGTAAGGGAATCCCCTTCGTGCTGATGGGCGACGGATTCATAGATGAGGATATTAACAGCGGCTATTATGATGAAGTCATGAATCAGGCGATGGAGAACCTCTTCAGCGAGGAGCCTGTCAAGTCGTTACGGAGCTATTTCAACGTATGGCAGGTGACAGCCGTATCACGTCGTAATCAGTTTAATGGCGGTAATGAGACTGCATTCGGAGCAGTGCCCAGTCATCAGACAACGGGTATTGACGTAAATGCCGATGCGGTGATGAAATATGTGAAGAAGGTGGAGGGTATCGATTCCATCCATACGTTGGCAGTGGTGATCCTGAATACCAATCAGCATAAAGGCGTGACCTATATGATGAGAGATGACAAGAAAACGGACTACGAATATTCCATTGCCCTTTGTCCTGTGATCGAAAATCTGACGAGTGAGACCTTCCGTCAGGTGCTGACCCACGAGGCCATCGGACATGGCTTTGCGAAGCTGGCCGATGAATATGTGCGCTCTACAGAGGGTTCCGCCACAGAGCAGGACATCAAGGAACTGAAGGAACTGCACGAGAAATGGTCGTGGTTTATGAACGTTGACTCGGAAAAGGACTCGACGAAGGTTATCTGGAGTAGGTTCATTTACGACAGTGAGTTCGCCAACGAGAAGATCGGCACGTACGAGGGTGGCTATACATTCTTCAAAGGCGTCTACCGTCCTTCGGAGAACAGTATGATGAACCAGGACGATGCGCCCTTCAATGCACCCAGCAGACAGACTATATATAATAAGGTGATGAAACTGGGGCTTGGCAAGACACCCACCTATGAGGAGTTTGTGGCATTTGACAAGCAACATAAGCCTACGAAGTGGAGCTATAAGGTGAGGACGCGACAGATAGGATGGGATGAACCCTGGTTCCCCGCTCCGCCAAGAATCATAAAAATTACACAGTAGGAACCGACCCTACTGTGTAATTTTTCGATTGAGATGTATCTTATTTCTTGAGGTCCGGATTGACGAAGCGCTTCGGCTTCTCAATGGTCTTTGCGCTGTCGGCATCGATGCCACGGGTGCGTGCCCAGTAGTAGTCATCGTACCAGGAGTCATAACCCCAGCGATAGTCATCCCAGTAAGTGTACGGGTGGCTGACATTGTAGAGATCGAAGTCCACAGGACGGCCACTGTCGTAGAGCGTTCCCGTGAAGCGGCTGGAGTTCAGACGATAGTCAGCAATCTCGATGTAGCTGTCTTCCTCGATGAAGTAGACGCGGATCACACCGTTCTTAACCGTCCAGTCGATGTGGTTGGCCACATAGTCCCAAGGAGCGTTGCTATAGTAGTCCACCCAGTAGCCTGAGCCGCTAGAGTAGGTGTACGGATCTCTCAGGAAGGTAATCTCTGTATAGGTGGCATCGTAGGTGTAGTTGCCCCAGGAGGTGGAAATATACATATTTCCTTTCCATGTACCCTCAAGGGTGTTTGCGATATATTCATCCTCGCAGGAGGTGAAGGTCATCATTGCCATCATCGCCATCATCAGCATTGTAAACATCTTCTTCATAACTGTACCCTTTCTTATCTTTAAGTTCGACATTCTTTTTTTATTTTCACACTGCAAAGGTACGACCTTTTCAGGAAGAAAACAAAGGGAAACCCCGAAATATCGAGCGGGATTTCCCTAAATGTGTGTAGGGGTTCTTTCTTCCCCTAAGAATGATTACTTCAGCAGATTCATCGTATCGGTGGCAATCATCAGCTCCTCGTCGGTGGGAATGACGACGACCTTCACCTTAGAGTCATCGGCAGAGATAATGGCTTCCTCGCCACGGGTCTTGTTCTTCTCCTCGTCGAACTTGATGCCCAGGAACTCCATGTCCTTGCAGACCTCAGCACGCATAGAGGTCTGGTTCTCACCAACACCAGCGGTGAAGACGACGACATCGAGCCCACCCATAGCAGCAGCGTAGGCGCCGATATATTTCTTGATACGATAGAAGTACATGTCCTGAGCCAGCTTTGCACGGGGATCGCCAGCCTTGGCAGCACTTTCCACGTCGCGCATATCGGAAGAACCGCCAGTAAGACCAGCCACACCGCTCTTCTTATTAAGCAGATTGCTCATACCGTCAGCATCGAGACCGAGTTTCTTCTCGATGAAGGTCACGGCACCACCGTCGATATCACCGGCACGGGTACCCATGACGAGACCCTCCAATGGAGTGAGACCCATAGAGGTGTCGATACACTTGCCATCGACGACGGCTGCGATAGAACCACCGTTTCCAACATGACAAGTTACCATCTTCGTGCCTTCTGCTGGGATGCCTAGGAACTCGCAGGCACGGGCAGAGACGTAGCGATGAGAGGTGCCATGGAAACCATAGCGACGGATGCCGTACTTCTCATACAGTTCGTAGGGAATGGCATACATAAAGGCCTTGGGAGGCATGGTCTGGTGGAAAGCGGTATCAAAGACGCCTACCTGAGGCAGGCCGGGCATCAGCTCCTTCACAGCATTCACGCCCTTCAGGTTGGCGGGGTTGTGAAGCGGAGCGAGGTCTGAGCACTCTTCGAAGGCTTTCAGCACCTCGTCAGTAAGAATCACACTCTTGTTGAACTTCTCACCACCATGTACCATCCGATGACCCACAGCGTTGATCTCATCGAGACTCTTGATGACCCCAATCTCAGGATCAGTGAGCAACGAGAAGATGAACTTCACGCCTTCGGTATGCTCGGGGATGTCGTGCATGATCTGTTTCTTCTCGCCATTGGCCAGCTTCACCTTTACAAAGGCACCGTCCAAACCCACACGCTCAGCACCACCACTGGTCATTACACTCTTATCGTCCATATTGTACAAGGCGTACTTGATAGACGATGAACCGCAATTCAAAACTAATATCTTCATAGTTTTACCTTTTTACTTTTTTACCTTTTTACTTTTTGGCGTCCATTGCCTGGCAGGCGGTGATGGCGATCATATAGTAGATGTCGTCGATGGAGCAGCCACGAGAGAGATCGTTCACGGGACGGGCGATACCCTGGAGCACTGGACCGATAGCAATGGCGTCGCCTAAGCGCTGCACCATCTTATAACCGATGTTTCCTACCTCGAGGTTGGGGAACACAAGCACATTGGCCTTACCAGCGATATCAGAACCAGGAGCCTTCTTTGCACCCACACTTGGAACGAGGGCAGCGTCAGCCTGCAACTCACCGTCGATCTTCAGGTCGGGAGCCATCTCCTTGGCCAGACGTGTTGCCTCAATCACCTTGTCGCAGACCTCATGCTTGGCAGAACCCTTCGTTGAGAAGCTCAACATAGCCACGCGAGGATCCTTGAAACCAGCTACAGCCTTCGCCATCTGAGCCGTGCAGACAGCAATCTGTGAGAGCTGATTGGCATCGGGCATCGGGGTCACAGCAACGTCGGCAACCACGAGCACGCCGTCCTCACCATACTGCTTCTGCTTGGAAATCAGCAGCAGACCACCACTCACACAGGTGATGCCAGGCTGACACTTGATGATCTGCAAAGCAGGACGCAGTGTGTCACCAGTGGTGGAGAGCGCACCGGAAATCTGTCCGTCGGCACCCTCGGTCTTGATAATCATACAACCTAAGTAGAGCGGGTTCTTAATCAGCTTGCGGGCTTCTTCAATCGTCATGCCCTTGCTCTTGCGAATCTCTGCCAGTTTCTCTGCCAGTTCCTCGCTTTTCTCATAGTTCTCGGGGTCAATAAGGGTGGCCTTGCCAATGTTGGTGAGCCCCTTCTCCTTTGCGAGGGCCTCCACTTTGGCGGGGTTACCAATCAGAATGATGTCGGCGATGTCATCGCCTAATGCCTTATCGGCTGCACAAAGTGTACGCTCCTCTTCTGCTTCCGGGAGCACGATGCGCTGCTTGTTACTCTTGGCACGCGCAACAATTTGACTTAATAGATCCATAATTTGTTTTTATTATTAAAGATGTAAAACATTTGTTTTCTAAGATAGTTCTGCTGTGAGGATACTTTCCAGTTCCTCTGCGGAGAGGCGCAGGCGGAACCTGCCTTTGATAGCGACGGAGATGCTGCCAGTCTCCTCAGACACCACAATGGCAAGGGCGTCAGACTCCTGCGAGATACCCATGGCAGCTCGGTGACGCAGACCCAGCTCCTTGGGGATGCTCAGGTCGTGACTCACGGGCAGGATACATCCTGCGGCCTTGATGCGCTTGTCGGCAATCACCACAGCACCATCGTGTAACGGTGAGTTCTTGAAGAAGATATTCTCGAGAAGCCGCTGGTTGATGTTGGCATCTATCGTATCGCCTGTAGCCACAATGTCATCAAGCGTAGTGGTCCGTTCTAGAACGATCAGCGCACCCACCTTCTGACGGCTCATGTTGATGGAGGCCATCACTAAGGGCATGATCATCTGTTTCACCTCCTTGCTGTCTTTGTCCTTCTGCTTCGACGAGGTGAATAAGCGTTTCAGCGTCCGCATGCGCTGGTGGCCGCCGATGTTGGAGAGGAACTTACGGATATCCTCCTGGAAGATGATGATGATGGCCAGGATTCCCACACTCACCAGTTTGTCGAGAATGGTACCTAACAGTCGCATTTCCAGAACCTGGGATACAAAGAGCCATAACACGACGAATACCATGATGCCGTTGAACACGTTCGCAGACCGTGTCTCGCGCATCAGTCGGTAGATGTAGTACAACATCAGGGCGACCAGAACAATGTCGATAATGTCTTTTATGCCAAATTCGAGTAGCACCTTGGTAATTTAAAAATTAAGAATTTACATTTTACAATTTAATTGCCGGACAATTCTGACGCACTCCACAGCCTCTTTCACATCGTGGACGCGGAGAATGCTGGCACCCTTCATCAGGGCGATGGTATTGAGGGCCGTTGTGCCGTTGAGGGCCTCGTTGGGTGTATAGTCGAAGAAGCGGTAGATCATGGATTTCCTCGAGATGCCCACGAGTACGGGCAACTCCATCATCTGTAGCTTTTCGAGTTCGTTCATGATCTCGTAATTCTGTTCCAGCGTCTTACCAAAACCGAACCCTGGGTCGAGTATGATGTCATTGGCTCCCATATCACGCAGTTGCTGTGTCTTTTCGGCAAACGACAGGAGCATCTCACGCATTGTGGGTTGTATAGACATCAGGATATAAGGTACGCGTAATCGCGTCACCATGCGGAACATTTCAGGCGTACCGCCGCTCACATCGTTGATGATGTCTGCACCGAACTCCTCCACAGCCATACGGGCCACGTCAGGGCGGAAGGTGTCTACAGAGACTACGGCCTGAGGCTGCTCTCGCCTGATAATCTCAAGGGCAGTCCGCAAACGGTCCATCTCCTCGGCTTCTGAAGCCATCTCACCACCAGGACGTGTGGAACAACCTCCCGCATCGATGATGGCAGCACCTTCTGCCAGTATCCTGTTACAGCACATGACGATATCTTCCTCCGTCTGCTGGCGGCTGTCAGCATAGAAGGAATCGGGCGTCGCATTGAGGATACCCATCACCAGAGGCCTGCTCAAATCCAGCAGTTGGCCATGCACATTGAGCGTATAGTCCATAAATCGCCCACAAAGTTACAAAATAATTATGAATTATGCATTATGAATTATGAATTATTTCGTATCTTTGCACCAAAATTGCAATTAAACATGGAAATTAAGGAACTTTATAAACTTTACCAGCAGCATCCCTGTATCACAACCGACAGTCGTGACTGTCCCAAAGGAAGTATCTTCCTCGCCCTGAAAGGTGAATCGTTCGATGGCAATCAATTCGCCATCCAGGCACTCGAAAAGGGTTGTGCCTATGCCATTGTGGATGACGCCTCTCTCGTTGCCAATGGTGATGAGAGAATCATCGTTGTCGACGACTGCCTGCAGACGTTTAAGGATCTGGCGCGTGAGCATCGCCGCCAGTTCGATATTCCCGTGATCGGTATCACAGGCACCAATGGCAAGACCACCACGAAGGAACTCATTGCTGCTGTGCTCTCACAGAAATATAATGTGCTCTATACCCAGGGTAATTTCAACAACGACGTGGGCGTACCCAAGACGTTGTTCCGTTTGACGAAAGAGCATGAGATTGCCGTCATCGAGATGGGTGCCAGTCATCCTGGCGATATCAAGACACTGGCAGAGACGGCAGAGCCTACCTGTGGTCTGATTACCAATGTCGGGCGCGCCCATCTGCTGGGCTTTGGAAGCTTTGAGGGTGTCATCAAGACCAAGTGCGAACTCTATGATTTCCTCCGCACCCGTGAGGATGGCCTTATCTTTATCAATGCCGATAACGAGTACTTGACGGATCAGATCAGCGAAGACGATGAGTTATGGGTCACTTCTTATTCTACGAGCATGGAGTACCAATCTACCAGCATTACGGGTAATGTCATCTCTTGTGATCCCTTTCTGAAGTTCCGCTGGCGTGAGCCGCTCATGTATCTTGAGGAAAAGGGCCTCTCTATGAAATGGCATAAGGTGCAGACCCATCTCATCGGCGCCTATAACATCGACAACCTTCTTGCAGCCATCTCCGTGGGCATTAACTTTGGTGTAGACCGTAAGAAGATCTGTGAAGCGCTCGAGAATTATGTGCCCTCGAACAACCGCAGTCAGATGACCGTTACTGAGAAGAACCATCTCATTGTCGATGCCTATAATGCTAATCCCACCTCTATGCAGGCTGCCCTGGAGAATTTCAGCCTTATTCAGGCAGAAAGGAAGATGGCGATTCTCGGACAGATGGGCGAACTTGGCGCTGACAGCGATAACGAACATCGAAAGATGGTGAGCTATCTCGAAAATGCAGGCTATGATGAGGTGTGGCTCGTGGGTGACAGCTTTAAGGATATTGCCTGCCCGTTCCGCAAGTTCCATGATGTTGAGGAGGTCAAGGCAGCCATAAAAGAACAATGCCCAGAGGGTTATTACATTCTTATTAAGGGAAGTAATAGCAATAAGCTTTTCCAATTGCCGGAATTGCTCTGATCACTCAGATTACTCAGAATACTCCGACGATGAAGACAAGGCTCCTGCTGATAATGACGCTCCTGCTGCCAGTGCTGACCGCTTGCAACAGACAGCCCTCCCGAAAAGTCCTCGAGACGGGTAATGCTGTCTACTACTGGCGCACGGACCTGCGTCTCGATTCTACAGAACGGGCCTTCCTCTCGCAGTATCATATTAATAAGGTGTATTGTCGCTACTTCGATGTGGTGATGGATGATTCTGGCGAGCCCAAGCCTAATGCCACCATCTCCTTCAGCGATACGCTGCCTGACAGTATTGAGATGATTCCTACAGTCTATATCACTGAGGACTGCATGCACGCCGACCACCCAGATCTGGCCGAGAAGATCGTGGCCCGCATCCGTCAGATGAATGAGACCAACGACATCCCTAATGTCTGCGAGATACAAATCGACTGCGACTATACCTCGAAGAGCCGTAAGCGCTACTATGCTTTCCTCGAGGAAGTAGACCGTCTGTGGAAATCTAGCCGCTCTGGCCTGTCTAGCCCATCTAGAGATCCTAGGCTCTCGACTACCATCCGCCTGCATCAGTTGTCGATGCCGGCTCCGCCTGTGGATTATGGCGCGCTGATGGTCTATAATACTGGCGACCCTCGCAAGTCTGAGGAGCGTAATCCCATCCTCGACTATCGTGATGTCGGTCCCTATCTGAAGCACCTCGATAGCTATCCCTTGCCGTTGGCTATAGCCTATCCAGTGTTCCGCTGGCTTCGCATCGTCTATGGCGTCAGGTATGAGTACACCGTTGAGGCTGAGGAGATTTTGAAAGTGAAACATGCGATGGAGACGGAACGTAGCGACCTGAGCCGTTCAATCATCACCTATCATCTTGACAAAGATAATATTGACAGATATAAACCAGAAACCTATGAAGAGATTTATCATCATTAGCCTGTTGTCGGCATTGGTTATGCCGGCACTCGCCTGTGGCGGTTGGGGCACAGACAATTACTATCTGTTCAGCCCCTATTACGGACAGAGTTTCAAAAGCCGTGTAGAGAAAACATGTAACGACAATTGGAAAGCCTACATCGGCGACACCAGTACTGACGAATGGTGGAGTTTCCATGACGAAGACGTGCTGAAGGCTGCCCGTCAGAAGGGCGATGCCCTGATGGTCAGTTATGTGCAGAACCTGCAGAAGTATCTCAAGTGCGTCAGCGTGGAACAGGATAAGCAGTATGAGTGGGGTTATCCCACGAAGGAGGAGATAGCTGCCCAACAGCGTGACCTGAAAGCCATCCGCACTTATGCTCAGGGCAAACTCAACTCCAAGCTGCGTTCGCAGCACGGATTGCTTTTTATGCGTTGTAACATGATGCTCGGACAGCATCAGGAAAACATCACCTTCTGGGAGCAGACGGCCAGCCAGTATATCGAGACGGTCTACAAGGACATGATGCATAACATCTATGCAGGTGCCCTCTACAAGACAGGCCGTGAGGCGGAGGCAGGACAGCTCTTTGCTGAGATGAACGACTACGAGAGTCTCATGACCATCTACTATCTGAAACGTTCCTATCAGGCTATCCGTCAGCACTACCAGCAGAACCCCACTTCAAAAGCCCTGCCTTGGCTGCTCACCGACTTCGTGAACAATGCCCAGGAGAGAGTCGACGATAATCTTGGCGGTAAGATGTTCATCCGCGACATCAACGAGCAGGAGTCGTGGCAGATGCAGCAGTTCTGCGAGATGGTGGTCAAAGAGGGCAAGACCGATTGTCCCATCATGTGGAAGATGGCCAAGGCCTGGCTCGAGTTCCTTGATGGCAAGAAGAAGGAGGCTGCTACAGATATCCTCGATGCCGTAAAGCTCGACGGTACAGCTCGTATGAAGGACAATGCCCACGTGCTGATGCTCTATATCACCGCAGCACAGGCCAAACCTAGTCAGGCTTTCGATGATTATCTTGCTGATGAGCTCACTTGGCTCCGTGAGAAGCAGAAGGAGCAGGAATGGGGTGACGGCTTCTTTAACAATGTCGAGACCCGTCTCACCAATTATGTGCTGGTGCCTCACTACCGTCCCAATCCTGTGCGTCTGACGGCTATCGCCCGTGCTTTGAGCAGCAATGGTTCCGGTTTCGACCTCGATACCCTCAATGTTGCTGATACGGAGAAGTACCTGTATTACACCACTTCGCTGGCTAATAACAAGCTCGACAAGTTCCTTAAGGCCAACATCCACGAGAACGATACCGCTATGAGCGATCTCATCGGCACCAAGTACATGCGTCTCTGCCAGTGGGATAAGGCTATTACCTGGCTCAACACCGTGCCCGTCAGTTATTACAATAACAATCGTGGCAAGGGATACCTCTATTATTCGCTTATCCGTCAATGGGATGTGGAGCCGTGGACCAAGCGTCAGTGGCTTGACGAGGACGAGGCGTGGGAGAAAGACTACAAATGGTGGAAACAGCGTAAACTCGACTTCTGTAAGGAGGTACAGATGATGGAAAACTCGCTCAGCCTGCTTAACGGCAAGGCCCTCGAACAGCGTTGTTACAACTTAGCTGTGCGCTATGCTCAGGCCAGTATTCATGGCGACTGTTGGTGGCTGCTGCGCGATTATAAGAGTTGCATGGATACCGTGCGTGTCAATGAGGTTGATCTGGGTCAGAAGGCTGTCAAGATGTTGCAGAAAGCTGCTGCCAGCACCGACCAGTCGCTGAAGCGTAAGGCACTCTTTGCGCTCGGCTATCGTGAACTCTACAATGATGTGAAGGGGCTTGGGCTCTGGTACACAGTATCGTGGGAGAGCGGTGAGAGTGTTCAGGCCTACCATCGCAATGCTCCACAGTTCCAGGCCTATCAGGCACTCTATGAACTGACGGGCGACGAGCCACAGGAGGAGTATATCCGCAAGTGCGATGCCTATGACCAGTTCCGCAGATATTACCGCGAGCACAAATAAATTGAAAAAAACTTCGCGATTTCTGCACGTATTTCAAAAAAACTGCGTACCTTTGCACCCGATTTCCAAAATCGGGATGTAGCGCAGTTGGTAGCGCACTACGTTCGGGACGTAGGGGTCGGGCGTTCGAGTCGCCTCATCCCGACCAAAGACAAAACAGAAAAGGGAGCATATCAGGTGCCCCCTTTTTTCAAACAAAACGAACTCTAAAAAACTAATCACAAATGAACAAAAGACTAATTACTGCCTTTATTGTGGCAATGACAACGCTGAATGCGGCTGCACAGAACATTGACTTCAACATGACGAACCGTCAGGATGCTGAGGTTAATGAACCGGATTACATTGGATGGGCCGTCAATCAGGTGCCTAGTGAATCAAAGACGCTTGACAATGGGCTGACAATCACAGTGGCGGCTACCGGCAATACGAACACGCTCCGTGCCCAATGGCACAAGAATACCTGTACGGCAGGAAAAAACGGTCAGACAGGC
Source organism: Prevotella sp. (assembly GCA_016290175.1). GTDB lineage: Bacteria > Bacteroidota > Bacteroidia > Bacteroidales > Bacteroidaceae > Prevotella. The sequence goes on along the minus strand of JAEETD010000022.1, from coordinate 23,792 downwards.
CTGCGACTGATGGGTGATGGTGTGATGGCTTTTATTCTCGACGACAACAATAATACCCCTAACCTGACAGATACACCCACAAGTATCTCAGTGACACTCGAAGGTCTTAAAGTCGGACAGCACTCAGTAGCAGCCTATCATGTGCATAAGGATCCCAAATCAGGCGATATGCCCACGATTAAGGTGGATGTGTCGGGAGCCGAAGGAACTTCTTTGACGGGTGTGCCATACGTCAATGTGAAGCAAAACGCCACAGATCTGAAAATGGCCGATGCGACTTTTTCGTATGTGGAGTTCGAGGTCTTGCAGACGACACAGTCTGTAACCATCACCTATACTACGGAGGTGGAGACGGGCAAGACCTATCAGACTACAAACGTGATGTTGAACGGTCTGCTGATTGACCGTTCGCCACTCACTGCGATGGATCCCCAGCCCAACCATCGTGACTTCCACCTGGATGCCGACGATGGTAGCTATACCCTGCAATGGGCACCAGCTACGGTGGCTGTAGGGCATAAACTCGTCGTAGGTACTGATCAGGAAACCGTGAGTCAATCAACAGATTACATCTATGAGGGTACAGAGCCTTCATATACCATCACAGATCTGAAATCATCACATTATTATTACTGGCGTGTGGACGAGGTGGATGCTGATGGCAGGATTCACAAGGGCCAGGTGTGGTCGTTCCGTCCTCGTCAGCTGGCTTTCCCCGGTGCTGAGGGTTATGGCCGCTTTGCTATCGGTGGACGAGGAGGTAAGGTTTACCACGTTACGAGTCTCAGCGGGGGCAAGGAACCTGGTACGTTGCTCTACGGACTGACGGAGATGGACGAGCCGCGTTATATCGTATTCGACGTCTCGGGTATCATTGAACTCGACTTTGAGTCGCAGTTCACCAAGCCCTACGCCTATATCGCCGGACAGACGGCACCGGGCAAGGGCATCTGTATCAAAGCCTCGAACATCAATATCGGCTCAGACATCATTTGCCGCCATATCCGGTTCAAGCGTGGCTTGGGTATCTATGGCGAGAATACGGGTAATGCGATGGGGATGAGTGGTGCCGACCACGCCATCGTGGACCATTGTACCGCAGCCTGGGGGACAGATGAGACGGTAAGCGGACGTGGGGCTATGAACATCACCTTCCAGTATAATGTCATCTCTGAGGCATTGGGCATTGCGGGGCATAAGAACTATGCAGACGGCACGAACCACGGTTATGCAGCCACCATCGACGGACGTATCGGCTCGTGGCACCATAACCTGTTGGTGAACTGCGAGGGTCGTAATTGGAGCATGGGTGGCGGTATGGACGGCAATAACCGTCCCATCGGCGGCCTCGATCTGTTTAATAATGTGGTCTACAACTGGCATAACCGCACTACAGACGGAAACTGCCACGCAGTAAACTTCGTGAACAACTATTATAAGATGGGTGCTGACACCCGCAAGACCATTCTCTTTACCCAGGATTTTGAGGATGCCATCGCTCCTGACGGCATCGATCAGGCGTATATCAAGGGCAATATCCGTGAGAACAAAAACCACTCACTACAGCAGGATGCCCTCGACCAGACCTATAACGCCACAGGCCGTATCCCCACCACCTATCAGTATCGTGTCAACGAACCCCTGTTTGAGAGTTATGCTACTATCCACTCCGCTAAGGATGCCATGAAGATCGTGACCAGCTATGCAGGAGCCACGATGCCTATGCGCGATGAGCACCATGTGAGAAACATCCGCGAAACGATAGACGGTACTTACACCTATGTGGGTTCGAAGTCGAAGATCAAGGGAGAGATAGATACCGAGGAAGATATCACGGAACATGCCGACGGCAAGGGCTGGGAGGTGTATCCGGAAGAGAAACGTGCTGACGACTGGGATACCGATCAGGACGGCATGCCCAACTGGTATGAGCGTGTCATCGGCAGCGATCCAAATACCGCCAACCAGAATGACGATCCTGATGGTGATGGGTGGACATTGCTGGAGGATTATCTGGAGTTTATGGCTCACCCCTACATCGTGATGGAGCCGAATAATGAGGCAACACTCGACCTGAAACCCTATTTTGCAGGCTTCTACGGTCAGAACGGCAAGGCTGTGACACCTACATACACCGTTGACTATCTGGAGAATCATTTCTCTCCCAGCATTGATGGTTCCGTCCTGACTGTCAAATCACTTGATGTTCCCTGCAAAGGATTTTGCGAGGTCAATGTGAACGATGGTGAGACTACCTTCACCCAACGTTTCGGCGTTATTGTCATGGGAGATGCAACTGCGATTCAGAAGCCCACCGTCGACTTTGACCAGATAGAAGCCGTCAAGCGTGAGTTCTTCACACCTGACGGCCGTCAAGTCAGTGCGCTCAAGGCGCATGGGGTCTATGTGATGAAAGTGACCGATAAGCAAGGTTCCGTTCATACGGCGAAGGTCATCGCGAGATAAGGCTTAGCCGATTTCCTCACTGACACCCTCAGGGTCGCGCTTGAGCCTTTCGATCATCTCGTCGATCTTGCGCAGTTCGCGAGGGATACGGATGTTCTGCGGGCAATGGGGCTCGCATTGTCCACATTGGATGCAATGGTCTGGCTGCCGGTCGCGAGGCACTGCACGGTCGAGTGAAATCAGATACTGACGACGGTGCTTGCGATACTCCCTGTCGCCGATGCCCATAGGAAGCGACCCCTCGTTCTTACATTTATTATAATGTACGAAGATGGCCGGGATATCAATGCCGTAAGGACAAGGCATACAGTATTTGCAGTCGTTGCATGGGATGTTCTCCAAACTGACAATCTTCTGCGCTATCTCATTGTCGAGGTAGCGCATTTCCTTTTCTGAAAGGGGCTCCAGCGGACAATACGACAGCAGATTATCTTTGAGATGTTCCATATAGGTCATGCCGCTCAGTACGGTGAGCACGCCCTCTGGCGTGCCTGCATAGCGGAAGGCCCATGAGGCCACTGATTTCTCCGGGGCATGGCTCTTCAGCTCAGACATCAGATACTGGGGTAGATTGGCCAGACGGCCTCCCAGCAGCGGTTCCATGATGACGGCAGGGATGCCCTTCTTCTGAAGCTCGCCATAGAGATAGCTGGCATCGACATTGTTCTTGCTGATTTCGTTGGCATAGTCCCAATCGAGATAATTCAGCTCAATCTGTACGAAGTCCCAGTGGTATTTGTCCTGTAAGGCAATCACTTCGTCGAACACACTCTTGTGACCGTGGAATGAGAAACCGAGGTTGCGGATGCGGCCTGCCTCGCGCTCTTTCATCAGATAGTCCATGATGCCATTGTCGACGTAGCGGCCATTGAATTCATCCATACCGCCACCAACCGCGTGTAGCAGATAGTAGTCAATATAATCCACCTGCAACTCCTTCAACGAGTTCTGGTACATCTCAATGGCCTTCTCGCGTTTCCAGTAATCCCGATTGAAATTGGAGAGTTTTGTAGCCACGAAGAACTCCTCACGCTTGTGACGTTTCAGGGCAATACCTGTGCAGCGTTCCGACTGTCCCTGACAGTAGACAGGGGAGGTGTCGAAGTAATTTAGGCCATGCTCAATGGCGTAGTCTACTTGTTTGTTGATCATGTCCTGATCAAATTCGCTGTCGTTGTCAACCTTTGTCGGCAGGCGCATCATGCCATAGCCTAAGATCGACACTTTCTCCTTGGTTTTGGGGTTCTCGCGGTAAGTCATCTTGCCTACGGGCGGTTCCACCTGGTTCTTATATTCCTCTGCGGCCTGTTCACCGGCCTTGTCGCCGCCTTTGCAGCCTACCATTGTTGCAGCAGCTGCAACACCACCGGCTCCCATCACCTTCAAAAACGAACGCCTGGATATATTCTTCTTTTTCATATTATCTATCTTATGTTTTTTCTAGGTTTTCCTAAGAATATCTAGGATTTCCTATATCTTTTTATGTACTTCGTGACCCTCAACATAGATAGCTGAGAATGGACGCGACGGACAGACGTATTCGCATGCACCACAACCGATGCAGGCTGCTTCGTTGATGGCAGGAATCATGGGTGACTCCTCATCGTTCTCGTCAAGGGGAACCATCTCTATGGCACCAGCAGGACAGTGGCGGGCACAGTTGCCGCACTCCACCTCGTCGGTGATGGGTACACAGTTCTTTTTGATCCAGACGGCATGACCAATCTGGATGGACGACTTCTCGTCCTTGTCGACTTTCAGGATGGCACCTGCAGGGCAGACCTCAGAGCAACGGGTACACTCCGGGCGGCAGTGACCATGCTCGTACGACATCACAGGCAGCATCAGATGCATCAGGTCGCTGCTGGGACGGAGCACTTCATTAGGGCACTCAGAGACGCAGAGCTGACAGCCTGTGCAGTGTTGGGCGAAATGCTGGAAAGAGAGGGAACCAGGAGGCGTCAGAGGCGTCTGGCGAGCAGGGGCTACCTTATCCTCGAGTTCTGCCAAACCGCCATCCATCAGTTTCTCCTTCTTCTGGGCCATCGCCGCTCCTGCCACCATCGCCGAAGCAAGTAGGAACGAGCGCTTGCTGGTATCAACGGAAGAATCGGAATTTGCGGATTCTCCGGATGTTTTGGCCTTGGTGTGGATCTTAGCGTTGTCGTAGCGGAGCGCTCCGAATTTGCAGCTGTCAATGCAATTACCGCAGGCCACGCAGCGGCTATAATCAACTTTATGGTTTTTATAGTCGATACAAGCGGCTTTGCAATTCTTCGAACACATCGAGCAATTCTTACATTTATCCTCGTCGAAATGAATCTTCAACCATGAGAAACGGGCGAAGAACGAGAGGATGGTTCCTACAGGACAGATGGTGTTGCAGTAGGTACGTCCGCCTCGCCACGCCAGCACGAAGAGTACCACGAGGGTGACGGCTGCGATGATGAACACGGGCAGCGAACGCATCCACGTATCCACCGAGTAGAATGCATAGCTGTCAGCACGTTCAGCAATCTCTGCCAATACATTATTGCCGAATTTCCAGACGGGCTGGAAGATCATCGTGGCAATACGTCCGTAAGCACTGTAAGGAGCCAACAGCTGGAATAGGGAGCCGATACCTGCTACCGCAGCGATGATGAATACTGCAAGTACAGGATAGCGCAGCCACTTCACCTCCTTCGAGTAGCTGTACTTGTTCTTCTTGCGACGGAATCGGGCGAGGACATCCTGAAATACCCCCAAGGGACAGATAATGGAACAATAGATGCGTCCGAAGACGAGGGTCAGTAGCAGAAGTGCGACTACGACCACTACGTTGAGTGCCATCACTGCAGGCAGGAACTGAATCTTTGCCAGCCATGAGAGCCAGTGATGCAGCGTTCCCGTGAAGTCGAGGAACAGTAGGGTGATCAGCACGAAGAACACCCCAGCAAGGATCATTCTGATTTTACGAAGCATACTATATAAGTTTTGTTTAGTCTATATTCTCACTATTCACTTTTCACTATTCGCTTTTCACTAAAAAGATGCTCACTTCGTAGAGCAGCCATATCGGCAGGGCCACGATAAAGAGTGTAAAGGCATCCGTCGTGGGGGTGATGATGGCTGCAATCACCAATATGGCCACGATGGCATGCTTGCGCCACGTCCGCATCATAGAGGCCTTCAGAAACCCCATCCTGCCAAGAAGCCAACTCACCACAGGCAGTTCGAAGATGATTCCCATCACGAAACACATCATTAGCAGTGTGTCCATGTACGACTGCAGGGTCAGCATGTTCGCTACATCCTCGCTCACCTGATAGGTGCCCAGGAACTTCACCGTCAGTGGGAAAATCAGGAAGTAATTGAGCAGTGTGCCCAGCATGAACATCAGATAGCCGCAGGTGCAGAGCAGGGTGGCATATTTCCGTTCGTTGTCATAGAGCGCTGGCGAGATAAAGTGGAACAGCAGGTAGATGATATACGGTGAGGCTATGAGCACACCTGCATACATCGCCGTCTTCAGGTGGATCATAAACTGCTCAGTGAGTCCTGTGTTCATCAGGTGGATGCTGAAGGGTTCCACACCCAAAAGCTTGAAGGTGATAAAGTCGCTCGTCCGCGGTGCCAACACAACCTCAAACAGCTGATCCTTCAGGCAGAAGGCCACGGCAGCAGCCACCACCGTCACGACCAAAGCTCTGATGATCACCTTTCGAAGTTCGTCGAGATGATCCCAGAAGGTCATGGACGCAGGTTCACTCATCCTTCTTTTCGTCTTTCTCGTCCTTGGTGATATCCGTCACCTCATTCATACCTTCTTTGAAGCTCTTCACGCCCTTGCCGAGGCCCTTCATCAGTTCAGGAATCTTCTTGCCGCCGAACAGCAACAAAACAACTAGTGCAATGGCAACTATTTCCGGCATGCCAAGTCCAAACAGTAACAATGATTCAATCATATCTCTTTAGTTTCTAGTTCATTTTGCAAATATACGAAAAATCTTCATATGTTCATCATTCGCTATGATTTATTAACATATAAATTAAAATTCTACATAAGATTCGAGACGGGCGATGGCCTCTGGGGGGAAGTCTTTTGAGAGTCGCAGATCTTGGAGCGACTTCAAAGGGCCATGCAGACGGCGATAATCGGTGATTGCCTTAGCCTGATAAAAGTTAAGGTACGGATGTTTCCTGAGCTCATTGAGCGAAAGGGTGTTGACGTTCAACCGGTGAGGCGAGGCGCCCTCAATCACAAGGTAGTCTTTGGCATCAAGTGGGAATCCTTCTATTTCATCGAGCTGGTCCACACTTACATAGCCTCCCAGACGCTGTCCGTACTCGATGACCTTGCGGGCGAAATAGGGTCCGATGCCTGGCACTGTCTGGAGGACTGTGGTGTCGGCGGTATTCAGTACTACGTGCTCGCCTGGCTTGATTTTTACCTGATAGTGGGGCTTTACGGAATCGTATTCCGCCTCACTCAGGGCCTTGCCCCGGTGATAGGCTGTGTCACGATAGACCACCTTGGTACGCACATATACGGTCTTGTTGTATTCGCGATAGGGCCGATGCTGGAAAGTGTCATGTCGCGTCTCTTTCTGAAGGGTATCTGCTGGCGTCAGTTCGTTGGACTCGTCATCGCCTCCTGTCAGAAAGATGACACCCAAGGCAATGACAATCACACCAAGCAGCGTGAGAATCACCTTCCGGTCCGACTTCCTCAGATAAAAGAATTCTTTCAGGAAATTCATAGCATCAGGTAATCATAACTCTTAATTCTTAACTCTTCATTTGTCATATCACTCCAAACTGATGCATGAGAATCAGCAGGATGCAGACGGGAACGATATATCGCACGCAGAACAGATAGATGTTGAAATAGGATTTACTATTTGAGGTCTCCCAGTTGGTAAACTCCTCGCGCACGATGGCTTTCGAAGCAAACCATCCCACAAGGATGCTTGTCAGCATGGCACCAGCAGGCAGCATCACCTGTGCGGTCAGGAAGTCGCAGAAATCCATTAGCGACCTGCCCAGTACTTGAATGTCGGCATTTCCGACAGACAAGGAACAGAATACAGCAATCACACTACACACAATGGTCAGCACCCAGGCAGCCTTCGAACGTTTTATGTGCAGTTCCTCGTGGAAGAAGGCCGTGCCTATCTCATGCATGGAGATGGTGGAAGTGAGGGCTGCGAACACGAGCAGGGCGTAGAACATGATGGAGATGACATAACCCAGGGCTGGCATGAAGCTGAAGGCTTGCTGGAACACACTGGGCAGGGTGATGAAGATCAGCGACGGTCCGCTGTCAGGCTGAACGCCCACAGAGAAGGCCGCGGGGAAGATCATCAGGCCCGACATCAGAGCTATCAGGAAATCGATGAGTGCAATCTGCGTCGCAGAATGCAATAGTCTGGTGTGCTTTGTGAAATAACTGGCGTATGTACAAAGACAGGCCGTACCGAGACTCAACGAGAAGAACGCCTGTCCCAAGGCTTCGAGTAACACCTTCGGGGTGACTTTCGTGAAGTCGGGCTTCAGCAGGAACTCTATACCCCTTGATGCACCAGGCAGTGAGCACGAGGCAATCACGATGATCAACAATAGGATGAAAAGGATAGGCATCAGGAGTTTCGAGGCCCGTTCAATTCCGTTGCGCACGCCTCTTATAATGATGAAATGAGTAATCAGGATAAAGGCTACACCTAAAGCGGCCGGTTTCACGGCATCGCCTGAAAATGTCTGGAAATAATGCTGAACGTAACTGGCGTCACCCTTCAGCTGTCCTATCGCCGAGGCACCCAGATAGTGCAGACACCAGCCTGCGACCACTGCATAGAAGCCAAGAATGATGGTCGACGTGATGATGCCCAGAATGCCTACGAGTCCCCAGGCCTTGCCCTTTGTGAAACTGGCGTATGCGCGGGCCGCATTCGTCTGTGAATGACGCCCTACGATGAACTCGCTCACCATCCCGGGGATGCCTAGCAGGAGGATACAGACCAGATAGATGAGGATAAAAGCAGCTCCGCCGTTCTGCCCCGTCATGTAAGGAAAGCGCCACACATTGCCCAAGCCTACGGCAGAACCTGCCGTCGCCAGCACAATGCCCAGTCTGCTTCCGAAATTCCCCCTATCCGCCATACGCTTTGTTTAAAGAAGTCCCAACTGGTGTAAGAAGATAAACAGGATGCAAAGCGGACAGACATATTTCACCAGGAAGATATAGAAGTGGAAATATCTGCCGACACGCAGTGTGCCACGATTGGTGAACTCATCGCGTACCAGCTTATGCGGTACGAACCAACCTATTAGGATACAGGTCAGGAAACCTACTACAGGCAGGAAGATCTGTCCTGTCACAAAATCGAAGATGTCAAACAACGTCTTTTCGAAGAAATGCAGTGTGGTACCAGTGGGGCCTAGCGAGAGGGAACAGATGATACCCATGATACAGCACGAGACCGTGACGATGATAGCCGCAGCCTTACGGGTGATGTGAAATTCCTCATGGAAGAAGGAGGTACTCACCTCGTGAAGCGAAATCAGGGAGGTGAGGGCTGCCAGCGAAAGGAGCAAATAGAAAAGGATGGAAATGATGTAGCCCACCATCGGCACTCCACCAAAGGCCTGCTGAAATACATTTGGCAGGGTGATGAAGATCAGTGAGGGACCACTGTCGGGATTGACACCCACCGAGAAAGCGGCCGGGAAAATCATCAGTCCTGCCAGAATGGCAACCATGGAATCGATCACGCCTATCTGGACTGCAGACGTTGTGAGATTCGTTTGCTTCGAGAAATAACTGGCATAGGTACAGATACATCCCATGGCAATGCTCAGTGAATAGAACGACTGTCCGAGGGCCCCAAGGAACACATCACTATTGATCATCGACATGTCAGGCTTGAATAGGAACTCTATACCCTGCGAAGCATTGGGGAGCATACAAGCAGCGACAACGATGACCAACAGCAGAATGAACAATACGGGCATGAAGATTTTCGAGGCCCGTTCGATGCCGTCACGCACGCCATGTTCTATGATCAGATAAGTGGCCAGTAGCATCAGGAAGGTCCAGAAGATGGGCTTTACGGGGTCTTGCGAGAACGTGGTGAAGTAGGTCTTGAAGAACTCCGGGTTGCCCCCATCGAGGTGGCCGATTGCTGATGCCCAGATATATTGCAGACACCAGCCTGACACCACGGCATAGTAACCAGTGATAAGGAATCCGGTGAGCACGCTCATATAGCCGATATACGACAAAGGATTCCTGCCCCCCACCTTACGATAGGCACGTGCTGTGTTCGCCTGGGCATGACGGCCGATGATAAACTCACTGATCATGCAGGGGATGCCTAGCAGCAATACACAAACGACGTAAATGATAATGAAAACGGCTCCTCCATTCTGACCTGTCATATAAGGGAAACGCCATACATTACCCAATCCCACTGCGGAACCGGCAGTCGCCAGAATGACGCCAAGTTTACTTCCGAAATTAGCTCTTTCGAGTTTAGCCATATGCAATTCTCTCATGTTTCCGCTGCAAAGATACCAATTATTCAGGAAAAATAAGTACCTTTGCAGCAAAAATAAAGGTAAAGATGCAAAATCTCTTTCATAAAATCAAAAAATACCCCTTTTCAGCGACATGTATCTGTTTGGTATGGATACTATCGTTGCTGCCTTTTTTCCCGGAAACGCCTCTTGATAATGTGGAGTTTATCGACAAGTGGGTACACTTCATCATGTATGGTGGCACTTGTCTGGTCATCTGGGTGGAATATGTCCTGAAACACAAGTCTCCCGACTATGAGAAACTTTTCTTCTGGGCTTGGTTGGCGCCCGTCATCATGGGTGGTGTGTTGGAGCTGATGCAAGCCTACTGCACGACGACGCGTAATGGCGACTGGCTCGACTTTGTCGCTAATGCCACAGGCGTCACACTCGCTGCCATCGTCGGATTAGCGGGCATACTCGTTTATTATCGCTTCCAGAGGGAGTAGGGGTTCACGCGTAAGTGAGAGTTATAGTATCGTTTGTCACCAGTGACTTCTTCACCGATGAAATCGGGTTTTTCATAGGGTTCATCTTCTGAGCCCAGTTCTACCTCGGCTATAACGAGTCCTTCGTTTTCGCCGTAGAACTCATCCACTTCAAAGGTATGCGCGCCACTTTTCACGAGATAGCGTGTCTTGTCAATAAGGCCAGGTTCACAGAGCGCCATCAGGTGTTCTGCCTCATCGAGCGTGATCTCTTTTTCAAACTCATAACGGCTCAGACCGCCATTCGTTGAGGGCCCTTTTATTGTAAGGTACCCGTGCGCGTCACGGATGCGCACCCGTACAGTGCGACCGTGACCGCTGCAGATATACCCTTGACGGATGCGGCTGCTGGCAAAAGCCAGTTCCTTGTAGCGCCCGTCCTTGACCAGGAATTTTCGCTCGATCTCGAAGCCGCTCATCCTTAAGATACGATAAAGACGGAATAAACCACGAATGCGATGGCGAGCAGGATCAGTACGCCAAAGATCCAATTCACAACTTTCTTGCCATTGTCTTCCTGTTTCTTCTGATAAGCCACCTTCTTCTCGGCAGCCTTTGATGCTTTTGCAATTTGTGCCATAATTTTAAGTTTTATAATGTTAATATTATTCTTCGTCGTTTACGGGGAACTCCATGAGGTAGGCTTTGATGAAACCGTCGATCTTGCCGTTCATGACGCTATCCACGTCGCGGGTCTCGAAATTCGTGCGGTGGTCCTTCACACGCTTGTCATCGAAGACATACGAACGGATCTGACTGCCCCATTCTATCTTTTTCTTGCCCGCCTCGATCTTCGCCTGGGCTTCCAGACGCTTCTTCATTGCGCGGTCGTAGAGTTGTGAACGCAACAACGCCATTGCGCGCTCCTTGTTCTTCGGTTGGTCGCGTGTCTCGGTGTTCTCAATCAGGATTTCCTCCTCTTCGCCCGTATCAGGGTCGGTATACCAATAGCGCAGACGCACACCAGATTCCACCTTGTTCACGTTCTGTCCACCGGCTCCGGAACTGCGGAAGGTGTCCCACGATAGCTTGGCAGGGTCGACATACACCTCGATGGTGTCATCCACCAATGGTGAAACGAATACCGAGGCGAAAGAGGTCATGCGTTTACCCTGGGCATTGAAGGGCGACACACGCACCAGTCGGTGAACGCCATTTTCACTCTTCAGATAACCATAGGCATAATCACCACCCTCTATCTGCATCGTCACACTCTTGATACCGGCCTCGTCGCCGTCGAGCAGGTTTGATATCGTCACCTTGTAACCGTGCGCCTCGGCCCAGCGCATATACATACGCATCAGCATCTGCGCCCAGTCCTGTGCCTCCGTGCCACCGGCACCAGAGTTTATCTTCAGTACGGCATCCATCGGGTCTTCCTTCTGACGGAGCATGTTCATCAGTTCCAGACCTTCGATGGCGTTGATGGCCTTTTGGTAGGTGTCCTCCACTTCCTCTTCGGTCACCATCTCGTCCTTGTAGAAGTCGAAGGCCAGCTGTAGCTCGTCGGCCAGCGTTCTTACTTCCTGATAGCCATCGAGCCATTTCTTGATGCCCTTCACCTTCTTCATCTGTTCCTCAGCCCGCTGACGGTCTTCCCAGAAGTCAGGAGCCTGTGTACGAAGATCCTCCTCCTCGTACTCCATTTTCTTCTTATCTATCTCGAGGTACCGATACAATGCATCCGTCCTCTCCAACACATCTTTCAGTTGATCCTGTGTAATCATATCTTATTCCTCGTACATTGCGTCGATCTCTTTCTTGTAGTTCTCGTTGAGCACACGACGTTTGATCTTCAGCGTATTGGTGAGCTCGCCCTTCTCCATCGAGAAATGGTGGGGCAGGAGGGTGAAGCGCTTGATCTGCTCGTAATGGGCCAACTGCTGCTGCAGGGTGTCGATGCGTTCCTTCATCATGTCGTTGATCTTACTGTCGGCACAGAGCTGCTCACGGTTCTCGAAGGGGATGTGGTGCTCGCGCGCGTACTCTTCTAATAAAGAATAGACGGGAATGATGAGTGCTGACACAAACTTACGCTGGTCGGCAATGATGGCAATCTGATCGATATACTTATCCACCAGCAGTTTCGACTCAATCATCTGCGGTGCGATGTACTTGCCGTTGGAGGTCTTGTAGAGGTCCTTGATGCGATCCTTCAGGAAGAGCTCACCATCCTTCAGATAGCCGGAGTCGCCGGTACGGAAGTAACCGTCGTCTGTAAAGGCCTGACGGGTGAGGTCCTCACGGTTGTAATAGCCGATGGTGATGGTAGGACCCTTTAAGAGGATTTCGCCTTCGTCGCTGATCTTGATATCAATGCCCTCGATGGGGATGCCGACACCACCTACTGTGTAGGGCTCGCCCAGATGGTTACACGAGACGGTGGCCAGACTCTCTGTCAGGCCATAGCCCACGACCATGTTGATGCCGATGGAGTGGACAAACTCCTCGACCTTCGGATTGACCGTTGCTCCGGCTGTGGGGAAGAAGTGGGCATTCTCGAGACCCAGTTCCTTGCGGACGAGTGAGAAGACGGTCTTGTTAAGCATCTCGTATTCGAAGTGCAGGGCCAACGGTGGACGCTTGCCCTTGGAGAGATAGTCGATGTTATGCTTCTTTCCCACGCTGAGAGCGTGCTGGAAGAGTTTGCGCTTGGGGGCACTGGCTTTCTCGATCTGTTCAAGAACGCCCATATATACCTTCTCCCAGAAACGGGGCACCGACGACATGCACGTAGGATGGGTCTCCTTCATCGACTGTTGGACTTCCAGAGGATAGGTGTTCACGATCAGACGGGCACCACAGGTGAGCGACAGGATTTTCCAGCCTTTCTCGAAGATATGGGTGAAGGGCAGGAAATTCAATACGCGATCGTCCTCAGTGACGGGGACGCATTTGCCGTTGGCCTCGAAAGCAGCGTGATATTGACCGCATGTGAGGATGACACCCTTGGAATCGCCCGTGGTGCCGGAGGTATATAGGATATTGGCGATGTCGTCCATCGACGCCTGTGACTGCAGGGATTCCACCTCCGTCTGTCGTGGGAAGTTCTCGCCCAGTTTCAGGAAATCGTCGAAATACATCGCATTGGGGTCGTGGGTGGAGATGCGTACATTGCGGTCGAACACGATGATGCGCTCCAGTGTCTGACACATCGAGACCACGCGACGGGCTTTGTCGTACTGCTCCTGCTCGCCGACAAAGAGGAAACGTATCTTGGCATCGCTCACCATGAACTGGATCTGTTGCTCGCTGCTGGTGGCATAGAAGGGGATGGTGACCGCCCGAATGCCCCAGGCTCCGAAGTCACAAAACAGGTACTGGACGGAGTTCTGTGAGAAAACGCCTATGTTTTCCTGCACTTTCACACCAAGGTTCAGCATGGCATTCGATACCTTCTTCACCATTTCCGAGAACTGATTCCACGAGAAAGACTTCCACTCCTTGCTGCCGAAGTCGCGGTAGATGAGTGCCTCGCGGTTGCCGTAGTTCTTGGCCTGGTCGTGAATGAGCCGTGATAAATGACTGTTTGTCTGCATATTAATAGTTTTCTAACAATTGTACGTATGTGTTGATGGCATGCTCTATTTCCGAGATGCGGATGAACTCGTCGGCAGAATGGCTGCGCGAGGAATCGCCCGGTCCTAGTTTGAAGGAGGGGAAGGGCATGAGGGCCTGATCGCTGAGTGTGGGCGAGCCGAAGGGCGTCATGCCCATGGCGATGCACCGTTGTATGAGCGGATGGTCCTCAGGGATGAATGACGAATGAAGACGGAAGGAACGGGCTTCGAGGCGACACTTCTGCATCTTCTTGCGCAGGAACTCAAACAGGAACTCGTTCTGGTAATACTCGTTCGTGCGCACATCGATCACGAAATGTAGATGGTCGGGGATCACATTGTGCTGGGTACCGGCCTCGACCACCGTCACCGTCATCTTCGTAGGACCAAGCAACGGGCTGTCCTTGCGGAACTGGTAGTCGCGCAGGAAAACGAGGTCGTCGAGTGCCTCGTAGATGGCATTCACACCTTCCTCACGGGCAGCATGTCCACTTACACCGTCGGCATAGCCGTCGATCACCATCAGACCTTTCTCGGCGATGGCGGGCTGCATGCCTGTGGGCTCGCCGACAATGGCCACATCGACAGGTGGCAGACAGTGGAGTACGCGGCTGAAACCGTCCTGGCCTGAAACCTCTTCTTCTGCGGAGGCCACCCAAAGCAGGTTGTAACTGCGTGGTCTATGGAGCAGGATACGGTATGCCTGAAGCAGAGATACTAATCCTCCGCCACAGTCATTGGACCCCAGACCATAGAGCATGTCACCCTCGACGGTCGGTCTATAGGGGTCACGGGTCCAGGATGCGACGGGCTTGACGGTGTCTATATGTGCATTGAGCATGACGGTAGGACGGTTGTTGTCCCAGTCATAGCAACCTACCCACAGATTGTTGCCTTCCCGGCCATGGGGCAATCCCCAATGGTCAAGATACCGGCTCATGAGGTCGGCGGCTCGGGTTTCATTCCTGCTCACCGAAGGCGTTGCAATCAGTGCCTTCAGCAGTTCAACGGCATCGTTTGTGTAATCTCTCAGCTCCATATCTCACTTTTCCTTCACTACTCACTATTCACTTTTCATTCCTATCTTCCCAGCCACGACATCGGGTTCAACGGGGTGTTGCCGCGACGCAGTTGGAATTGCATAATACCATCGCTTCCGATTCTGCCAAGCGATTGTCGGGCAGTCACCTTCTGGCCACTGATGACACTGACGGCAGACAAGTTCGTGTAGACGGTGCGATAGGTGCCATGCGAGATGATGACCACCATGGCACCATCATAGCCGAAGACGGACGTAACCCTGCCATCGAACACGCAGCGGGCATAGGCGCCTGGCTGACCTTTGATCTTGATGCCCTTATTGTCGAGGGAGATATTGCCCTTCACGCCATCGACGGAATACTGGCCGAAACGGTTGACTATTTGATAACCGCCGGTAAGCGGCATGGGTAGACGACCCCGGTTGCTCTCAAAGCTGCCTCCCAGCTTACGGTCTTCAGTGGGCACCGTCCATTCGCTTTCTTCTTTTTTCGCCTTCCGTTTTTCCTCTGCCAGATCTCTTTCACGGGCCTTGGCCTCTGCTGCAGCCTTCCGTTCTTCTGCCTTACGGGCTTGTTCTGCCTTGCGGGCAGCCTCTTCGGCCTTCCGTTTCTCTTCTGCACTCTTGCGGGCAGCGGCACGGGCTTCTGCCTTTGCCTTCTCCTCGCGGGCTTTAGCCTCTGCTACACGACGGGCATTCTCGCGGGCGGCTGCCTCTGCAGCAGCTTTCTTACGGGCCAGTTCTTCAGCACGTTTCTTGGCTGCTTCTTCTGCTGCCTTTCGTTTCCGTTCTGCTTCTGCTTTGGCTTTGGCACGGGCGATTTCCTCTTCAATCATCTTGTCGATGCGGGCATTCAGCTCAGCATCTTTCTTCTGTTGCTGACTGATGATATCCTGTATCGCCTTCTGTTGTTTCTGAAGAGACGTCACAACATTCTGTTGCTCCTGTTGTTTCCCCTCCAGGGCCTTTTTCTCCTGTTCGCCACGATTGAGCAGGTCGTTCTTCTGACGCTTCGTGGCAGTCAGTTCTTCGGAGGCCTTGGTCACCTCGTTCTTCATTGCCTGTACAGCCTCACCTTGCGCCCGCTGATAGATGGCATATTCACGTACAAAACGGAGACGGCGGTACATCTGGGAGAAATTGTGGGCACTGAAGATGAACATCAGACGGTTCTCGATGTTCCGGTTGCGGTGCATATAACGCAGTGACCTCATGAAACGCTGTTTGCGCGTATCGAGTTCCTGCTCCAAGACCTGGATGTGCTTATTCAGCTCATCGATATTGCCGTCGAGCTTGCCGATATCCTGACGGATGGTGTCAATCGTTTTGCGTTTGTCATTGATTTCATTATTGATCACCATCAAGGTCTGGAGACGCTGCTTGACATTACGCTCGTTTTCCACGAGTTTCCGCTTCTGTTCCTGAATCGTCTTCTGGATCTTCTGACGCTCGTTCTTCAGACTCTGCACCGTGACAGCTGGCTGCTTGGCCTTGGTTGTCTTCTGAGTATTCCGGGTGCTCTGAGTTTTCTGATTCTTCTTGGCGACAACGGTCTTAGTGGTGGTTGTTTTCCGCTTAACAGAAGAACTTTTCTTCTGCTGGGCAGGAACAACCATCACCATGCACAGACAGAGGAGTAGGGTGAACAGACGGTTCATCTGTGACTACAGAGACATGAAGCGGTTCAGGATCTCGTCGATCGTCACTTCACGGTATTTGTTCGACACTTCTGTGCGTGTCTCCCATTCGGTCTCGTGCTTGATATAGTTGAGCGTCATACCGAGCTTCACTTCTTTATTTGGGGCAGTGAAGGTGATGGCAGACTTCTTGGGGAACGGCTTGTTGTTGACCATGTCAAACTCCTCATAGTCCCAATTCAGCTGGGAAGAGGTATTGTTGAGCCTGTCTCTGTAAAGCATGTTAGCCATGCGGATTTGACCGTCAGCCCTGTTGGCTAACCAACTGTACATCATCTTACCTGCCTCCAGGTTAATCACCATGTCATCGCCGTTCTCAATCATCGTATATTGAGCCGTATCTACAGGCATAGCCTCTTTGTTAATACTATACTTGGCCGGTCTTGAGAGCTCATTCCAGAAGAGGGCCTGCATGGTGTTGAAGTTGATACCGTTGTTACGCAGGAAGTCCACCTGGACATAGGGAGCCTTCAGATACTGCTTGTTGATACGGTCCATGATCAGGACATAGTCGGGAGTGAGTTCGATACGGCCAGCCTCCACGAAACCAAAGGCCATGAGCTGCAGACGGATACAATCGTCACGTTTCATCTTCAGGTTGCCCGTCAGTGTCAGTTTCTGGGC
The DNA here is from genome assembly GCA_016290175.1 of Prevotella sp. Lineage (GTDB taxonomy): Bacteria > Bacteroidota > Bacteroidia > Bacteroidales > Bacteroidaceae > Prevotella. Next base: position 6,361 of record JAEETD010000022.1, on the reverse strand, counting down.
ACCGGTCTCGACAGAGAACTTCACCTTCGAGGTGATGAACTTCTGGGAAAGGGCGTTCTCCTGCACTTTAGCGATGAAACCCTTTGTTGCCAACTGCTCAGTGGTCAACGGCTTGTTTTCTACTACGGCCTTCTTCTTAGAGGCACATGAACTTAAAAGAAGCGGCATTGCGAGTGCTGCAATTTTCAAAATACCAGTTGTTTTCATTACTTTACGTATTTTTTAAGTTTGATTTTTCGTATTAAGACCTGATTCTCAGGAGCTGTCTTCAGAGCATCCTGCCAGTAGGCGAGTGCTTGGTCTGGCTGCTGGCAGAAAGAGTAGATGTCGCCTGCATGTTCCAGGATCACGGAGTTGTCAACGGAGTCATCCTTGTTCTGCAGGGCCTGGTCGATATAGATGCGGGCTTCGCTGTAGCGCTGCTGCATAAACAATATCCAGGCATATGTATCGAGGTAGGTGGAGTTCTTGGGCTCGGCCTTGATGGTCTTGTAGCTCATCTGCTCGGCCTTGTCGAGCTGGATACCTTCCTCGCTCAGATAGTAGGCGTAGTTGTTCAGACATCCGATATTATCATCCTTCCACTGTAGGCAGGAGTCATAGGCGGCGTATGCTTCTTCTGCCAGTCCTTTCTGATGGAGGATATCGCCCATTACGGCGTAGAAGTCGGAAACGATATTGGGATTGCTGTTATCATTGATCACCCCGATGCCATTCTGGAAGGCCGACAGGGCTTCGTCAAGCTTTTCCTGTTTGTAGTAGGCGATGCCTTGATAATAATAGAAGGCCATCTCGTCGGGATTGTACTGACGGGCTGCCTGACAGAGGTCTACGATACGGTTCATGTCTTCTGCCTCCCAGGCATTGGCCACCAGCTGGAGTCGTGCGGCAGCGTTGTCGGGAGCAATGCTGAGTACTTGTTCCAGGACGGGGTTGATGCTGTCCTTCGGCATCTTCTTCAGATCCATATAGCTGGCTTGCAGAATCAGCATGTCAGCATCAGGCTGCAGGGCGTTCATCTTCTTGAAGAGAGACAGTACCTTGGTGCTGTCGCCCCCATTGGCTTCGCTGGACATGATTTCTTGTCGGATCAGGTAAACTTTGTTTTCCTCCTGGGTGGTGCGGCTCAGCAACAGGCGTTCCAGCAGCGAATCAGCCGTGAGGGTATCTTCCTTGGCCTGATAATAGTTGCGTAACGACATCAGGGCACGGCTGTTATCGGGCTCTTCGTTCAATACTTGATGGAATACCTCCAATGCCTGTTTCTCATCGCCATTCATCATCAGCAGATCTCCGTACAGACCCTGATAGTTCAGGTCGTGGGGATACTGCCTGGCCAGTTCTGCTATCTCGGCGATGGCGGCTTTCTGATTACCCATCTGTGTGTAGCATTCGCTCTTGGCCATCGACAGGCGTTCGCTTTTTCCGTCGATGTTCTCGATACGTTCCAGAACGGAGATGGCATTGGGATAATCCTTCACCTGCTGATAGAGTGAGAAGAGCATTTCCAGAAGATCTTCCCTGTCTTTATTACGGTCGTAAAGACGCTCCACCACACTGATGGCCGTCTTATAGTCCTTCTGCCGGATATAGACCTGAGCCAATGTCTCCATATAGGTCTCATTGTCGGGATTCAGCTCTGCTGCCCGCTGGAAATGGGCCAGCGAGAGGGAATCGGCGTCGAGGGCGTTGTAGTATTGCGCCAGGAAATAGTGTGCCTCCGAGGCATTTGGATTGATGTCCAGGCAATGGCGCAGCAGGTCGAAGGCTGCATCGGAATGTCCTTTCTCACGCTCTATGATCGCATCGAGGAAGAACTGGTCGTATTTCCGCCGTTCTTCGGCAGACAGAGGCTTGATGACAGGAGCCTGGGAAGACTGGGCCACGGGCTTCTGGGCCGTGCCACAAGCACAAAAGGACGTTGCAGCCACAACGACCATCCCCATCCATCCGAATATCTTCCTTCTTACTTCTTCCATCTTACATCATCCATCTCATTTCACCCCCGTATGTCCATATCCTCCTTCGCCCCGGACGGTTTCGTCGAGCACCTCAACAGCCTCAAAATCAGCCTGTTCGTGTCGGGCGATTACCATTTGGGCGATACGCTCACCATCCTCCACCACGAAGTCTTCTTGCGAAAGGTTAATCAGGACAACGCCGATTTCTCCGCGATAGTCGGCATCGATAGTGCCAGGAGAGTTCAGCACGGTAATGCCTTTTTTTAATGCCAGTCCACTGCGTGGACGAACCTGTGCCTCATAGCCTGCAGGCAGGGAAATATGAAGGCCTGTAGGAATCAGACGACGCTCCAATGGCTTCAGCGTGATCGCTTCATCAAGATTGGCCCTGAGGTCCATACCGGCACTCTGACTGGTGGCATATTGCGGCAATGGTTGGTGGCCTTTGTTTACTACTTTTATTGTTAACATGTTTTCGAAAACTCATTTAATAATGTGCAAAGGTACAATATTTTTGTGACAAATGACATAAAAACATAATTTTTTTATGTTTCTTTTGTTCTTTTGCCTAAAAAAAGCGTATCTTTGCGGCCAAGTTATGATGAATTGGCAGAAATTAATATCCAACAAGCGTCTCGGGCAGGAGCATAAACACCCCGAGCGTCACGACGACCGCACAGAGTTCAAACGCGACTATGACCGTCTGATTTTCTCTGCTCCTTTCCGTCGTCTGCAGAACAAGACCCAGGTGTTCCCTTTACCGGGAAGTGTCTTCGTACATAATCGTCTGACCCATTCCTTGGAAGTGGCCAGTGTCGGTATGTCGCTGGGCAATGATGTGGCCCGTCAGCTGGTTGTCCGTCATCCGGAGCTCGAGAATACACTTTTTTCCGAGATCGGGCAGATTGTAGCTACGGCCTGTCTGGCGCACGATATGGGCAATCCACCCTTCGGTCATAGTGGTGAAAAAGCTATCCAGACCTATTTCACGGAGGGGCCAGGGAGCGACCTGCAGCGTGAGGTCAGTCATCAGTTCTGGGACGACATCACCCACTTCGAGGGTAATGCCAATGCCTTCCGTCTGCTCACCCATCAGTTCAAGGGTAGGCGAGTCGGTGGTTTTGTCATGACTTATTCCATGCTGGCCAGTATCGTAAAATACCCTTATTCCTCCTCAGCTCCCAGTAAGAAGGGAAAGTTCGGCTTCTTCAATTCCGAGCGTGATATCTTTAGGAGAATTGCCGATGAATTGGGCATTATTTGCCTGTCTGAACCTGGCGATCCCCTGAAATTCGCCCGTCATCCCTTGGTCTATCTTGTGGAGGCTGCTGATGATATATGCTATGAGATCATGGACTTGGAAGATGCTCATAAACTTAAAATTCTTTCATACGACGAAACGGCCGGATTACTGCTTAGTTTCTTCGATGAAACGACCCGTGGGAAGATCCAGCAGCGCATCCTCGACGAAGGACTGACCGATGATAATGAAAAGATTGTCTATATGCGTGCTTGTGCCATTGGTCTGTTAGAGAATGAATGTGTGAAGGTGTTTGTCGAACACGAAGACGATCTTCTCAGCGGCACTTTCGAAGGCTCGCTCATCGATCATATCGCTCCGCAGCCCTGCGAGGCTTATAAACACTGTGCAGCGCTTTCTGTCAAGCGCATCTATAAGAGCCGTCCGGTCCTTGATGTGGAACTGTCGGGCTATAAGATCATGGAGACGCTGATGACGCATTTCGTTGAGGCTGCCCATCATCCTGACCGCTTCTACTCCAAACAGCTCATCAGCCGTGTCAGCAGTCAGTACGACATCGATGCCCCCGATCTGGAAACACGTCTCATGGCCGTTATCGACTATATCAGCGGTATGACCGACGTCTACGCCCTCGACGTCTATCAGAAAATCTGCGGCATCTCCCTGCCCATTGTGTAACACGTATTCACTGGGGGCATCCCCGGAACTCACTGGGACAGGTCTGTGGGTTCTTGTGGGCTCCTAAAAATCCTCTGTTACTATGATTCCTGATCTCATGCTTGACGGCGAGGGCGGCGGCGATGGCCTTCGTAGTGTCCCTACTATAATATAATGAAGATGAAGGGTCATCAGAAGTTCTGGATGTATTCATCGAGAGCAGTGGCTGTGCCCGATTTTCCGAAGATCTTCTCATACATACGGGTACGGATCATAGAGATGGCACTTTTGCTCTTGCAGAGGATAGTGGCCATATCGGCGGGTTGAACCCCAATCTTTAGCAGATACACTACCCGCAATTCCGTAGGATTCAGGTTGGCCAGATTTAGAATGCGTTGTGTCAAGTCATCATATACATTATCAAGTACAGACAGGAACGTGTACCTGTTGTCTTTTTTTTCAGATGGATGCAAAATAATAAGAAAGAAGCCTCACTGATCATTATTCTAAATTCTGTCACAATATAGTAGCAAGGATAGGAAAGATTTGGTAAAGATGAGAAAAACACTCAATTCTAATCGAAAAATAGTTTTAAAATTTATATTTTTACCCACATAACTACATAGTCTTGAGTTAAACTATTGATAATCAGACATATGGTTATAAGTTCATTTGTTTCCTACATACATTATAACTACATAATACTACATTCTTCCTACATGTTTATAGAGTCGATAAGGGAGGTTACAAAGTCGAAGAAGGGATATCGTAGGTTTTCTGCTTAGTATTTGCAAGTATATTCTCTAGAGAATTGAGCAATTATCTAACTTCTTAGCAATTGCCAGGCCTAATGAGAGCATTATATTCTCTAGAGAATTTATTAATAGCAACGAATTGTAAAGTTCGTAAGAGCCAATAATCATTTCTGTTAGCCGCCTTTTCGGTCATTTTTATGTAGGTAGAATGTAGTTTTATGTAGGTAAAATGTATGTAACATGTAGTTTTGAAATAATCAAAATGCCTTTATTTACGGCAAATCTGAATAATTTTATGTAGGTATGTAGTTAGAAATAGAAATTTGAGATGAAATCTTACTAAAATTGAGATATGTGTTTAAACTTGAAAAATCGTGCGCATTGCCTGAACCATAATGCCCATTCGTTAGGCGTCTGCTACGAGGGCGGGCTGGACATCCGCGGTCAACCCGACGACACCCGCACGCCAGAGCAGAAGAAGGCGCTCAGATGGCTGTTGCGACAGTTACACCGGACTTACCCCCGCGCTGTGATCGTAGGGCACCATGATCTCGACCCCCAGAAGGATTGTCCCTGCATCGAGAATGTCGCAAAAGAATATGCCGACCTAAAGCCGAAGTAAATATTTCCCGTATCGCTTGGCTGTACGGGATTTTTTATGTATCTTTGCATCCGGAAGTTATTAAAATAGTAAAGCAATGAAACGAATAAACATATATGAAGAAGCCAGCAGGTGTCTGTTGTGTCAGGAGGCTCCCTGTACGATGGCATGTAAGACCGGCGACCCCGCCAGAGCCGTCCGTGCAATCCGTTTCGACAACCACAAACCTGCCCTGCGCTGGGTGGCTGACTGTAGTGATGCTGACCTGGAGGCAGCCGAGGCGGCTTGTATCCGCTACGACTGGCCTATCCGTCTGAAAGAGATGCTTCGCAGCATCCATCCCGACGATGTCACCGCCGACTATCCCAGTCTGGAGATTGACTTCTGTGGCATTCATTGCGAGAACCCCTTCTTCCTGGCTTCCTCGGCGGTGTGTACCAACTACGAGATGGTGGCCCGTGCCTTTGAGGCTGGGTGGGCTGGCGTGTTCTATAAGACCATCTGTCTGCAGGAGATCAAGGAGGTGTCGCCCCGTTTTGATGCCGTTCATAGCAATGGTGTACATGGCGATTTCTATGGATTCCGCAATATGGAGCAGTTGAGCGAGAATCCTGTCGAGATGGATTTCGACATCCTGCGTCGCCTGAAACAAGATTATCCCAAGAAGGTGGTGGTGGCCAGTATCATGGGACAAACCGAAGAGCAGTGGGCCCAGTTGGCCATGATGGCTGAGCAGGCTGGTTGCGATGCCGTGGAACTGAACTTCTCCTGTCCTCAGATGCGAACGACGGGCATGGGCAGCGACGTAGGTCAGAACGCAGAACTGGTGGCTATCTTTACCAATATTGTGAAACATGCCGTGAAGTTACCCGTCATTCCAAAGATGACACCCAATATCACTCATATCTATCACCCTGCTATGGCCGCCTTCTTTGCCAAGGCCGATGCCATCTCAGCCATCAACACCATCAAGTCGGTCACGATGGCCGACGATGCTGAGGTGTCGGGTCGACGCACCGTTTCCGGCTATTCCGGACGTGCCGTGAAACCCATTGCCCTGCGTCATATTCTTGAGATTGCAAAGCATGAGGTGTTAAAGGGTGTGCAGATCAGTGGTATCGGTGGT
>JAEETD010000021.1 GCA_016290175.1 Prevotella sp. | reverse complement strand
TTGGTATTGGCTCTAACTATAACGACACTTACGTGAGCAACATCAACCGTGCGCCCGCTAAGGCTATGCCGGTTTATCTGTTCACACAGAGTGAGCTGCAGTTCCTCATTGCTGAGGTGCAGGCTCGTTTCGGTAACAACGACGCTGCTGCTAAGGCTGCTTACGAGGCTGCTGTGAAGGCTGACTTTGCTTCTCGTGGCATCGCAGGTGCTGACGACTTCCTCGCTGCTCCGAAGACCAGCTGGAGTGCCCAGGCTAACCAGACTGACAAACTGAAGCTTCTCTATATGCAGAAGTGGGTTGCTTTCTTCTATCGCAACCACATGGAGGCTTGGTCTGAGGCCCGTCGTACCGATGTGCCCGCTCTCTCCTCTATTCCTGCAAAGACCGTCTTTGAAGGCTCTACTGACTACAAAGCCGGTGACTTCATTAATCCTGGTATCAACTTCATCGAAGGTGAAGGTCTGGCCAAGCGCGTTCCTTACCCCAGCAATGCTCGTCGTTACAACAAGAACACACCTGCTGTGAAACTGCTGAGTGACCGTGTGTTTTGGGATGTGAAATAAATGAGAAGAAGTATTAATCAAAAAGACAAGAGTTTATGAAAAAGATATTTTTCTATGGTCTGATGCTTGGAATGTCTGTCCTCGGTCTGACATCGTGCAGTGATGACTACGAGAAGACAGACTCCCGCCTGACCTATTATGTGAACTTGGAGATGCAGGGTGACGAGATGATGCTTGTGCCCATTGGAACCCCCTTTACTGATCCTGGCGTAAAGGCTACTCTGGCAGGTCAAGACTGTCAGAACAGAGTGATTACAATAGGAGCAGATGAAGTTGATGTGAACACTGTAGGTTTCTACGATATCGAATACACTGCTGTTAACGACGATGGCTTCTCTGCCAGCGTCAGCCGTACAGTGGTGGTTTACGATCCCTCTGTGACTGCTTCTATTGCAGGTACCTATTCAACGGATATGGCAGCTAGTCTCTATAGTAAGAATAAGCTGACATTCGCTGATCGTGCTGCTAATTATGGTAATACCAGTGCTTGTGTGGGTATTAAATTCACCGAGTATGTACCTGGCATCTTCTATTGTAACGACCTTCTGGGTGGATGGTATGAGCAGATTCGCGGTTATGGCGGCAATTACGCTATGACTGGTTATGTAAGTCTGAATCCCGACAATACCATCTCACTTCTTTCAAGCTATATTAAGGGTTGGGGCGATGGTTTGGACTTCATCAAGGATGGTGTCTATGATCCCGAAACTGGTAAAATCAGCTACAGCCTTTCTTATGCAGGGTCTGTTGTAATGGATATCGTATTGAACAAAGATTAACAGTAAGACGATTATGAAGAAATATATTTCAATGATGGCAATGGCCCTGATGCTCTGTATGAGCTTTACGGCCTGCGATGTGGAGACCGACGAAAAGCCGGGTGGAACCAACATTCAGGATATGTGTGGTAACTGGGATGTTACGTGGTATGTTGTATGGCCTAATGGAGAAGAGGAAGAGTGGACCGATGGTACCATCTTTACCTACAACAAGGCTGATAATGGCACCACACAGATGTGGATGTCTGATCAGGATTCATACCTGGGTTTGCAGTTCCTTGCAAACATCGACTACGCTGCCAAGACCTTTACCGCTGCTGAGAGCGAAAATGTTGAAGGCGGGGGTAAGGTTACTGTAACCAACGGTAAGATCCTTCCGGGCGCTGGCAGGAACCTCCACGGTGTAGCCTGCGATAGCATCTCATTTGAGATTACATTCAGCGATGACCCGTATCCTGCAAGATACGGTTATACAGACTTCTCTCACTATCGTGTAGAAGGAAAGAAGTACTCTGGCTTTACAGAGTAATCCCTGAGGATTCTATAAAAATCAATGGCGGTGTTTTTCAACATCGCCATTGTTTTTTTGGGGAGAATTGATCCTAGAAAGGACCGTAGCCCATGCAGCTCGTGGTGGTGATGGCCGTCAGGAAGGCCGTGAGCGCGGCTACTACTACCTTCACCGCAATCTCAATGATCCGCTTCTTCATAGGCCTTAGTCATTAGTGAGTCCGTCGCCGCCATCGCCGCCATCGCCGCCCTGGTTCTCGTTTCCACCGCTCTGGCTGCCGCCGTTGCCGCTCTGCGAAGAACCGCCGCCCTGACCGTTCTGGGCCTTCCACTCTGCCACGGCGGTGGCGATGGGCTTCAGGGTGGTCACCGTCTTCTGCTTGCCGTTGACCGTCACCTTCTGGGTGTCGACGATGTTACGCAACTCCAGGGTGCAGGCGTCCTTGAAGGCCGGACCGCAGAGGTTGTCGAGCTTGGTGGCGTCGGGCAGGAAACGGATGTGGATCGCCTTCACGATGTCGTTCGGGTTCAGACCGTCCATCTGAGGGATGTCGAGCACGGCGCCGTCCTTGGCCACCTCGGCTGTTGGGTAGAAGGTACCCAGGTTGCCCAGCTGGACGGGAATGCCCTGTGCCACGAGTTCGGGCAGACATTCGGTGATCTGCATCAGCACACCCTCCACGATGGCACGTCCGTAGAGCGAGCCGTGATCGGTCATGTGCTTGGCGAAACCACGAAGGCTCAGGGTCTTCTGAGTGTCCACCTCGGGATAATACTTACCATAGGCCGAAGAGCCGATGATCTTGTTCTGTCGGAGATTAATCCCCATTGCAATCTTTTGTGATGCCATAATAGAAAATTGATTAGAATGGTTTTGAAATCAATCCTCTTCCTTCAAGCGTTTTCCTTAGTCCTTTTAAGCTGCTCCACGATGCGAAATTCGCGACTTTCGAAGTGGTTTTGCCGCTCGGCTTTTAGCCGCTTGCATTAAGCAAGAACTTTGTTGCAAAGGTACGAAAAATATTCGATATATCCAAATTTTTGAGCAACTTTTTCGAATTATTTTCATTTTCTTTTTCCGCCCCGCTGCCGGCTCCATTCACCTCTTAGCCAACCCAACCGCCCGCCTAAGCCAACTAAACATGCCATCGTAGCCGCCTCGGCTGGGGTAAGTTATTCAAGTTATAACTTATTCACTTTGGACATCTGTATTTTCAGAAACTGGCATTAAGATATTATATATTATTATATATATTATAATATATATAATAATATATAATATTAAACTAACCTGTTGTACCTATACCCTTATTATCTAAAAACCTAAATGTCCAAAGTGAATAAGTGAATAAGTGGAATAAGTTGGTATAAGACTTTATAGACATATTTGAAGCGAATTTTTAAAGAAAAAAGGAAAAAGGCATTTGTTTTCGGATTCTTTTTCGTATATTTGCGGCGTGTTACGAAAGTGATACGAGACAAAATGACAAAAACATGGAACGAACTCAAGTGATAGACAACATCCGGCAGGTGGCCGCTCGGGTCCTCCCCAAGGGCTCGATGCTCTACCTCTATGGCTCACGCGCCCGCGGCGATGCCCATGAGGACTCAGACTGGGACCTACTGTTGCTACTAAACAACGAAGGCGACAGCGACGAGAACTTCCGCCGCTACGCCTATCCCATCATTGTGCGCGGCTACGATCTCTGGCAGTCGTTCAGTGTACACACCTACTCGAAGGACGAATGGTACAACGGCCCGCACAGCATGTTCTTTTACAACGTTGAACAAGACAAACAACTGATTTATGAGTCTTAAAGAAGAAGATCGCCGAATATTAGTCGCATTAGAGCTGGAGCGTGCAGAAAAGACACTCCGTGAGATGGAGGTTCAGTTTCAGAACGAGCTGTGGGCAATGGTAGCCAATCGCCTTTACTATGCCCTGTTCCACGCTGTCAGTGCTTTGCTCATTAGCGAGCAGCATGAGGTTGGAACACATCGCGGCGCAGTCAACCGATTCCACATGTTCTATGTTAAGGAGGGCATCTTCACCGATGATGAAGGGCAATTATACTCAAGGTTACAGACCCTCCGCGAGAATGGTGAGTATAACTGTACTATTGAAATCAGCAAGAAGGAAGCCGTTGAGAAAATCGAGCCGACTCGCACCCTCATCGAGAAAATCAAAAAGCATATCAGCGACAAGCAAGAAGCAAAATAACGAACAGAAAGATAGCGGTAGCCTGTCACACTGGGGGCAGATAATCTCACGAAGTATCCTGACCCCGATGTGACATTGACTCTTTTGGATGATAGTCAAATGTCAATGCAATGACTATGCATTCTATTAAATAATGTGTAATTTCTGAGATAATTAGCCGTTATCTCCCAAATTTTCGTTATCTTTGCAGACTGAAATGATTGCTTGAACAGAGTAATGGCAGATGTGAAGATAAAAATAGGATAAAGTTATGGCAGACGATACAAGGGAGATATTCATAAACCCGTACACCGACTTCGGCTTCAAGAAGTTGTTTGGAACGGAGATGAACAAGGACTTGCTCATCAGTTTTCTCAATGCCCTTTTCAATAATAGCGAGAGGGAGATTGAGGATGTTCAGTATCTGAACGGTGAGAATCTGGGCGATGGCTATGGCGACCGCCGTTCTGTGTTCGACGTCTATTGTATGACCAAGGATGGAAGCCGTTTCATTGTTGAGATGCAGAAGGCAGAGCAGACTTATTTCAAAGATCGTAGCGTATATTATGCCACTACACCTATTCGCCAGCAGGCTCCCAAGGGCAAATGGGACTATCATCTGGAGGATGTCTATACCGTCGGCATATTGAATTTCGAGTTCCCCAACGATGAATATCCTGCTGACAGCTATCGTCATGAGGTAAAGCTGAAGGACGTCGAGGACAACCACGTTTTTTATAATAAGCTCACGTTCGTGTACCTGGAAATGCCTAAGTTCAACAAGTCTGAGGACGAACTGGTAACGATGTTCGATAAGTGGATGTTTGTTTTACGTAACCTCTCTCGTTTGTTGGAACGCCCCAAAGCCCTGCAAGACCGTATATTTCAAAGATTATTTGATCAGGCAGAAATTGCAAAGTACTCTGATGCAGAACGCAGATTATACGAGGCAAGTCAAAAGGAATACTGGGATTATACCAGTACTCTGGAAACGGCAGAGCGCAAAGGGATACAGTTAGGTATGTTCCATGAAAAAATAGACACCATTCATCGTTTGCAGTCTATGGGCTTGTCTCTTGAGCAGATTGCCCAGGGTGCTGATATGAAAGTTGATGAGGTTAGGAAACTATTACAATAGTCTTTTATGGCACAGGGACTTTATGTTAACTGCGTCCATATTGGCAATCTCTATGATGACATCAATTATGAAGTGGAGGTGGAGTGTTGCGGCGAAACGAAGACTATGTTTATAGACGAGAACGACGCAATGCCATCGGATTTTTAGCCAACCGATAGTCATTGCTAATTATTCATAATTTCCCGATAGTTTACGCAACTATTGGGATTTTTTTTGTATCTTTGCGGTCTTTTCGCGTTATTACGAGCAAAGGTAAAAGGTCAGGCACTTCTGTGACATCGCAAGCGACATCACAGAAATGCCAGACCCCGTGTGACGCTGAGGACATCTACGGGATGCTGCCGCTGGATAAGTGGGCTGAGGAATTGCAAGAAATGGCAGAGTACTATCCCTGTATGAAGGAGTTGTTCTTGAATGCGCACCCTCACAAGATGCCTGCTATTCTCTTTTCTTCTGCTGCTTTGTTTGGCACGCTGATGACCCGTGCTTACTACCACTTCTGGTATGAGCCGGAGATTGTGCGTCGCTTGAACTATTGCATCTTTATCATCGGTGACCCTGGAGCGGGTAAGAATGTGATTGAGAAGTTTTACTTCAAGATTGCAGATCCGATGATCCAGGCAGATCAATGTCTCATTGACGCTGTTAATAGGTATAAGGATGGCAGAACCGAAAGGACTACTTCAACCAAGGCCCAGAAGGGTGATGCCCTGAAAAAGCCTGTAGTAGGAATCCGTGTTCACCCTGCGCGAACGGCTACGGGTGAGTTCATTCGGCACATGTTGGCAGCGGTGGAGAATGTTCAGGGCACTCCCATGAATCTCCATATGTTCAGTTTCGACTCGGAGCTGGATAACGTCACCAAGAATAATAAAGGTGGCGACTGGAAGGATAGGGAAATCTTGGAGTTGAAATCGTTCCACAACGAGCAGGATGGCCAGATGTACGCCAATCAGGAAAGTATCACCGGCATGTTCAATGTCTTTTGGAACTTCATCTATACCGGCACGCCATATGCACTTCACCGCAAGGTGAATCAGCGAAACTTCGGTACTGGTATGAGCACCCGACTGGCCGTGATTCCCTTGCCTGACAAAGGTATGGCACAACGTCACCAGAAAGTGGACCCCAATGCCAACGAGGCTCTTCGTACTTGGGCTTATCGTTTAGATAAGGTAGAGGGAGAAATCCCCATCGAGCCACTCAACGATGAGACCTACGACTGGCAATCAAGCCATCTGGAGATTGCGGAGTTCAATGGCGACAAAGCAGATAGAACCTTGCTGAAGAGAATCCCATACTACGGCATCGGCGTGTCGCTTCCGTTCATTCTGATGCGCCATTGGGATGAGTGGCAGGAGTCGAAGACGCTGACGATGGATGACACTGACAAGCGGCTCTGCCATCTGGCGATGGAAATCCAATACAAGTGTCAGCAGTTCTTCTTTGGCGAAATGGCTATCAACTACTTTGCCGACCAAAACAAGGAGTTCGTAGTCAGAAAGCGTACCACCCGCTACGAAGAGTGTTTCCGCAAGTTGCCTGATGAGTTTAAGACACAGCAATTCATGGATTGCTTCGGCTGTTCTCAGTCTGGTGCCTCAAAAGCTATTGCAAGGTTTCGTAAAGACGGCCTGATTGAGGACGTGAAGTATAGCGTCTACAGGAAGGTTGTAGCCGAACTGCCTTAGTTATTCAAGTTATAACTTATTCACTTTGGACATTTCATTATATCATCTCTTTATTGTGCAAAGATATGAAAAATCCCCGAAACAACAAAGGATTCGGGGATTTTCTTTAGAAGAGTGGGCCGTAGCCCTTTAATTAATCTTCAGTTGGTCTGAGGACGTATTTGAGATCTGCACGCTTGCCGGTGTGACCACGGAAGGTGCGGATGCCCTGCAGGCTTGTGATCTTAGCGTCCTTGCCACGGGCCTCCGTGGGCCACGGCTCCATCTGCGGATAGTAGAAGGTGGCGAGATAGCCGGCATTGTTGTCGGCATTCAGGCCCTCAGCTTTCATGGCACGCAGTGCCCAGGCGTCGATGGTGTTGTCGCCGAGAGGACCACCCCATCCGATATACGGTGCAACGGAACCGTCGGAATACTCATCAACGATGTACTCACCAACGGAGTATCTCTTTCCTGTGTAGCCAGACCATGTGCCAGCTGTAGAGCGCCATACCCAGTAGCAGTAGTACTGACCATACATACCAGCGAACTCGGTGGAAGGACCTGCATACAGGGCCAATGTCTCAGGATCGAAGATAACGGGGATGGTGTACATCAGGTCGTCGCTCAGCTGCACAATCATGGCTTCCTGCTCGAGATCCATATAGGCGGGCATATATGACCAGTCGCCTGCGTTGGCATCATAATACCAGAATACGTAGTAACCGGATGCTACCTCCTTGGTGATGTCGAACTGTGCGATGAAGATGCTCTCCACCTCGTCGCCGCACTTGATAAAGAGGTGACCTGTGCGCAGGCCGCCCTCCTCATTGTCGGGGATGGTGATGGTGATGGTGTTGCCACTGCCCTTTGCACCAATCCAGCTGACGTCTCTTGACAGGGAGATATTCTTCGAAGCGTTGTATGTGAGTTCGAAGCTTGCACCCTTGTTGTCGTTCGACTGGAACTGGTTTTCAGAAACCTCGAAGGTCAGGGCATCCTGATTGACGACGATGGTGTCGGAATAGCCACCACAGCCTACGACCACCTGGCCGCTACGGGCCTTGCGGACATTGTTCTCGGCGATGGCCAGCGTGAGCTTGGTGCCATCGAGTGTGGGCTGGATCCACTCGTCCAAGGATTTGACGGTGGGAGCGAGGGAGTTCGAGAAGTTCAGCTCCAGGACATTGGCCTGGTCATCGACCTTATACTCCAGACCTTCTGTCACACCAAAGGCCAGACCCTTCTGGGTAGCGGTGATGTTGGCAGTCTTGCCACCGGCCTTCAGCTCGATAAGACCGGAACGGCCGTTGAGAGAGGTGTTCTCAGGAGCTGTCACGGTAACGGTGTTGCCGCTGACGGAAACAGAGAGCCAAGTGGCTGCGGTGGTGGCTGTCAGTGCATCAGAGGTGTTAACCGTGATGGTGCCCGTGCCGCCTGCCGTCTCGAAGAGCACATTATTCGACAGTATCTCCAGCGGAGCTATCGGCGTGTATGTGGCATCATCTTCGCCGCAGGACGTGACCATGGTCACGCCTGCAAGCAATAGGATAAAGCATAATATCTTTTTCATAATTGTCTACTGTTTTAATTCTTTGTAAAAGCTACTGACGTAAAGGCCTCGTACCAGCCTAACATGTTGGCAATGTTATCGTCGTTACCAACCAACAGGCAAAGACCACCCACAGCAAAGCTACTGTATGTACCACCGATAGTGAGCACAATCTTTCCTTCGCTGTTCATCGACGGGATGAAGTAGGCTGTTCCGGTGGTGCTGGTGTTTGACCAGTAGTCGAAGGCTGCATCGATGAAGCAGAGAAATGCATAGTAGTTGCCAAGGCGACCTGTGTACTGACCGCTGCTGAACTCGAAGCGTGTAGCATCCTGGTTCCAGGTCATCATGATGGTCTGCGGATAGTTGGCATTCGGATAGTTGAATGTCAGGCTGTAGGCGCCATTGCCGAGATCCTTGACGGTTACAGGTGAGCTATAGGCCTTGTCGTCGGAGTCGAGACTGGTCATGGTGTATTCTCCGAGGAAGTCGGTTACTTCGATCTGTGTGACGGAGATGACATCCTTCAGTTCACCAACCTTGACAGTGATAGAACCTGAGCGCGGTGCACCGGAGTTGTTGGCATCCACAGTAATCGTCAATGTGTTGCCGCTGGTGGAAATGTGGATCCAGTCGACATCAGGAGTAAGGGTATACTCCTCAAGCTTGTTGACGTTGAAGGTCATCGTGTTGGCACTGTTGTCGAAGGCCATGCTCTGGCCAGTGATCTTGATCAGGGTAGAAGGTGACATGATACCTGCCAGCACCACGTCGGTAGCGCCTTCGTCGGTACAGGTGAGTGTCATGGCGTTGTTGTCGAACTGCATCTGATAGATCTTCTTACCGCCAATCTCCAGAGGCTCATAGAAACGGATACCCTTGTCGTAGGCCACGATGGGGGCAATGAATGATGTGTCGCCGTATTCAATCTCTGCCTCGTGGGTCAGTCTGTTGCCTTCGAGGGTGATGTCCATTGTCACGGCCTCGGTACCGATATTTCCCCTGGCACCCACGATGGGCAGTTCGGTAGAGATAGCGATTACATCAGCCATGTACTCCTCAGCACTGCGCTCAAGAGGATACATATACATGATATTGCCTGAGCGCTTGCCCTTGAGGGTCACCTTCTGGGGCGTTGCCTCCATGATGATGAACTCAAAGTCGCCGTCGTAAGCCTGATAGTAGTCGGGTGACGGTGTGGCAAAGACGTGAATAGCATCGTTAAAGGTATCGAACGTCAGCACGGGGCCGTCGTCGGCAACGAGCTTATACAGGCAGGTGCTGGCACCGCCATAATAATCCTCCATGCCTTTGTAGCCGCCCAGCTCGGTGCGGATCTCTACTTTCTCACCGTCGAACTTCAGCGTATAGGCATAGCCGCCATAGCTCTGGTCGCGGTCGGGATAATAGTCGAGTGCCCATCCGTTGGCAGCACCAGTCAGCACCTGACCGGCATTCTTCAGATAGTTGCTCATGCGTGCGGAGGCAGACTCGTCAAAAACGTCTTCCTGATCCTTCAGACACGACTGTAACATCAGTGCCGGAAGCGCCATCAGCAAAAATATAAATATCTTTTTCATAATTCTTCTGTTTTAAAGTGATTAATCCACTGAGATATCGTGAAGGTCGATCTTGCCTGCAACGACATTGGCCTGACGGGTCAGGATGCAGTTACGCAGCTCGTCGATGTCGATGTTCCAGGTGTCATGCATATAAGAGCGCACGATGTCGAGCTTCTGCTCGATAAGAGCACGGCCGGTCTGTGACTGGTCGGGATCATCCTCATACACACCCTCTGCTGCCTTCATCTGTGCTTCCCACCACTCGGGGGTGTGGGTCACATACTCAGATACCATCTCGGCAAAGTCCTCATTGTAGTTGGTCTGGGCATAGGCCGAAATGAAGCCGCGCTTGAGATAGACACTCACGAAGGGCTCAGAGAACTGGCTGTCGCTGACATACTTAGCACCGCTGATCTCGCGGAACGAGGTGGGGAAGTCCTGTGTCTGGTTCAGGATGTGGGTGAACTCGTGGTGGATGGTCTTGATATAATAGTGGTTCAGACCACCGGCGATGTCGTACGATGAATCGTAACTTCCATCGAGCACATAGTTCAGCCAGTTGATACCTGCCAGCAGGATCTTCTTGCCACCCTCAGCCGTACCGAGGATGAAAGAGCCGTTGTTACGATACTCCCATTCACCAATCAGATAGAACATCTTGGGGAAGTTGGAGCGTGTGAACTCGATACCTGCCACTTCATTGTAGGTTTCCATACAGAGATACTTCACCAGGTGAGCCATCACAATGGCGTTGTCCATGTTGGCAGGCACCGTGTAGTAATAATAGTCGCTCTCAATCTCCTCATAACGGTACTTGAAGTCGATGTTATAGGGATTGACAAAGTTCACCTCGAGCCATTTGTCGAAGGCATTCTTCTGATAGCTGTCGACGTTAATGACACTCTCAGACTTGATCTCATCCTTTTCGCAGGAGGTGAGACCCAGTGCCAACAGCATCAGCGGCAATATATATTTAAAATTCTTCTTCATAATGTTCAATCTTCAATGTTCAATCTTCAATGCACATTTCTTCCATACCACTACCAATGCGCGTTTCCGTACGCGGGTTGGGCTCGTAGCCGGCATCACGCACCTTCATAGGAATCTGGATGGCACGACGCTGGTCGTCGACTTCCAGCCAGTCGGTAATCTTCTCGGGATAGCTGGAGGCGTCCATCAGACGGCGTGGGATCTTGATACCCCAGCGCTTGATGTCGAACCAACGCTTACCCTCATGCATGGTCTCGTAACGGCGCATGGCAAGCACCAGCTGCAGCAGGCTCTCCTGCTCAGAACCTTCAGCATCGATGGAGAACTTGGGGTTCAGATGCTTCTTGAGAGAAGAAACCGTACCCTGATCCTTACCAACGGTAACCACAGAGTCAAGTTTTGCATTCTGCTTGGACTTGAGCACCTTTCCGGTTCTGTCCTTCACATAATTCTGAGTGTAGGCATACTCGATACTGTTCATAAAGTCCTTGACATACTCTGTAGTGAGTCTGAAGCCCTTGGCCTTCGTTGAAGCGCTCTGGACATTCAGCATCCAGGTGTTCAGGTCGGTAATGGCGCTGTTGTAGTCCTTCTTCAGGATGTAGGCCTCAGCACGGTTCAGCAATACCTCGTCGGTGGTGAAGGCACTGTAGACGGTATGGCTATAGCCGATACCTGCTACAGGGTCGGTGGTCTCAAACTCATAAGGCATGCGCCACTGTGACCACTTGTCCATACTGCCGGTATAGCGCTTCACCTGATAGGCGTATGACTGGTAGTTGCCTCCCCATACGGCTGCAAGACCAGTGAGGGTATTGCCGTCCTGCATACCGATGGTCTCGTACTTGCCAATGTAGGAGTTATGAGAGTAACGGGTACCTGTACGATAGCCACCGAAATATACGCCCTGCTTTGAATAAGAGGTCATCAGCAACAGGTTGCAGTTGAGCGTCGGATCAATCACATGCAGGGTGGTGGGCTGCTGCTGCGGGTTACCATACGGCATGGTGGCCAGCACGGCCCAGTCGCGCAGTACGGTGCCGGGATTGCTGCCCAACACGACATTGGCACACTCAATGGCCTTGTCGTACTTCTCATAATAGAGGTAGAAGCGTGTGGCAAAGGCGTAGGCTGCCATGCGGTTGAAGTGATACTTGGGCACTGTGTAGTAGCTGTCGCCCACATTCGGAAGAGCAGCCTCGATATCAGCCTCGATATGTGCATAGTTCTGATGCACGGTCTCACGCTGATACTGTGGATTCAGCTCCTTCTCCGTCTCAGTGACGTAAGAGACACCCGGTGCAGTGGCATTGTTGGCATCATAATGCTGGGCGAAGATGTTCACCAGCATGAAGTGAGCATAAGCACGGCAGAGCAGTGCCTCGGCCTGGGCCTGCTTAAGGGTCTTGGTGGTGGCACCACCCATCGACTCGATGCCCTCAAGGGCCATGTTGGCAGTCTCGATACACTGATAGAGGTCCATCCAGTACGACTCAGTGTCCTGGTTGTCGGTCTCTGTCAGGTCTTCCCAATTATAGAGCTGATCAATGAAGCGCTCGGTGTTGGGATTGTTCTCACCCATATCGTCCACATTGTCGGAGGCATATTCCGTGAAAGCCATGTGGTCGTGGGTCGGATAGGCGGCAATGAGCAGCTTCTGGATCTTCTCCTCGGTATTGGCCTCCGTACGGTTGTCGGGCAATTTGTCAAGGAAGTCGTCGCAAGCTGTCAGGCCCAAGCCCATCGCTATGATTGAAATTCCTATATATTTCTTCATAATCATCATTATTATTATATGTACCTATTATATATTATCAGATACCGAGACGGAGTGTGAGTGTGAACTGCTTCGGCAGAGGAACTGCCACACCACCGGTATTGAAGAACTCAGGATCCTGACCGTTGAGCTTCTTGTCGGCATAGATCAGGAACAGGTTTGTGGCCTGCAACTTCAGAGAGAGGCTGTTGATCTTCAGAGGATCGGTAATCAGCTTGGGGAACTCATAACCCAGGGAGATCTCCTTCATGCGGATGAAGTCACCCTTGGCAATGCGCTCCGTAGAGTAGTTGTATGCATTGTAGGCATAGCTCAGGTCGGTGTCGTTCTGGTTCTGACGCTGTGAGGCAATCACGGGGATCGTGGTCTTGTTTTCGTCGCCAGGCACCACCCAACGGTTGGCAAACTCCTTCGGCATAGAGTTCAGGTCGTTGTAACGGTTCTTGAATACAGGGTCAAGACGTACGACATTGCCGAATGAATAGGTAATGAACACGTTCAGGGTCAGACCTTTATACTTGAAGACGTTACCGAAAGAACCTACGTCTGTGGGATCCACAGAACCGCTGTACTCCAGGAAGTCCATCTTCTCCTTCTCACGGGTCTGGAAATAGATACCGGTAGAGGTGATGTTACCGTCCTGATCGAGGAAGAGGGGCAGACCTTCGTTGGTCAGACCCTTGAACGGGATGCTGAACAGCGAACGTACGGGATAGCCCTCCATAGCGAAACCGCTACCCTTGATGAGGTCGATCACGCGCTGGTTGTTCTCCAGTTCCGTCACCTCGTTGTGGGTGTGCGAGTAGATGATGTTGGTGGTCCAGGTGAAGTCCTTGCTCTTGATGTTGGTGGTGGTCAGACTCATTTCCACACCGTTTGACTTCATCGAAGCCACGTTACCATACTTCTGTCCGCCCATCTGCGTGTTCACGATACCAATCAGGTCGTAGTTGTTACGCTTATACCAGTCGAACTCGAAGTTGATGCGGTTGTTGAAGAAACCTAACTGGACACCGAGGTTCAGCTCGTGCTTCTTCTCGAAGGTGAGCTCACCATTGGCGCGGTCGGTTTCTTCCAGTCCGCTCTCACGCAGACCTGCAGAGGGACGCCACGGGTTGTAGCTCTTGATGACGGGCAGTGAGTTGGTTACCCAGCTAGGACCACTCTCAGCGGTCAGGGAGTAAGATGCCTTCAGTGTGGCGTGGCTCAGGGTGTTGTTGAACACCTTCTCGAACCAGGGCTCCTCGTGGGCATTCCATGCGCCAGACACGTTCCATGTGGGCAGCCAGCGTGAAGAGCGGCTCTTACCCAGCTTGTTGGAACCCTCATAACGGATGGTACCATTGATAGTGTAACGTCCCTTATAAGAATAGGTGGCGGTGCCGAAGAAGGCAGCGCGGCGCTCGTGGGTGTTCTCAAGCTTGAAGTACTGGGCATTCTCCTCAGCACCCTTCTTGAATACCTCGTAGGCGTAGTTGGCAATCTCACCGAGTGAGTACTGCATGCCCCAGCCGCGGAACCAGTCGTAGGTACGGTCGATGTTGTTCACCTCCATACCGCCATAGAGATTGACGATGTGGTCGTTGGCATAGACATCGTTGTAAGAAGCCGTTGCACGGAAGTCCCAGGCGCTCATCTTATTGGTGGTCTTGTTGTAGATACCTCCATAAGGCAGCACGGTGACAGGCTGTGCATAGGGGTTGTCGGGATCGGTATAGAGGAACGGGTTGTTATCGCGGATGGTAGAAGTTCCCATGGCGCGATAAGCATTGGCCTGGTTAGAATCATCGAGAATAGAGTGATTCTGTGAAGACTGATTGAACTTCACGGCACCCAGTGCAGCCAGTTCCACTTTCTGGATAGGCTTCCAGCGCAGTTCACCCTGAACGCGGATGTCGAATACCTCCACGTCGATGTAGTTGTTCTCCAACTCGTTCAGAATGTTGAACGGTGCATAGTTACGTGTGTAATAGGTGTCACGGTCCAGTGCACGGGACGTGTTCAAAGCGTAGGAATAGGGGTTGATATCGAATGAACGATGTACCTCACCGCTCACCACATCGGTCTCAGATGACAGTGTACCAGGAGCGCGCTGCTTACGGATGCTGCTGTTGGCAATCATGTTGAAAGTAAGCTGCTTTGAGAGCTTGAACGTGTTGTTCAGGTTGGCGGTATAACGCTCCACCTTCGACTGTTTCGTCCATCCCGGGTCGAACATAGCTGATACAGAAGCATAGGTCTGCGACTTGTCTGAACCGGTAGAGATGCTGATAGAGTGGTTGTGCTGGATAGAGTTTGAGAAGAGCTCGTCGAACCAGTCGGTATTACGGTACTCAGCCTGGCGCAGGTAGTCGGCACGGGCCTCAGGAGTGTTGGCCAGACCATACTGACCTGTGGTAGCGTCGTACTGGGTAATCAGCTGGTACATCTTACCATAGACACCGCTGGAAGCGGCATTGGAGGTCTCAGCATAGTTCAGGTAACCCTTCTGCTGCATTTCCTGATAGATACCCATCTGATCCTGAGAATTCATGATGTTGAAGGTGGAATAGCTGGGCTTCAGGCGCATGGTGTACTCACCAGTGTAGTTGATGCGGGCCTGACCCTGCTTACCCTTCTTGGTGGTGATAACGATCACACCAGCCATAGCGCGGGCACCATAGATAGAGGTAGCCGAACCGTCTTTCAGAATATCGAAGGTCTCGATATCGTCGGAGTTCAGACCTGCGATGGCACTGGAAATCAGGGTGTTGGCATCACCGCTCGACAGATCGTCGGCAGATACGTCGGTCACATCCTCCATGATCACACCGTCAACCACCCAGAGGGGCTTAGAGTTACCATAGATAGAGGTAGCACCACGTACACGGATCTTCGGAGCAGTACCGAAAGTACCTGATACGTTCTGCACCGAGACACCGGCAGCACGGCCTTCCAGTGAACGGGAGATATCGGCCATACCGTCGATCTTCGCCTCAGCAGCGGAAATCTTTGTACTCGAACCTGTGAACAAGCGCTTGTCCACTTTCTGCATACCCGTTACCACGACTTCGTCCAGTGACTGGCCGTCGGCTGCCAGCGTCACCTTCATGCCATTGCGAGGAGTGACGGTCTCAGTCTTCATGCCAATGTAACTGATGACGATCTTCTTCCCTTCGGGTACTGAAAGGGAGAACTGTCCGTTCATGTCGGTCACGACACCCGTCTTAGAGCCTTGGACAACTACCGAGGCTCCGATGATGGGCTCACCGTCTTCTTGAGAGATGACGGTTCCCGTAACCTTCGTTTGTGCCAATGCCAATCCCACGTACAGGAAAAGGCTGGCGAGAATCAAACTAAGTCTTTTCATCATAAATTTGGTTATTAATTAAGTTAAATTTGAATACACACTAGGGTGCAAAGGTAGTTAAAATATTCCTAAAAAACAAATAATTTTATAAAAATGTGGATTTTTTGCATCAGAATGGGGCTCCTTCGGGCGATATTTGCTACTTTTGCAACGTCATTGCACGAAAAATTAACAATTTGTCCGTATGAAACAGAGGCAATTTACATTCTGGACTTGTCTTGTGGCGACGGTGGTGTCGTTGACGGGATGTCTGCAGGATAAAGTAGGAGGTGTCAGGATCTACTCTGACACTTCTGCGGAATTGTATTCGATTCCGAATCAGGTGAGTATGTTCCTGTTTCATGCCAGCAGTTCCTGGAAGGCAACGAGTCCGGAACCCTGGTTGCAGGTGATGAAGGAATCGGGTCCCGGAGGTACTGACACGCTGAAGGTGATTACCACCGAGAAGAATCTCACAGGTAAGGAGCGTACCGCTATTGTCACCCTGGTGGCAGATGGCGAGTTGCGTACGGTGGAGGTCAAACAGCGTGACGAATATGCGGAGTGGGATCAGGAGGAACTCAGTCTGCCGGCAGAAGGCGGTCTGATGGATGTGGGTTTCAGGACGAATGCCTCTGACAGTCTGCAACTCTATGTCTCGAGCCACCTGTTCAAATTTCTGGAGGATACCCGTAAGAAGGACTCTACACAGACTGATACCCGTGCTGAGAGCAAGGAGGGTAAAGGCAATCTGAAATGGATGCGTGTGCTGCCGAATACGGACTCCATTCCCCGTGAGGGCCATTTCTTCCTCGCTATCGGTGTCGGCGATAACCGGCATGTCACACTTGACACCCTGAAATTCTATCAGGCTGCCTTCCTTCCAGATTCCCTGAAGGCAGAAGACCAATAAAACTCTGTTATCTTCGCTGCTTGAAGAAGTCCTGCATCAGCTGGCGACATTCTTCTTCCAAGACTCCCCCCACAATGGTGGCCTTGGGATGCATGGCTTTTGGCGCAAACTCATGATAGCCCCTTTTTTCGTCGAGACAGCCATAGACAATGCGTGGAATCTGTGCCCAGCCGATGGCACCGGCACACATCACACAGGGCTCGACGGTGACGTAGAGGGTGCAGTCGGTGAGATACTTCCCTCCCAGGAGGTTCGCAGCTGAGGTGATGGCCTGCATCTCAGCATGGGCCGTCACATCGCAGAGTGTCTCCGTGAGGTTATGACTGCGGGCAATGATGCGGTCCTTGCATACCACCACAGCACCGATGGGTATCTCACCTTCCTTATAAGCCATACGGGCCTCGTCGAGTGCCCGCTGCATGAAGAATTCGTCTTTTTTCTGTTGTTCTTGCTCAATCATGCTGCAAAATTACAAAAATATTTGTATCTTTGCAAGCGGATTATGGATTTTAAGATTATTCATATCGAGGAAACAGACTCCACCAACCGCTGGCTGATGACACAGGGGGACGGTTCTTTTGTTACATCGCGCGATGTAACAAAAGAACCGTCCCCCTGTGTCATCGTTGTTGTGGCGGAGTACCAGACAGCGGGGAAAGGCTGTGGCAGTAATTCGTGGGAGAGCGAAAGAGGTAAGAACCTGACGTTCTCGATGCTGATTCATCCGGAGGGGATTCCTGCTAATGAGCAGTTTCATATCACGGAGGTAGTGTCCGTTGCCCTCTGTGAGACGCTGGAAACATATATGAAGGATAGGGCGGAGATCAAATGGCCGAATGACATCTATGTGGGCGACAGGAAGATCTGTGGCATCCTGATAGAAAACCGTCTGCAGGGCTCAGTGATCAAGGACAGCATCATCGGTATCGGCCTGAATGTGAATCAGCGTGTGTTTCTGAGCGATGCCCCCAATCCTGTCTCCCTGTATCAGCTGACAGGACAGGAGACAGACCGTGATGCGTTGCTAAAATGTTTCCTCGAAGCCTTTGAACGGGTCTCACAGTGTAAAACAAGTTGTTTTGATTACAGGGAAAGGCTCTTCAAGAGAGGAAAAGATAGTCTCTACGAGGATAAAACAAGTCGTTTTACCGCAAGGCTAATGGATGTGCTGCCAGACGGCAGACTTCTGCTTGTGGACCAGGAAGGTCGTGAACGGCTTTATGCCTTTAAAGAGGTGCAGTTTGTCATTTAATTGCCAAATAATAATATAAAATGTAAATGAGTATGAGATTTAAACGAATTCTATTGAAGTTATCGGGTGAAAGCCTGATGGGAAAGCAGGGACACGGTATCGACCCTGAGCGTCTGGGTGACTATGCACATCAGATTAAGGAAGTATCTGAGATGGGTGTCCAGATCGGAATTGTGATTGGTGGCGGAAACATCTTCCGCGGTCTGAGTGGTGCCAAGAAGGGTTTCGACCGTGTGAAGGGCGACCAGATGGGTATGTGCGCCACTGTGATCAACTCACTGGCACTGAGCAGTGCCCTCGATGCAGAGGGTGTGAAGAACAAGGTGCTGACGGCTATCCGTATGGAGCCTATCGGTGAGTTCTACAGCAAGTGGAAGGCCATCGAGGCAATGGAGGCCGGTTATGTGTGCATCTTCTCAGCAGGCACGGGCCAGCCTTATTTCACTACGGATACTGGCTCCAGTCTGCGTGGTGTGGAGATCGAGGCTGATGTGATGCTGAAAGGTACACGTGTGGACGGTGTCTATACCGCTGACCCTGAGAAGGATCCCACGGCGACGAAGTTTGAGGAAATCTCTTATCAGGAGGTGCTCAATCGTGGTCTGAAGGTGATGGATCTCTCGGCTGTCTGTATGTGTCAGGACAACAACCTGCCTATCTACGTCTTCAATATGGACGTAGTCGGGAATCTGAAAAAAGTGATGAATGGTGAGCCTATCGGCACCTTGGTGCATCCGTAGACCTGCCTCAAACCTCTTCGAACTCAACGTATTCGCCGTCGTCGTGGCTGAAGATCTTCTTGTCAGGCTCGCGTTCGTCGATAATCGTTACACCACCGCTCGTAGTTGTCTTACGGGTGGTGTTTTTTTGTGATGGCTGCTGGGATTGCCGGGTCTGATGGGCATAACGGGTCCGTTGCTGAGAACCGCCGTCGGCACTCTTGAAATAGTCTTCGCCAAAGGGATTCTTCTCCTTCTGCTCCTTCCGCTTCTGGTTCAGTTCGTACTGGTCTTCTGCCGCCTTGCGCAGCTGACGGAAGCCTTTATAGGTGAAATTGATGACCACTAATATGATGATGGCTAGGGCTATCAAGCCGAAAATGATGAGGCCGATGATGAATTTGAACATAACAGGTCTTTAGTTTGTTTTACTTTTCTTGGTTGTAATAATGGATAGGATAACATACCATGCGATGATGGCTGCAAGTCCGCTCACGCCCAGGAAGAGCAGCAGCGGTATGCACGAGAGGATGAAAATGTATTTTATCTCATTGCCCTTCCAGCCCCAGGTCTTGAACTTCAGGGCGAACATGGGTATTTCGGCAATAAGAAGCCAGCAGCTGATGAAGGTTCCAATAAGAACGAGATAGGGAAGTTGAGAATTGAGAGTTGAGAGTTGAGAGTTTGCTACCGCACTCCAGTTCTCCAAACCAACAATCAGTGATCCCCAGAAGAGGGCATTGGCAGGGGTAGGGAGCCCGATGAATCCTAAGGCCTGTCGCTCATCGAGGTTGAACTTAGCCAACCGGAGGGCAGAGAAGGCAGCCATGATGAAGGCAAGGAAGGGAAGAACGGGCCAATGGATATGGAACGTGCAAAGATAATTGAACACGATGGCTGAGGGCGCGAAGCCGAAAGTAATGTCGTCGGCCAGCGAATCAAGCTCTTTTCCGATAGGTGAGGAAACGTGCAACAGACGTGCTGTCATACCGTCAAAGAAATCGAACACCGCACCGATTACGATGAAAAGCAACGCCAGCCGGGCATCACCCATGAAGGCGAAATACGTTGCGATGCAGCCTGAAATGAGGTTGCAGCAGGTAATGGTATTGGGAATATGTTTCTTAATGCTCACTATTCACTTCATTTTTGCAATGACGGTCTGATCACCAGTTGTGGGCTGTCCCATAGTGACGCAGGCCTTGGCGGTCAGTGGCAGGAAGACATCCACACGCGAGCCTAGCTTGATAAAGCCCAGATGCTCGTCGATATAACACTCCTCACCCTCTTTGGCATAGGTCACGATGCGACGCGCCAGGGCACCTGCTATCTGGCGCACCAACACATCCTCGCCATCAGGCGTGGTAATCATGATGTCGGCATGCTCGTTCTCCTCGCTGGCCTTGGGGAGCCAGGCTTTGTGGTAGTTGCCATCCTGATGGTGGACAAACTTCACCTTGCCATCGATGGGGAACCAGTTGGCATGTACGTTCAGCGGACTCATGAAGATAGAGATCATCAGGCGCTTGTCGTGAAAGTACTCGTTTTCCTCAGCCTCTTCTACTACTACGATCTTGCCGTCGGCAGGCGCAACAACCAACTTATCCGTGTCACCGTTGTAATAGCGGATAGGGCAGCGATAGAAGTTCAGCGCCATGAGCCAGGCAGCGCCAAAGACGACGATGAAGATCCAGAAAGGTATGGTAGTGCTGAATGAATACCAGAGCAGATAGGCGATGCCAACAATGGCCAAAGCGCTCCATGTGAGTTCATGGGTACCTTCGCGATGAATCCTGATTTTCTTCAGTTTTTTGATTCTTTCTCCCATTATTTAATTAGGTGTCGTTATTAATTTGTGTGCAAAGGTACAACTTTTTAACGTAAGTTACAAATTTTTCTGCCATTTCTTTTGGTATTCTCAATAATTAGCCGTATCTTTGCCAACAGCCAATAGGGCTTTTTCTCTGAAAATATGGAAGATTTCATACATCTGCACGTACATACATATTATTCAATACTTGATGGACAGTCGAGTATTCAAAAGCTTGTAGACAAAGCTGTTAAGGACGGCATGCGGGGCATGGCCATCACCGATCACGGAGATATGTTCGGTATTAAAGAATTTCACGACATTTGCATGGGCGTGAACAAGACACGTAAGAAAGAGGGCCTCGAACCTTTCAAGCCCATCTTCGGATGTGAGATGTATGTAGCCCGTCGTGGTGACAAGAGTCTGCGTGAGACGAAGGAAGACCTCGGCGGCTATCACCTCATCGTGCTGGCCAAGAATGCCAATGGCTATAAGAACCTCATCAAACTTGTCAGCAACTCCTGGGTCGAAGGCTTCTATAACCGTCCGCGTACAGACCGTATGGAACTCGAGAAATACCATGAGGACCTGATAGTCTGTTCTGCCTGTATTGCCGGTGAGGTACCTGCGAAGATCCTGAAGGGTGATATCGCCGGTGCCCGTGAGGCGATAGAATGGCACAAGCGTCTCTGGGGTGATGACTACTATCTGGAACTGCAGCGTCATGAGGTGACCGATCCCCTTCAGAGAGCCAACCGCGAGACCTTCCCCCTGCAGCAACAGGCCAACAAGGTGCTTATCGAACTGGCAAAGGAATATGGTATCAAACTGGTGTGTACCAACGATGCCCATTTCGTGGATAAGGAGAATGCCGAAGCCCACGACCATCTGCTCTGTCTCTCTACGGGCAAGGATCTCGACGATCCCACCCGTATGCTCTATTCCAAGCAGGAGTGGTTTAAGACGCAGCAGGAGATGAACGATATCTTCAGCGATGTGCCTGAGGCCTTGTCGAACACCCTTGATATATTAAATAAGGTGGAGGTCTATAGCCTCGACAACGATCCCATCATGCCTTTCTTCCCCATTCCCGAGGATTTCGGAACAGAAGAAGAGTGGCGGCAGAAGTTCACGGAGCAGCAGCTCTATGATGAGTTCACTACCGATGAGAACGGTGAGAATCAGCTTTCGCCTGAAGAAGGTGAGAAGAAAATCAAGAAACTTGGTGGCTATGATAAGATTTATCGCATCAAGTTCGAGGCCGACTATCTGGCTAAGCTCGCCTACGAGGGTGCCAGACGCATTTATGGCGACCCACTCCCTACTGAGGTGTTGGAGCGTGTGAAGTTCGAACTCCATATCATGAAAACGATGGGCTTTCCGGGCTACTTCCTCATTGTGCAGGACTTCATCAACTCCGCCCGCGACGAATTAGGGGTGATGGTGGGTCCGGGACGTGGCTCTGCTGCTGGTAGTGTGGTGGCCTATTGTCTGGGTATCACGAAGATAGACCCTCTGAAATATGACCTGCTGTTTGAGCGTTTCCTCAATCCTGATCGTATCTCACTCCCTGATATCGATACCGACTTCGACGATGACGGACGAGGTAAAGTGCTGAAATGGGTGGAGGATAAGTATGGTCATGAGAACTGTGCCCATATCATTACCTATGCCACGATGGCCACGAAGAACTCCCTCAAGGATGTGGCCCGTGTCGAGAAGGTTCCTCTGAGCATTTCCAACGCTCTCTGTAAGGCTATCCCGGATCGTCTGCCAGATGGCCCAGACGGTAAGGCGACGAAGATGAACCTCGGCAATGCCATTAAGTATGTGCCGGAATTGCGCGAGGCGGAGGCTTCCTCGGATATGGCTCTCGCCAACACCATCAAATATGCCAAGATGCTCGAGGGCACCGTGAGAGGTACGGGTATCCACGCTTGTGGCTTCATTATCTGCCGTGACCCGATTTCTGATCATGTGCCTGTATCGACGGCAGATGACCCTGACTTCAAGGGTACCAAGACCAATTGCACACAGTATGACGGACACGTCATCGAGTCGACGGGCCTGATCAAGATGGACTTCCTGGGATTGAAGACCCTCTCGGAGTTGAAGGAAGCCTGCGCCAATATCAAACGTACACGGGGCATCGACATCGACCTCGATAAGATTCCCATCGACGATGCCAAGACCTACGAGCTCTATCAGCAGGGACGTACCGTCGGCACTTTCCAGTTTGAGTCGCAGGGCATGCAGAAATACCTGCGTGAACTCAAGCCCACCGTGTTCGAGGACCTCATTGCCATGAATGCCCTCTACCGTCCGGGACCTATGAGCTATATCCCGCAGTTCATCCGTCGTAAGCACGGCGAGGAGCCGATCACCTATGATATCCCCATTATGGAGAAATACTTGAAGGATACCTATGGCATTACGGTCTATCAGGAGCAGGTGATGTTGTTGTCGCGCCTTCTGGCCGACTTCACCCGTGGTGAGAGCGATGCCCTTCGTAAGGCGATGGGTAAGAAGAAGAAGGATATCGTCGACGCCATGAAGCCCAAGTTTATCGAGGGCGGCAAGAAGAACGGTCACGATCCGAAGATACTTGATAAGATCTGGGGCGACTGGGAAGCTTTTGCCTCCTACGCCTTTAATAAGTCGCATGCAGCCTGCTATTCGTGGGTAGCCTATCAGACGGCTTATATCAAGGCCAACTATCCTGCAGAGTTCATGGCTGCCATCATGAGCCGTCGTAGGGATCAGATAACGGAAATCACCAAACTCATGGACGAGTGTAAGGCAATGGGCATCGCTACGTTGGGACCCGATGTCAACGAATCGTACGAGAAGTTCGGTGTGAACCATCATGGCGAGATCCGTTTCGGTCTGGGTGCCATCAAGGGTATGGGCGATTCTGCAGCCCTCGCCATTATCGAGGAACGCGAGAAAAACGGCCCATACAAGAGCATCTACGACTTCGCCCAGCGTGTCAGCTTCTCATCCGTCAACCGTAAGGCCTTCGAGAGCTTGGCTCTGAGTGGCGGTTTCGACAGCTTCGGCATCCGTCGAGAGGACTATTTCGCCACGAATGCCAAAGGTGAGATGTTCCTTGATACGCTTGTACGTTATGGACAGAACTATCAGCAGGAAAAGACCGAGATGCAGAACTCGCTCTTCGGTGCCTTTGGCGAGGGGGTGGAGATTGCCCAGCCGCCTGTGCCAAAGAATGATGTGCGATGGAGCGATATCGAACGCCTGAATAAGGAGCGCGATCTGGTGGGTATCTATCTCTCTGCCCATCCGCTGGACGAATACAAGATCATTCTCGATAACCTCTGCAATGCCCGTTGTTCGGAACTGGCAGATAGGGGCGTTGCCCTCCGCGACCGCGAAGACGTTACGTTGGGAGGCATTGTGACAGCCGTACAGACCAGATACGGCAGAGATAACAAACAGTGGGGATTGGTGACGCTCGAGGACTTCGAGGGTTCTGGTGAACTGGCACTCTTCGGCGATGACTGGTTTAACCTGAGCGGCAAATTCTATATTGGTGCTTCGCTCTATATCACCGGTAAGATGATGCAACGTTTCCGTAACTCTGATCAGAAGGAACTGAAGATCCAGAATGTCGAGCTGCTGCAGTCGGTGAAGGAGAAGGCCATCGACAGCATTACCATCTCGCTGATTTCCGATGAGCTCGACGAGCAGATCGTAGCAGAGCTCAACGAACTGATAGCCGAGAATCCCGGCAAGACAAAGCTGTTTTTCCAGTTGCGCGATTCATTAGGCAAGCACCATGTGTTGTTGCGCTCACCTAACAGAGGTGTCGATGTGCGGCATACACTCGTCGATTATATTGAGAGTCATTCGAATGTAATGGATTATAAGATCAATTAATTATAGTATTAACACAATAAAAAGGAAAAGATTATGGAAGTAGTTATTTCATCTGAGAATTTCGAGAGCCTGAAGAATGGCGATAAGCCGTTAGTGGTTGATTTCTGGGCAACATGGTGCGGCCCCTGCCGTATGATTGGCCCTGTCATTTCGAAACTGGCTGAAAAGTACGACGGCAAGCTGGTTGTCGGCAAGTGCGACGTCGAGGATAACGAAGACCTGGCTGCTGAGTTCGGCATCCGCAACATCCCCACCATCCTTTTCTTCAAGGGAGGACAGATTGTTGACAAGGTGGTAGGTGCGCAAAGCGAAGCCAAGTTAGACGAGAAGTTCCAGTCAATACTCTAAACGATGGCAAGTATTGATGAAGAACTCCGTCTCGATGAGGAGGAGAACAGAAGGGAACTGGCGTTCATCCGCGAGCGTATCCCGTTTGATGCAAAGAAGCATTACAGCGACGAGACCATCCTGTATATGATTGACTTGATAGTAGATTACTACTATACGAGTGGCATTCTGGAGAGCGATGAGGAGGAAGTCGACATCGACCTTGAGGCGGTGTGCGACTATGTCTGCACTAAGGCAAAGGAGGATGGCGTCAAGAACCTCGACCCGGAATACGTGCTCTTCATCGTACAGGCAGATCTCGATTTCCAGGAACAGAACCTGTAGTTTCTAAAAACTAATTGTTCTTGTGCCGTCGGGGTTCTCGGTGATGTGAACCTTGACGGCATCTTCCGGCAACACCTCTTCTATCAGTTCTGGCCACTCTATCAGACAGAGTGCGCCTGAGTAGAAATAGTCCTCAAAGCCCATGTCGTAGACCTCTTCTAACTTCTTGATGCGATAGAAGTCGAAGTGGTAGACGACGGGGCGATGGGTGACGGGTGATGGCTGTCGGCTGATGGTGTATTCGTTCACGATGGCGAAGGTGGGCGAGGTGATGACATCCTCTACTCCCAGTTCCTCGCAGATGGCTTTGATAAATGTGGTCTTGCCGGCTCCCATCTTGCCGTAGAAGGCAAATACCGTACTCTCACCGATATGCTCGATAAACGTCCGCGCAGCCTCGCGGATATGCTCTAGATCTTGTATCTTAATCTCCATAACTCTTCACTTTTCACTCTTCACTTTTCATTTCTTTCTTCCTTTCATCGTGATCAGCGGTATGATCATTTCCTCCATCGAGATACCTCCGTGCTGGAACGTGTCGCGATAGTAGCTCACATAATAATTGTAGTTGTTGGGGTAGGCCAGGAAGGCGTCACCCGTAGCAAACACATAACTCGTCGAGAGATTGGGTGCAGGCAGTTGTGCCTTCTGCGGCTCGCGGATGGTGAACAGGCTCTTGTCGTCGTAGTTCAGGTTCTTACCCAGTTTGTAGCGCAGGTTAGTGTTCGTGTTCCTGTCGCCCACAATCTTCACAGGCTGTGTACAGCGGATGCTGCCGTGATCGGTGGTTACAATCACCTTGCAGCCCTCCTGTGCCAGTTGTCGGAAGAAATCGGCTATGACGGAGTGCCTGAACCATGAGAGGGTAATCGAGCGGTAGGCACTCTCGTTGTTGGCCAGCTCTCTCACCATCTTCGATTCCGTACGGGCATGACTCAGCATGTCGATGAAGTTGAATACCACCACGTTCAGGTCGTTCCTGTCGAGATTAGACATCTGCTGCATCAGCTTGTCGGCATCGGCAGAGTTGTTCACCTTGTGATATGAGAACGTGTTCTTCTTGCGATAGCGGTCCAGCTGTGTCTGGATGAGGGGCGCCTCGTTCAGGTTCTTGCCTTCCTCTTCGTCTTCGTCCACCCAAAGGTCAGGAAACATCTGGGCTATCTTGTTGGGCATCAAGCCTGAAAAGATGGCGTTGCGGGCATATTGGGTGGCAGTGGGCAGGATGCTGAAGTAGAGGTCTTCCTCTATGTCAAACTGCTTGTTGAGCTCCTGTGCGAGGATGCGCCACTGGTCATAGCGGAAATTGTCGAGCACCACCAGATACACCTTCTCACCTTCACTGAGCTGGGGAAATACCTTTGTCTTGAACACCTCTGGCGAGAGGACAGGACGGTCACCTTGTGGCATCGTGGGATTCAGCTGCGCCACCCAGTCGAGATAGTTCTTCTTGATGAACTTCGCGAAACCCAGGTTCGCCTCCTCCTTCTGCATACGGAGCATATCCGTCATTGAACTATCGGTCGAGCTCAGCTCCAGCTCCCAGTGTACGAGTTTCTTGTAGACCTCCACCCATTCCTGCCACGTCCTGCAGTCCATGATCTGCATGGCTATCTGCTGGAACTGCTGCTGATACTGCGTCTGCGTCACCTCCGTCTCGATTTCCTCGCGGTGGATGTTCTTCTTCAGTGTCAGCAGGATCTGGTTGGGGTTGACGGGCTTGATCAGGTAGTCGGCAATCTTCTGACCGATGGCCTGGTTCATGATGTCTTCCTCCTCACTCTTGGTCACCATCACCACAGGTAGGGCGGGGTGTATCTCCTTGATGCGCTGCAGGGTTTCCAGTCCGCTGAGGCCGGGCATCTGCTCGTCGAGCAACACCAGGTCGAAATGCCGTTCCCGGCAGAGGTCGATGGCGTCGGTACCGTTGCTCACTGTCATCACGTCATATCCCTTGCTCTCGAGGAAGAGCCGCTGTGCCCGCAACTGCTCTATCTCATCATCCACCCAAAGTAAATATCCGTTTATCATCACTATTCACTTTTCACTATTCTTTTAGTCGCTTCGCTTTGTAAAAGCGCTTACGCGATTACACTATTCACTTCTTACCAGAAGTCTTCGTCGAAATCGAAGTCCTTGGTCTGTTTCTTTTTCTTCTTGTTCTTCTGCTGAGGCTCCTCGTCATCGTCCTCGTCATCATCCCCATCGGGTGATGCCTTTTTGGTCGAGGGGATATCCTCAGGGTCGAGTATCTCGATATCCTCAGGCCGTATCAGCAGCTTGTCATCGCTCGTCTTCATCGGCACGAAGATATCCTCATAGAACTGCTCATAGTCGTCGTAGCTGAACTGTACACCCAGCAGCGGCAGGTTCACTTCGCTGATTACGAGACTGCGGCAAAGTGCGAGTTTCTCCGCCATCACCTCGTTGGCATATAACTGTCGGGCATACTGCAGGGCCTCGTCATAGCTCAGGAATCCGCTGATGAGCATGCGCTGCAGTCCCTGATCCTCATCGGTCGTGATCTCGAAGTTACGCACCAGGAAGTTGGTGAAGTTATAGCGTGCTATCTCGAAGAGCAGCTGGTTCTGGTCTACGCTGTCAGGCTCATAGATGAGCATGAAGATGAATTTCTGGTTGGGATCGGCACTCAGGGTATCGACCTTGGTGGAGTCGGCGGTGAGGGTGATGTCTCGTCGCGACCATACATCGCCGATGTCAAACTTTCCGCCGTGCAGCCTGCGACCCTCCTGCACACCTTTCACTATCATACCTGCCATCTCTGCCACCTCGCTCTTGGGATGTTTCTCCACCACTTCCTTCAACTGCTCCAGACATCCGTTGGCATCACCGTTGTTCAACCGGCTCAGACCGTCGATGAAGATGAACTTCGCACGGTGCTCACCCATCGGGAACCGGTCTGCCGAGATGCGGGCATTACCGGCCACCTCGTCAAACTGGTCTGCCTTGAAGGCGGCATAGGTGGCGGCGTAGAGCGAGTCCTCGATATGAGTGCCGAACCGGGCATTGTCGGCGTAGTAGGGATCGCTGAGCAGGGTAGTCCATTCACTCTCTGCGTGCTCAGCCTTCAGGTGCGAGAGACAGGCTTCGGCGATATCGTGCTTCCCCAGTCGCGAGTAGAGCAGGAAGAGGTGATACCAGGCATCGTCGAGGTTCTCGTATTCAGGATAGTCCTTCGTCAGCCTGAGCAGCTGTTTCTCGCTGAGCTTCAGATTGTCGAGCCTGTCCTTGAAGATGATACCCGATTGCAGCAAGGCCTCCTGGATGATTGCATGGCTTGCGGCCTTCTGGTCGTCGCTGAAGGGAATCTGCGCCAGATAGTATTCGCGGTTATGGGGATCGTTGGCGAGGGTGTCTGCGGGGGCAGCGGTCTGTGTGCTGTCTTTGGGGACTGCACCCTGGGCTGCCAGAGAGTCGGAAAGCTCAGCGTTTTCGGAGAGCTCGGAGCCCTCGGATTTCTCTTCGCCGCTAGCAGCCATATTCACCACTGTCTGGTTCAGTCGCTGCCAGTTGTCTGCATTCTGTCGCTGACCCCACTGACGCTGGAAAGTGGTCTTTCCCTGGCTTACTGCGGTGGGATTATAGAAATACCATGCACCGCCGGTCTGACCTTGGGTAGCAGGACGGTTCTGCTGCATGTTTCCCCGCTGACCCACGGCCTGATTCTTCTGCAGCTGACGCTCTACCTCTGCCATTTTCTCTGCATCGCGGGCCTCTTTCTCTTTGCGCTTCAGTTCCTTGATCACACGGTCGATGGCTTCCAGACGCTTGGCTTCAGGCATATCGGCCAGTTCCAGCAGCGAGTCCTGCAGATGGATGGCATCGGTGTGAGGCACGAGCTCGTCGAGCACTTTCGAGCGCTGAGACAGCTCCTCATAGTCCTTGCGGTCCTTATCCAACAGTCCGATGGCCTCGCCGTAGCAGCGCTGCGCATCGTTGTATCTCTCCAGCTGCCAGTACAGGTTGCCCAGGGTCAGCAGCAGCACACCTTTCTCGATGCCGCTGCGGGTGGCTTTCTCGTTGCCTTTCTCATAGGCGGCGATGGCCTTCATCGTATCGCGCTGCATCAAGTGGATATTACCCATGGCGTAATACACCTGGTCGAGGTAATCCTTGTTGTTGTCGTTCGACGCCATACGCTTCAGCCTGCTTATCATCGCCTTGGCATTACCCTTCGCCATCACCTCCGTCTGGGCGATGCGGGCATTGAATTCCAGTTCATAGCTTGGGTGACAGCCTACTACCTTACCGAAGGCACGCTCTGACTCGGCATTGTTGCCTAGTTCCTTCTGTATCTGTCCCATCAGGAACCACTCGCGGGCTTTCTGCTGATGACGGCGTTCGTGTTTGATCACCTTGCGCAGATAGGGCACCGCCTTTTGGTAGTCCTTCGTACGGATATAGTAGTCGGCATAGGTGTAGTCCCAGTCCTTCACGGTGCTGAAGTGCATCGAGTCGCGGCTCATGTTGCGGATCACGTCCTCGGCATCGTAGAGCCAGTCCAGCTCGAGATAGCATTTTGCGAGCCATGCTCTGGCCAGACCGTTCTCCTTCGGCTGTGTCTGATAGAGACGTGCCATATAGCTGAAGGTGGCGGCGGCCTCGTCGAAATCGCCCTTCTGGAACTGCGACTTGCCCAGCAGCATCCACGCTTTCCATAGGAATGGATTATACTCCTTGCGTCCCAGCCATTCTTTGTCCTTGTCGGTCTTCCGCTTGCCGCCCTTCCATTCGGGCTTGGCCTTGATGCTATGGCGGCGGATGTCCTTCTCAGCCTTCTCGATGGCACGGTCATACTGGCCCTTGCCGATGTCGCGGCTGGCCTTGTTGCCCACCATATAGAGGGGTATCTGCTCGGTATAGTTGTCGCGGTTGCCCTTTTCCTTCTCCAGATTACCTTCGATGAAGGCTTGCTTACCATTATAATAAATGTTATAGCGTGCGTTGAAGCTGTGCCACCAGCGGGTGCCGGCTGTGTTTTTCTGCGTAGAACAACCTGCCATCGTCAACAGGGCGATGGCGATGACAGTCAGTGTATAGGCAATTCTGCGCATCTTTTATAATTAAACCTCTTTAGAGGTTGTTTTATTGTGTGATGCAGCATCTTTTTGTCGTTTTTCCTCCAGAAGGCAGTGTATTTTGCAGTCGCCCTCCTGTGCAGCGGTACAGGTGGAGCAGTCGTGGCCCACTTCGATGGTGTCTTCTCCCTTGTCGAAATGGTTGGCTATCCAGGCAATCACCCCCAGCCCCACAATCAGCCCTACACAAACGATTGCAAACTCCATCTCCTCAAGGTAATCATAACTCTTAATTCTTCACTCTTCACTCTTCACTTCGATGCTGAATCCGGCATCTCTCAGGCTCTTCCAGAAGTGTGGATAGGATTTCGTCACCACTTGCGGATTGTTGATGATCAGGCTGCCCGACTTCATGGCGAAGGGTGCGAACGAGAGGGCCATGCGGTGGTCATTATAGGTGTCGATACCTTCTTCCATCGAGGGCTCGCAGCGCTCACCGTCCCAATAGAGCTCACAGTCGTTCACATCGTGCAGCACATAGCCCAGCTTCCGCATTTCACGCTTCATGGCCTCGATGCGGTCGGTCTCCTTGATTTTCAGCGTACCTAATCCCTTGAAATGGAAGGGGATATCCAGTGCGGCACAGGTCACGATCACCGTCTGTGCCAGGTCGGGTGAATTCACGAAATCGTATTCCAGCTTCGGCACACAGCGGCCGTTGCGCTTCAGCGTCACATTCTGCGGCTTGCCCGAGGTCTTCGACTGGAACACAGTCTTCACGCCCAGCAGACTGAAGATGTATTTTATCACCGAGTCGCCCTGTTTCGAGCCGTCTTTCAAGCCATTCAGCACCACCTGTGCCTCGCGGTCGTTGCTCAGGGCGAGTATCTCATACCAGTAGCTTGCTCCGCTCCAGTCGTTCTCTATCATGTAGTCGCGGTTCTCGTAGGGCTTTGGCTTCACGGTGATGGTGTCGGCAGAGGTCCAGTCTGCATCGGCACCGTATTCGCGCATCATCCACAGTGTCAGGTCGATGTAGGGACGGGAGATGATGTCACCCGTCAGTTTCAGTTCGAGACCTTTCTTCAGCACCGGACCAATCATCAGCAGGGCGGAGGTATACTGCGAGCTCACGTTGCCCTCGATCTCCAGTTCACCGCCTTCGATGCTTTGGCCTGTAATGCGGAGTGGGGGATAGCCCTCCTTGCCTTCGTAGCTGATTTCGGCACCTAGTTTCCTGAGGGCGTCAACCAGCAGTCCGATGGGGCGCTGCTTCATGCGCTCCGTACCCGTCAGTACATGCGTGCCACGCATCACACTCAGATAGGCCGTCAAGAATCGCATGGCCGTACCCGCAGCCTTGATGTTGATTTCTTCCGGCATATAGCGCAGGGCATTGAGTATCACCTGGGTGTCGTCGCAGTCGGAGAGGTTTTGTGGCAGCTGACGACCGCCGCTGAGCGCATAGATGATAAGCGCACGGTTGGAGATGCTCTTCGAGGCGGGCAGGCTCACCATGATCTGCTGTTGATGGGAAGCCTTGATAAGATATTGAGTCATTTTCCTGTTGTAGTCTTGATTTCGGGGTGCAAAGGTATACATTTTTATCCGTATAAGCAAATCTGACACCAAAAAAACACTTAAAAAACGAAAAAAGTCGCCGGAAAATTTGGTCAAACGGAAAAATGTGTGTACTTTTGCACCCGCGTTTCGGCCAAAGGGTCGGTGCTAAGCTTTAAAAGGATCGGGATTTAGCGCAGTTGGTAGCGCACACGTCTGGGGGGCGCGAGGTCGCTGGTTCGAGTCCAGTAATCCCGACTGAGAGAATCGCTAAGAGACTGATAATCAGTTACTTAGCGATTTTTCTTTTTCGTAATTCCCGTGGTATTCCCGTGATAATGGTTGTGAGAGCTCTTCAAGGTGAGGGCTGCTGTTATTTATCTTTGTCGTAAACAACCTCATTAACCATGTATTGCCCTGTCTTGCGACTGCCTACTCGTTTGACAAGTCCAACTGCCGTCAGGGCAGCTATACTACGCTTAATTGTAGAAAGACTGGGATTGTCAATTCCTTCCAACTTAGGTATAAGATCTGCGATGTCTTGGGCTTGCGCACCACCATTGCGCCTAATAACATGATAGACGCGTTGGTCACCAAGTGATAGTCGGCTGAGTGTCTGGGTAATTTCAGAAGGAACATCCTTGTTCAAGTCGTTTAACTCCTGCTGTATGATTGCAACCTTAGTATTATGCCTTTCTTGACGTTGCAATTCTTTTTCACGAGCAAACAATCTCTCATCCTTTGTTGAGATACTTTGCTCTATAGTTGTCGTAGTCTCTTGTGCATTCCCCTTCTTTATATTATTAAAGGTAGGAGGAATGATTTCCACGTCATCAACTTTGAAAGATATGTTATTCTTGAAATCTGCTTTAAACATACTACTATACATAATCTGCTCAAGCAAATTCTTCTGACGCTCTACAGTGGGATTAATCCGATGGGGCATGAGGTGAATCTTTCCATTGTCAACACAGAATACCCCAATGAACTCATTGTTGTATGCGCGATTGATTGCGTCAGCAACAAGTCCTTCAGGAACTCCTATGAAGAAGAAATCTGTATAGCCGATATAATGCTCCATATTATCATCGTTCATCAAGTCGTTCTTATTGTTCTTTAGTTTGATACCGACAGTATAAACCTGCTTCTTATTAAGAGCCGCTTGGTTTGGCTCAACGAAGAACACACAGTCGAAACGATAGTGATCTGGATCAGGCTCGTTGAACCTCGTCAGTCGGCCAGTATACTCCCTGACGGTCACCTCATCGAAGATGCGGTAATGTATGAAGTCGTAGCTACCATACTTGGCAGAAATCTTTACAGTGAAGTCGTATATACTCACGGTCAGATTCTTGACGAATATCTTACCAGGTTCTCCGGCCAGACTATCTTTCAGATTCTCATAAGTCATATCTTAACCTCCTATGATATTTAATATGTCAGAATTATGAGTTATTATATTCGTTGACAAAGGTACAAATATAATTTTAATGTATCATGATTGTGAGTCATAATATTTGTTAATGTGCCAGAATTGTGATGCGTTAAGTGAACGGGACGGGAAAGCTTTATGACCGGATCATGATAGCGGACTTTTCTAATGCGTCATAATTTCGAATCGTTATAATGACGGAGAGGGCATGACCAGCCGACGTTTAACGTTCGTCTGGCGGCTCTATCGAGCAGCCCTCTCTAACCCCCCTTATGGTCGCTCTAAGGTGCTGAACGCTTCGGGACAGTATTCCGAACCCTGACTATTAGTCCTTGCCGTCTGTTAAAGATATCTAAGAAAGTGAAGATATCCCAGCAGAAACTTGTACGTCTCAGAAAGAATCCGTAACTTTGTCGCGGGAAAGAGGACTTTCAAGATAATCCCTGAACCTAATAAGGGATTTTCTCGAAATTTGCTAAGCAAATTCACTCAAAATCCCCATTAGGCCATGGGGTTTCACCCCATTGGATGCCCCAACAGGGAGTGGGTTTCTCCCTGCACCCTCCGCTCAGGACGCAGCCCTGAGAACCCGCCCAGGGCTGCTCGCCCTATGGAACCTCGCAAGGGGGTGACCCTCCCCCTTGACCGCCCCGCTCAGAGGCATCTGCCTCTAAGAACTCTGACCAGGTGAATCCCTGGACCCGATAAGTAAATTGTTTCGTTTTTAAATATTAGTATTATGGCAAAAGGAGTAGCACATGCCGGTAAAGGCAAAAGTCTCTCGGCTGGAAATGCAATAGAAAACGAGAGACTGGAATGGGATGAGGACTCGTACAGACTTAAGAACGAGAATCCCATCAACAATTATGACTGGTCACGTCATGCTTTGAACTTTGAAGTGATCAATGGAGAGATAAAGCCTCTGGGAAGCCAGGAGGTTCATCTATATGACCGTTACCAGAATGTATTGAAAAATATTGACTTCAAGGAGTACAAGGCTGGAGCGTCTAATCAACAGAATGCATACGTCGAGCTTATCCTGTCGGGCAGTACTGAATTGATGCAGCAGCTGGCTTTCGGTAGTCAAGAGGTTAATTACGAGCGCAACCCATCGACCTGGCATAACTGGAATGTCACTCGAGAGAAGGCCATTGAGCAATGGGCTGTTGACAGTTATAACTTCGCGTGCAAGATGTATGGCAAGGAGAATGTCATCGGCTTTGAGGTTCATCTCGACGAAACCGAACCGCATGCGCACGTCAACATTGTACCCGTTGCCATGATGAAGCAACGTGGCAACGTTGGCGGCTATGTCAAGATTGATGCTGACGGCAACGACGTAAGATACACAAAAGGAAAGCATATCGGTGAGTTGGTTAAGCTGCCGCAGGGCAAGTACGATGCGCTGCCGGAAGAGAAGAAACGGCAGTATCGTCCGGCAGTGCGCGGGATGGTTCGCACCATCAGCTTTGCCACATTCTTCGGGAGTACCAAGAAGGAACGAAGCGAGAAGATGTCGGAACTGCATGATAAGTATTACGAACACGTAGGCTCCAAATGGGGGCTGGAGCGTGGTGATGTCTGGAAGCTTCTTGACCCAGAAGAACGCCGGAAGCGTAAGCGTCTCACTAAGCAACAGGCTCACGAGAAAAAGATGGCGGAAGAAGCGAAGGCTAAAGCCCAAAAAGAAGCGAAGGAGGCTAACGAAATAAGAGACGCTGCCGTCAGAGAAAAAGATGCTGTCATCAAGGAGAAGGACGCTGTCATCAAGGAGAAGGACGCTGCCGTCAAGGAAAAGGACGAGGCGCTGAGACTGCGAGACACTGCCATCGACAAGACAGTAGAACAGCAGGGCATCATTGATCGTCAGCAAGTCTCCATTTCATCAAACAGAAGGGAAATAGACAAGCTGAAGCAGGAGAAAGAGGAAGTTCAGAAGGAGGTGGATGTTTTGCGGTCGGTCACCTTAACCCCGTACCAGAGTGTGGAGAGATATGTCAAGGCCCTGCAAGATATCACCTTTACCATACCATCCGACGTGATTGAAAAGCTGTCCTCGCCTCTGAAGAACCATCCTCGGATTACCTCGGTCAATCCTCCATTAACAGTGCAGGAACTGGAAGCCATAGCAATGAGAGAGATAGACAAGGTTTATGATGAAAAAACCTTTGTTACATACAACAGCACAATACAGAAGAGGGTCAAGGCCATATTGACGGATAAGCAGACCATATTGTTCAGTGTCGTTGGCAATGCTCAGAAACGAGCCATAGCAGATGCTAACAGGGAATTATATAAGGACATTAAGAAGCGGTTGGCAGAATCCGAGACAAAAGTTCTCAAATATAACGAACTCGAAAAAGCGGGCATCAATAAAACTTCATACGAGCACGTCGTTAAAGAGAGAGACGAAGCACAAGAAGCGGCAAAGCGTATGCCTGAGACAGAGAGAATGCTCGAATTTGCCTGGCCAGGTGTTACCAAGGCGAAGAACATCCTCGTCGATCCAACTCTTGACAAGAACTACATGACCAATGAACAGAAGAAAGATATTCTGAACACGCTCAGGAAAGACCCGAAGAATCGACTGGATGATATTAAGAACCTGCTCAGCTATGCCTGTTCGTTCCGGGATATTCCTGTAGCCACCAGAGCCGAAGCCATTGAGCTGGCCACAGAAAGCATCATCAAACACATAGCCGAACAAGGATACGACCTCATAAAGGAGGCTACATCCATGATGGGCTCTGTCGCTCAGGAATTGGAAATGGCCGTTGCCGATGCAGCATCAAGAGCCGCGTCTGCAGCAGTGTGTCTCATCTTTGGCTATCTTGACGGGGCCACGACAGTATCAACTGGCTGTGGAGGCGGAGGAGAAAGCAACGAACTTCCCAAAAAGAAGGACGACGAGGATGAAAAGAAGTTCAGGGCGAGATGTTTAAGCACGGCTGTCGGTATGATGAAGCCGAAGCGGAGGTCGCAGGGTATAAAATTCCATTAGGCATAGCTATACTTGGTTCGTCGCTGCCGCAAGAGGCGAATGCGAGGGCGGCAATCAGGAGGAAGAGAAGTTTTGCTTTGTTCATCCAGTGATTAACTGTTTTCAGAAACTTGCTTCTGCATCGCCTCGCTGGAAATTCACCCAACCGTCTTCGTCCTTGGCATAATAGCCTTGGAAACGGAGCGTAGTCTTATCGGCATAGTCGAATGTGGCAACGTAGGAGTAGGCCATGTATTTTCGCTCTTCGTCGTACTTTGCTTCCAGTTGCAGACAGTTTCGTTTCGTGCTGCCTTCGCCCTCTGGGTTCCAGTATCTTAGCTGCCATGTTCCTGTAAATGTGCCGTTCATCGGGCCTTCCTCATCTCCCCAGCCTGTGGGCTGACCTGCATTCTGCCAATCTGTGTATTGCTCCTTGCCGTCGATAGTGACCAACTCGCGGCACTGCCATTTGCGAAAGCCAGTAAACGTTCCATCATCCTTGAAGGTCAGCCGCTCGAAATACCGATGCCGCTCTCCGATTTTCTCGTAGTGCCATGTGCCGACCATGAGCGGCCCGTACTGCTCATTTAGCTGCACAGTCTTTTCGTGTGCCTCCGGGTCGGTATACCTTGGTTCGTCGCTGCTGCAAGAGGCGAGGGAGAAAGCAGCAAGCATCATAAAAGCGATTCTCCAAATCTTCTTTGTTTTCATTTGTTTCGTTACTATATCTTGATTTGCATTTTGATGATTATATTTCTTGGTCGTATGGTGAAGGAATACAAAGATTCTGAGAGGGAGCCGAAGGATGTGTAGCGATAGTCGGTTTCGTCGAGGAGATTGGTGGCGGCAAGAGAGATGTCAACGCTTTTGGAAAGGAGCCAGCGGACAGAGGCATCAAGGAAAATGATGCTGGCGGTCTGGCCGGTGGAAAAGCGCGTGTAGTAATGCTCTGCGCCGAAAGCAATATGCCATTGGTCAGTAGGCAGGAGTGTAACGGAGAGGTTTT
This sequence comes from Prevotella sp., assembly GCA_016290175.1. Taxonomy (GTDB): domain Bacteria; phylum Bacteroidota; class Bacteroidia; order Bacteroidales; family Bacteroidaceae; genus Prevotella. The sequence continues at coordinate 3,018 of JAEETD010000021.1, read as the reverse complement.
GGCGCAGTGCACTGTGGATGGCCTTTACTGCATCGACCTTGTATTGGTTGTTAGTGTAAGTCAGTCGATAGTCAGAGGAGAGCCAGCGCGTGAATTTGCCAGTGAATTTGGGCGCAAGGGTGATGAAGGTGGAGGTGTTAGGCTGTTCCACGTTCTGACGCATCATCCTGGCGCTGGAGTGCCCGAAAGACGCATCAATGCCTACGGTGATTTTGGCTGACCATAGACCTTTGCTGATGCCGCCATTGAGTTGAGTGATGGAAATATTGTTTCCACAGGCAACAAAAGCAGTAAGAATGCGGTCGCCGATGAACAGCTGGTTTTGCATCAGGAGCTGATAGTCCTGTTCGTATTTGGCTGAGAGATTGGCAAAGAGCGAGGTGATGGGGTTTCGATAACGAAGCCTAACGAAAGCCGAACGTTGCCGTATGCTTTCTGTGGATGGTGTCTGAAAAGTGAGGTTTCGGAAGTCAGACATAATGACGGTTTGCGTATAACTGCTTGGCGCGACTGGCTGGAGACTGTAATTGAGATAAGCAGAGAGCTCGGTCTTGGCCGTGAGTTGGTGGCGAACATAGACCATTGGCGAGATGGACATAAAGTGTTTTTCCGTAGAGGTATCGGCCAGTCGGTCTGCCACATGATAATAATAGTAGCTAATGGGCAGTGAGAACGTAAGCCACCAGCGACGGTGCTGATAACGGGCTTCGGGCGAGGCGTAAGTTTTGAGGACGGTGAAGTTTCGACGGCCCTTCAAAGGATAGTCGGGCAGCATGAGACCACTGAGAGTACTTTGGAAACGATGCAGATTGAGGTCGATGCCGCCACGGGCGTAGAAAGACCAACGACGCAGAAGCCAGCCATAGCGGGCTTCAGTAATAGAACGGAAGTCGTCGGTGGTGAGGTCTTGCAGAACACTGCCGGCAGTAAGCGAATGGGGCCGATGTGTGTAACGGTTGTACGACGAGATAGTCAGCAGATGGCTGTCGAGGCGGCGAACTAGTTGCAAATCGTTGGTGATGTCAAGGGATGGGAGGTCGGACTGTTGCCGCAACGTTTGCGTACCGCTGACGGCAGACGTAGCATGATTCCACTGGGCATCCACGCTGAGATTGTCCTTCAGGTAGTTATTGCGCCGGTTCAGTTGCAGCGACCATTCGCCGTTTAGTTGGTGTTCGCGGCTGCGCATAGTGTTCTGCTCTAAGAACGAGGGGATGTTCTTGTCGAAATAGCGAGTGGTGCAGGAATTGGTGAAATCCAAGCGGTCAGCTTGATAGGTGGCATTCAGTTTGACATCAACACCATCGGCCACATGGCGAGCATTGCTCGACTGTGCCAGAAACGAAAGATTGTCGCGGGTGCGCAGTTCGTCGAGCGGCGCAGAGGTGGTGCCGATAGCGATATAGTCAGGCCACGGATTGTCATTATAGCCACTGCTGAGGGAGGTGTAATCAGTATGCCGCTGGCTCTGGCTGTTGGGATTCCATCCCGTGTCGTTCAGTCGCAGTGTTTCCATGTTCTGCCATTTCTTGGCAATGCGCATGGCAAACACGGATGCGTCGTAGAGCAGAGGCTCGGCACCTATGCCGCCATTCAGAATGCCAATCCAGCGGGCACGGGCAGCTTCTTTAAGTTTGATGTTCAGTCCTGCTTGTTGTGAGAACTCCAGTCCTTCAAGCACCTTTATGGGCTGATGGTTCTCCATAATCTCCACGCTGGCCACATCGTCAGGGGAAATGTTGTTGGTGGCCACGCCGTAGCGGTCGTTCACGAAGTCAGAGCCGTCGATATAGAACTTGTTGATAGGCTCGCCGTTGTATTTGATGCCTCCGTCCTCGGCCACCTCCACACCCGGCAAGCGACGTAGCACGTCGGCCATGTTGCGGTCTTGCTTTTGCACCCACTTACTCATGGAATATACCAGTGTGTCGCTTTTCTGTATAATGTCGGGAGCCTTAATGATAACGTCTTTCAGTTGTGTGGCCTCCGGCTTCATCTTGATGTGCATCGGGCTTTCGGTAACATCTACCACGATACTACGATAGCCCATTGACTGCACACGAATTTGTCGTGCTTCGCCCTTTAAGGAGAAACGCCCGTCATTGGTGGTAAAAGTGTAGTTTTTGCCGCCTACGGCCTGCACGATGGCACCTACCACAGGCTCGCCACTTTCCTCGTCGGTCACGGAGCCAACGAGAGTCTTGACCTGTGGTCGAGACTTGTCGCGACTCGGCCATTCGGAAGCAAGCTCCCGATGGCTCTCGCTGCTCCAAGCCTTCACCTGTCCGTAGCAGAGGGGCAGATGAAGGTACACGTATAATATTAGGATGGCGAGTCGTTTCATCAGATATTACTTCCAGTCGCGTTCGATGTAGTCGTATTTCAAGGTTCGTGGTTGAGTGATGTCTGTACGAGGTTGGCCGTCGGCACCCACCACATTCACGTTGACACCATTTACATTCATCATATACGTGAAGGGATCGGTGTCAAACCTTAATTTAGTGGCATAGAATTTGGGGCGAGTGGTCTTGTTGAACGGCACTTCGGGGATGGTGATGGCTCGGTCGGCTTTGGAGTTTATGCCCACACAGGTAAATTCATACTGATGCCCCTCGTCATAGACTTGCATGATGAACCCCGGCAGGCCACCAAACTTCCACGGTCCATCGGCAACAGGCACAGAGTCTGTATAGAATGCCGTCCACCGTCGGCCACGGAAGTCACACACAGCACTCTTACATTCATAGCCCAATATCTCACACGTCTCGTCAGTCAGCGTCCATTCCTGCACGGGTATGTCCTCTTCGTAAAGGAACCAGTCTGTGGAAACCTTATCGATGACGGTGAAGCGCCCCTGCGGATAGTTCTTGAAGATGCTAAACGTCTCGCCACCTATGTAACTGTCTGGGTTAGCCCGGATTTGTTCAGCTGTTGAGACGCGAATAAGTGAATCAATCTGCATGGCTCGGAAACTCGTGAACTTCGACATACCATAAGTCACTTGCAGTGTCATTCGGT
>JAEETD010000164.1 GCA_016290175.1 Prevotella sp. | reverse complement strand
CTTGGCGGCAATAACAATGGTTTTATCCATCTTGTTGCTGATAACGACACCCTGTCTTGTCTTTCTTAAATTTCTTGTTTCCATATGGACCATTGTTATTTTTTAAGTTCTCTCTGATGAAGTTCTGTTTTCATACGTGCGATATCACGACGGGCAGCCTTAATCTGAGAAGGATTCTCAAGCGGGGTGATGGCGTGGTTCAACTTCATCTGGTTGTACTTTGCAACCTCAGCCTCAATACGCTCGGCCAAGTCCTTGGTCTCGAGTTCTCTTACTTCTTTAATCTTCATACTCAATTAAGCGTTTTTATCGTAATCACGTCTAACAACAAACTTTGTCTTCACAGGCAGTTTCTGCGCGCCGAGGCGGAGAGCCTCCTTGGCGATGTCGAAAGGAACGCCTTCCACTTCAAAGAGGATGCGGCCGGGAGTGACGGGAGCAACCCATCCTGCGGGATCACCCTTACCTTTACCCATTCGCACGTCAGCAGGCTTGCGGGTGATGGGCTTGTCGGGGAAGATGCGGATCCAAACCTGACCTTCACGGTTCATATAACGGTTGATGGCAACACGGGCTGCCTCAATCTGACGGCTGTCGATCCACTTCGCATCCATAGTCTTGATGCCGAAGCTGCCGAAAGCCAGTGTCGTACCTCTGTGGGCGTTGCCTTTGTTGCCGCGTCCGTCCTGAGGTCTTCTATATCTTACTCTTTTTGGCTGTAACATAATTCTCTAATTCTCTAATTCGTGATTACTTCTTCTTATTACGGAACTTTCTGTCACGGCCACCACCGGCGTTCTGTCGGCTACCACCCTTCTCCTGTGTGAAGTTCGGGGTCAGGTCTACGTCACCATAGATCTCACCACGGCAGATCCACACCTTGATACCCAGCAGACCGACTTTCGTCAGAGCCTCTGCGTGGCAGTAGTCGATGTCAGCACGATAGGTGTGCAGCGGAGTACGACCCTCCTTGAGCATCTCGCTGCGTGCGATTTCAGCACCGTTCAGACGACCTGAGATCAGCACCTTGATACCCTCGGCACCAGCACGCATCGTGTTCTGGATAGCCATCTTGATGGCGCGGCGGTAAGCGATCTTACCCTCTACCTGGCGAGCGATGTTGTTGGCAACAATCGTGGCATCGAGTTCGGGGCGCTTCACCTCGAAGATATTGATCTGGATCTCTTTATCGTAGAGTTTCTTCAACTCCTCCTTCAGTTTGTCTACATCCTGTCCGCCCTTACCAATGACGATGCCCGGACGAGCCGTGCAGATCGTAATGGTGACCAGTTTCAGTGTGCGCTCGATGACAATCTTCGACACGCTGGCCTTGGCCAGACGCTCGTTCAGATACTTACGGATTTTCTGATCCTCTACCAGGTTATCTCCGAAGTCCTTGCCTCCGAACCAATTCGAATCCCAACCTCTTACGATTCCAAGACGGTTGCTTATTGGATTTACTTTCTGTCCCATACTTATTCTTTTACATCATTAGTTTTAGCGTCAACGAACAGAGTCACGTGGTTGCTGCGCTTACGGATGCGGTAGCCACGGCCCTGAGGTGCAGGTCTCATTCTCTTCATTGTCACACCCTCGTCGACAAAGATGCGGGTGATGAACAGTTCACCGTCCTCTGCCTTGCGGTCATTCTTGGCTTCCCAGTTGGCAATGGCCGAGCGGAGGAGTTTCTCTACATCTGCTGCTGCTGCCTTCTTCGAGAAACGAAGCACACCCAGTGCGCGATTCACTTCCATGCCGCGGATCATGTCGACGACATAGCGCATCTTGCGGGGTGAGGAGGGGCAGCCCTTCAGCTTGGCAAAATACTGTGTCTTAAGTGCTGCTTTTCTTTCTTCAGCCTTAATATGTTTTCTTGCTCCCATGTTAATTCTTAATGTTTAATGTTAATTGTCCCTGGGATTACTTCTTGTTACCGGCATGACCACCGAAGCGGCGGGTGGGTGCGAACTCACCGAGTTTGTGACCTACCATGTTCTCAGTAACGTAGACAGGGATAAACTTATTACCGTTATGAACTGCAACAGTGTGTCCCACGAAGTCCGGGGAGATCATTGATGCCCTGGCCCATGTCTTGACGACA
>JAEETD010000163.1 GCA_016290175.1 Prevotella sp. | reverse complement strand
AACTGGGAGAAATACCTGAATCCACGGATCTGATCCGTATCATCACCATAGACCTTGTCGAAGAAGAGGTCGCAATTCTGGAAACCACGCATGTGGACTGGTATCACGGTTACGCCCTGCTTAAACAGACTATCGTCAGGAAAAAGCAGTTCTTTTGCCAGCGTGACAGCTGAGATGAGCACATCAGCCTCAGCAGCGAAGGTGCGCGGATCGTCCACAATCTCAAAGCTCACGTTGTCGTAGTCCTTCAGACGCTCAATGAAACCTTCTGCCTGATCCTTATAACGAAGCAGACGGATGGTGATGGGGCGCTCACGATTATCCGCCGCCAGACAAAGGCCCACAGCACGTCCGATGTTACCAAGTCCCATCATCGAATAGGCATCAGTCCCTTGGCGCTGCAGGGTCTTGACTGCGAGTGCTGCAACTGCTCCCGTCCGCATGGCGGTAATCCAGTCGCCATCGATAATCGCCAACAGGCGGCCAGTCTGAGCATCATAGAGATAGATATTACTCTGAAGAGTAGGCATTTGTCCGTCGATACGGCTGACAACTTTCAAGCCGAAATATTTCTTTCCGTCGCCCTCAGGCAACATGCACGGCATCGACGTGATAAAGTCTTCGCCCTGCGGATGGACACTCAACTTAGCAGGCATCTGGGCCTCATCCTTCAGGAGAAAGGCTTCCCTCACCCACTCCACACAAGTAGCAGGGCTGATATGAAGCGCATCGATCTGCGCCTGCTGAATGACAGATACACGATTCGTCTTCATTCTTCACTTCTTTAATTTCCTCAGTCCTTCTACGAGACGGGTGTTATCCTCATGATTGCGCACAGCGATGCGCATGTACTGCTTGTTGGGGTCGAGACCTGGTTTCTTGCTACAATCACGCGTCAGGATGTTATGTTGGCGAAGCATGTAGATCACAATTTCTGTGGCTGTATAGGGCGGCAACACCTCACAGAGGAAGTAGTTGGCCTGTGTGGGCATGACACGGAGGAAGGGCACCGTGCGCAATTGCTGCTCGAAATCGGCACGTTCTACAACAAACTTCTCACAAGCTTTCAGATAATCCTTCTCGTGCTTGTTATAGATCTGCATGAAGAACTCAGCAAAGGAGTTGAGGTTCCAGATACTCACCTCTTTCTTCATCTTGGCGATAAGATCCTTATCGGCCGAGGCGAGGATGCCCAGACGAAGGCCTGGTACACCAAAGCTCTTGGAGATACTCTTCATCACCGCCATGTGGGGATAGGCTTCGAGAATCTCGTCAGAGAGCAGCGAATTTGTGGCGTAGTCGACACTGAAATCCACAAAACTCTCATCGACCACCAGTCGGATGTCTCTTTCCTCGCACCACTGGGCCAGTCGCAGCACATCGGCCTTGGGGATAAAATTACCTGAGGGGTTATCAGGATTTATCAGCATCAACTGACGGATTTCCTTATCACCAAAGAAGTTCATCAGATCATCTGCAGTATAACGATAGTCTTCGTTCTCAGGCACAAACGTTACCTGACAGTCTTTATCATAGCGATTGGGATATTCTTCGAAAGTGGGACGGATAAAACCTGTCAACGACACAGAAGTGCCTGACCCCTTTGTGTCCTCCATCAGCACCTTGATGAGTTCGGCGGCACCGTTGCCTGGCACGATGTAAGGTTCACTCACACCAAAACTCTTGCTGGCGATAAGTGTATTGACCTTCATGCCTGAAGGATATTCTGTCAACAGGGTATCGAAATTGCTGCGCAGCTCGTCTTTCATCCTTTTCGAGGGGAAATAGGGGTTTACCAGGTAGCAGAAGTCGAGCATCTGCGGGAAGCGCCAATAGCCACCATAACGGCCGTAATACTTGCGGAGCACATCCTTGTCGTCGGCAAAGAGGGCCTCGGCGATGTCGAGATCCTGCTTGTCGTCGATCTCGTACCATTTCTCCTGGCCGATAGGCTGTGCCTTCATACTATGGGTGTTAAGCAATGAGAGGATTCGTAACACGTTCTCGTAATACTCATTATTGCCTACTGCCTTGGTATAGGCCTCCAGGAACGGAACATAGCTGTTCTTCAGGAAATCGCGACTGAACTTATAGATATTGACT
>JAEETD010000162.1 GCA_016290175.1 Prevotella sp. | reverse complement strand
GTGCGTTCATATAGGGTAGGGATTTTTCGTATTGATTCTTCATGCGGGCAAAACCGTGTTTGGCCCAGGGTGCATATTCCGGAACCTTTACAGCAAGGTCATTCCAAGCTTGTTGTTCGTCATTGCGACTCTTGGCGATGAGAAGTAGCTCTCTAAGCTGGGATTTGTCAACAGTAGAACTATTGTTATTTATGGTCAAGACCTTGGGATCGGTCTCAATATTCATGCGGAAATAATGAGTCAAGTGCTTATCGCCTGCATAGTCGGGAATAAATGTGCGACCACCGTAGCTAAGCTTGTAGAGATGCGCATCGGCTCCGGAACCCTCCGTTGCCCCCAGAAGCGTGACATCACTCAGGTCAGATGCTACGTTGATGGTTGCCTCATCCCAGTTCTTGATCCCCGTGGTTGTCATGACGAGTGGACCGTACATGAAGACTCCTGTCCACATTGATGCGTATTTGTCGGGTCCGAAATCAAGGTGCTTGGTGAATGGCATCACAACCTCTACTATGTCCTTATCTGTCCAGTGACGGGAAGGAATCTCTACATAACTCGATGGTTGGTATGAGGAGGCAATGCTCCTGCCGTTGAGCCTTACATCGAATCTTTCAGTAGCCCAATATGGCACGCGAAGCTTCATGGCAAAGCTTCCGTTGCCCTTGACGATGCGTATGACAGATCGCTCTGAAGGCCAATGGCACTCCTGTTTTAGGGTAACGCCTTTCTTTACCCACTGTGCAGTCGTGGGCATGTAGAGTGCAACCCAGATTGTATTATCATTGACGAAATAGGTCGCCTCCTGATATTTTACGTGGTTTTCAACGCCAGTACCGCCACAGCATGTGGCCTGTGGGGTCTCATTGCCCCAAGGCTTTGAGGCATCAAGTCCGACAGCATATTGGTAGACGGTCTGATACTTGTGAGGGTTTACCGACCCGATGATTTGATTGTAAAGCACTCGCTCATAGTAATCCATATATCTTGCATCGTCAGGATTGAAGCAGTTCAGATCCTTTGTGAGCTTAGCCAGGTTATAGGCGCAGCAAGTCTCGTTGATGGTGGGCTCTGGATGCTGCTCCCGACCGCCCCAGCTGGTGACATTGGTACACATGGAGGTTATCTGAGAGTAGGGTTGTCGGAACATTTCCCCGTTACCCACACCGCCCATAGCATAGCGGTATCGCCCTTGTATCATTGTCCAGAAATTCTGTGCAAGGTTATAGTAGTATGGGTTGTTATTGCCTCGGAAGGAACGAAGAGCCCCTGTCACCATGGGTATATGTTGATTGGCATGACGGGTGTGGATTGCATCTATGTTCTTCGACAGCGGGTCAAAGAATGCAGGACTGTCGAAATAGTTGGCAGCCTCCAGCAGATGTTTCTTCTCTTCAGCCGTTCCTGTCATTTCTGACAGGCGTGCCAATGATTCCGCCATACCGCCCACTTCGCCGGCAATGTACATGTTCCACATCTCATAGCGGTTACCCGGGCGTGCCCGTCGCTCATCCTGACGGCCGTCGCTCTTAACGAAAGTGCGATAGTGCAGACGGTTCCATACCCAGAGTCCCATATCCTTGGCGATAAGCAGGGCCTTGTCGGCCGTGGCTTTTTCATCGATATAGGTGGCAATATCAATGAGTCCGGCCAGTTGCTTGTGTACGGAATAGTAGGGCGCCCACACCCAACTCTCGTTGTTATAGGCACGATACATTTCTATCAGCACACAGTGCTGGGCAGGAATGGCGTTCAAGTAGCCATATCCATACTTTCCGCACTCTTTCTTATATCGGTCAAAGTCTGTCCATGAGCCTTTCATCTGCTTCAGTTCCTCTTCAGGTGCAAAGTCGCGGGCCTCCCAGTAGCGTCCCAACTGCTCGTTCCACACAAAAGTCAGTTCCTGACATCGTCGCAACTCATCCACCATTATTCTTATATTGTTGCGGATGATATTCTTTTTAGCCTGATCCTGGCAACTGGCAAAGGCCAGAGCCATGGCCGACATATAGTGGCCGGAGCCATGCCCCTTCAGTTTTGTAGTCGGCGAATCCCAACCATCAGCCTCAGGATAGCCCTCTGTGGAGAGTCCATAGGTGTCGCGATAATTGTAAAG
>JAEETD010000020.1 GCA_016290175.1 Prevotella sp. | reverse complement strand
GGGCAATTACCACACCCGGGAAATATGGCTCTACCGTGATCAGCTGCGCGAAAACATGGCATTAAGGGCAGATAGATGGATACAAACCCGAACTATCAATTAATGTGATTGTTAATGTCAGTTGAATCTACACGATATGAACTATTACTATCCATTTGGTGAAATCGTACACCCTCTGGTCCAACAAGACAGGACACCTAAAAAGGTGTTTGTCCTTGGAGTCTATGCAAGTGCCGTTCATGCCCGTTGGAAGATTGGAAGCAAAACAATATGTCCAGCCATGGCTGTTGCCAGTGAACCGAGAATCTTTTGGGATGGTAATCCAGAAGAAGCTGCTGAGATTATCAGCAGAATACACCTTCCAGAAGGACTTGGAACACTTGAACCTGCAGGCAGTCACTTGAATGGGCCTTCGGCAAAGGTTTTGGATGAACATATCCTGGCACCACTGGGCTTCACACGAAAAGATGCCTGGCTTTGTGACTTATTGCCAGAAACAAGAATTAATGCCGGGCAGGCAAAGGTGATAAAGGAGAAATACGAGCCACTGATGAAAGAATATGGCTTGAATCCTGTGACTATTCCACCGCGTCCTACGATGTTCTGCGACCAGAAGCGCAGTGAGGAGATCCTATCAGAACTTGAAGAATCACAAGCCGGACTTCTTGTATTGCTTGGGGACATCCCCATTCAGCAGTTCCTGAACAGAGTGGCCAACGTTAATTATACGACCCTACAGGAATATGTTGACATCTATGGTTATGGGAACAGTTCCGATACAATCATCAATAATCGTAAAATATCTGTCCTTCCTCTTGCCCACCCCAGACAAATAGGTGCTTTGGGCGCCCATAGTGAAAAATGGAACAATGCCCACCATAAATGGGAAAATAAGGCATAATTGAATCTTACAGATAACAAAACGACTCTATTCCCACGTCCATCCCCATTGGGACGGAGGCGGAAATATGCGTCATAAAAAGAACCTAAAATCTTAAAAGTTAAATCTTGAATAGTTGAAGATGGATGCTGATGTTCTCGTTGTGTTCATGCAGTACGTTCTGGAGTTGGTGTACGTACAGCACCTTCTGATCATGGAACACAGGAACATCGTCCTTGATTACAATCTTATTATCGCTGCCCAGCTGGGGATGCGTAAACGCATTTGCTCCGGTTTTGTCCTTCACCCAGCCATTCTTTTCGAGCAGTAGTGTCGTAACGGGGATTGGCTCGATTCCACTTGGATAGAGCAAAATCTCGTCTGTGCTGATGTCACTACTGTCATCGTACAGTTTTGCTTCGGCAACAAGCATACCGTTCTTCTTATAAAGGGAAGTAATTCTGGCGATCTCGTCGTTATTCTTCACCCACGACCCTATTGCTAATTCCTTTGAGTCTATTATTACCTTATTCATAATTTTATTTATTGAATTAATGATTTATGTACGCACATACACGCGCGAAAAAAAGAGGGCTGACAGCTCTCGTTGTCTGTCAGTCCTCTCGTTGTGTTAAGCCGTTAGGCTTCGTTTGTCAGAATGTGATTGGGCCGTGGCCCATGCAACTGGTAGTACCCAGTGCCGTCAGGGCTGCTGTGAGGATGCTCACAATCACCTGAATGACGGTCTTCCAAGTTTCCTTTTTCATAGCATCAGATATTAAGGTGAATACTTGCTGAGTTCGAGGGGGAGGGCGATTTGGCTCCCCCTCTTATCTCAGCCATTGCCTAGTCCTGGTCCATGAAGTCCATCTCGTCAGTTTCGGAGTTGATCTCCAGAACTGTGCCCTTTGTAGGCATCTGGAACGAACCAGTGTAGGTTCCGTCGTTCTCGGTCAGCGTGATGCGAACGCCGTTGACCTTGACAATAGGCTCCAATTCGCTTGCTGACACGACGCTGACGTTTACGTTAGAGCCGGAGTGCACGTTGTCGTTGCTGTTGATTTCCTGCTCGCTGTCGTCCGTCACGGTCGAGGTTCCGTTGCCATACTTGTAGATCACCAGTCGGTAGTCACCCTCAGTGCCACTCTCCGAGCCGCTGTTGCCGCCAGTGTTGCCGCTTTGGCTACCACTGTTGCCTCCAGTGTTCGAGCCGCTACCACTGTTGCCGCCCTGGTTCTGCGAACCGCTGTTCTGTGAACCACCGTTGTCAGGCGTTACGGTGCCAGTGCCACCGCCGTTGGAGCCACCACCTTGGTTCTGTGAACCGCCGTTCTCCGTTGAGCCGTTACCCGTAGTGCCGTTGTCCTCGTCGCTCTTCACGAGGCTCTCCACGTTGATGAACTCGGCCTGCTTCAGGAACTCTCGCGAACTGATGTTCTGCTCCTGTTCCTGCTCGGGCAGGAAGCGGATGTGCAGACCCTTGATGTCCTTATTCACGCTGAACTTGTCCTTGGTCAGCGCTCCACCCTTCGCGCACTCGATGGTGGTGTAGAACGTGCCGAGACCTTCAATCTTCACCTTCTTCGAGTTGAGCAGCATCTCCAGCAGACAGCTGCGGAACTTCTCCAGCACGCCGTACACGACGTCGGGTGTGTAGATGCTTCCGTGCTCGCTGATGTGGTTTGCCAGCTTGCGGGTGTTCAGACTCTCCAGATTCTTCACGCGAGCGTAGAACTTGCCGTAGGCGGCAGTGTGCTCGTTCTTGTTCTGGTACACTTCATAAATAATCTTCGCCATAATCTTGTGTTTTTTGGTATTAGTATTATCCTGCTCGGCCAGCTACATCGGGTGGCCGAATCCCGCGTGTTTTTCAGATCTGATTGCGAGTGCAAAGTTACACAAAATATCAATGCAAAACAATAGTTCCCCCCAATTATTTTTGAGAAATTTGCCACGTTAACACTTGGCGAAACTGCTCCCGTTCGGCAGACACTAAGCAAGCTTAGTCTGCTCTCACTTACTCGCAGCTTTATATTATTAACATTTGCTCTTTATGAAGAAAGAATCCTTCTGGATTTATCAAAAATCTTTACTAATTCAGCGATGGTGTATCTAAGTGATGCTGAAAGATATAAAACCATATTTATAGCTCGATTTTGCCAATATCTTTCCGAGGCTGCGCGCTGGCGGCGAGAACAGTTCAATCCCGCTCGACGAATAGTTCAATCTATGAGATTGCACCGTTCCCGTTCCAAGCGACCAGTAAGCCTGTTATTTACCTCCCTAACCGGTCGACTGCCGTTTTCCCGTTTTCCCGTTTCGTCAACCGTTCTGCCGATACGAAAATTTTTACCATATTCTATATTACTATAATATATAATTATAATTATATATTATAGTAAAATTAGAACTCAAAAGATTTCATTCATTCACAACCACATCACGAAACGGGAAAACGGCACAACGGGAAAACGCATGTGTTTGCTATTGAAAGACCCATAATCGCAAAAACATGTGTCTTGTCATTGTGAACGCAGTGAGTTCACAATTCTCAATAGAATAGATTTTCCATGCAGTGAGTGGAAAATTGCGCGTTTTATTAAATAATGTGTAAAATTGCGTAGAAATGTTTATGTTTGGAAACTTTTTCGTATCTTTGCCCGATATTAGGTAAACTGTGCATATATGAAACGAATTTGGAATACGTTTTGCGAAGAAATCAGCAAGAACAAAGGCGTAAAGGAAATGACCTTCGAGAAAGAAATAGTGAAGGGCTTCCTGCAAGCACTGGGTTGGTCGCGCTATGACGGCAACCTTGAAGAACAGTATGGCTTGTATAGTCGTAAATGGATTCCTGATTTCGTGTTCTATCTGAACAATGACAAAAACGCCAAGGAGATTATTCTTGAGTTGAAGAAGCCTGACCACAAGCAACGCAAGGTGGATATCGAGCAGATTGAGGCCTACATGAAGTTGACGGATTGCCGCTTTGGGCTCTACTTTGGCGAGAAGTTAGAAGTGTTCTATTTGGAGGAAAAGGACGGCAAGCGTTCAGCTGCATCAGTCACCACAATTGACTGGACTATTGACAACGAAGCTGGTGCGAATCTCATAGAATTGCTGGATTTCAAGAACTATGACAGGAAAAAGCTGGAACAGTTTTGTTTGGACAATATCTATTTGAACACCTTCCTCCGCCATTGCAAACACCAAGGAGGCCAACAACAGCTTTATGATTGCATCATGGAGCGTTTTATATTACCAGAATCAATGGCTGGTAGTTTGCGCTCGCGCTTGAAGTTTACCATTGTAGATAACCCTGAAACTGAAGAAAAGCCGGCATCGCCCGCTGCTGTTATTCCCACTACTACACAAGTACGAAATGGCAAGGGGAATGTATGGCTGATTTGCTACGACAAGAAGTATTTTGATGTAGAAGGTTGCTTCAAGAAATACGGTCAGATTTATTGGCGGCATAAGGCAGGTGTGCAGAACGTGCAGAAAGGTGACATTGCCTATCTCTATTCCTCCAGCCCTGAAAGTGCGATTCGATTTAAGGTAGAGGTGGTTGAAAGCCAGATACCTTACTCGCCAGCTGTAGATGAAGGTGATGAGTTTGCAAAATCATCTTCCAATGACATCGACTATAGCGACAAGTTGTTCTTCCTTGTGCGCCCCATTGCAGACACAAACAGTCCTGCGCTGAAACATGAGGCGATGATGAAACAGAAACTGATGGGTAAACGTCCTTCAACTACGAAGCTCTCCAAGGAGGAATTCAAGTCTCTAAGGCAATACATCGAGCAGCATTTTGATGATGCAGCTCCAACAGAGAAACCAGTTGCTCCTGCACCTGCCCAAAAAGCAAAGCCTAAAAAGCAAGACAAGCCCAAGACAAAGGCAGACCGCCGCCCACCGTTCAAATTCTCGATGATTGGTTTGAAGCCTGGCGATGTGGTTTACTTTGAACATGGTGACATTCCTGTAACGGTGGTTTCTGAAAACACCGTTGCTTACGATAGTGAAATATATACCCTTTCCCGTTTCTGCAAGCACTTTATGCCAGACGAAGGCAGTGAGAACAGAGAGTATCAAGGCCCAGCCCATTTCCTTTATAACGGCAGGACTTTGGACGATATCAGAAAAGAGAAAGAAAAGAAATAATAGATAATTATGCCCGTTCTAAATTGGATAGGAAAAGATAGTGTGGTGACGTACCACTCGAAGGTTCCGTTTCGCACGCTGAGCCTGACGTATGGCTATACGGCAGAGCATAGGCGTGAGGAAGGGTTGTCGAGTGAAAGCGGCAACATGATAGTTTTTGGCGACAATCTGCTTAGTTTGAAAGCGTTGTTGCCACGACTGGAAGGACAAGTGAAATGCATATACAACGATCCTCCTTATAACACAGGAAAGCCTTGGACTTATTCAGATGATTGCAACGACCCACGTACTCGCGATTGGATAAACAAAGTAGTAGGCAAACAAGGGGAAGATTTGAGTCGTCACGACAAATGGCTCTGTATGATGTATCCACGTCTGGTATTGATGCGCAGGATGCTTCGCCCTGATGGTGTGATATTCATTTCGTGCGATGATAATGAGCAGGCCGCCCTTCGCCTGATGATGAATGAGATTTTTGGCGAGGACTGCTTTGTTAGCAATATTATCTGGCAGAAATCATATTCGCCTCGAAACGACAGTAAAGGGATACCAACGACAACAGATCATATTATCGCTTATAGTAAAAGGCCAGGTTGGAATCCGTTCAAACTCGAAAGGACGGAAGGAATGAACGCAAGATATGCTAATCCTGATAATGATAAGGATTATTGGCGTCCTGATAATGCATATGCTCCCAATGCGATTACTCACCAAGGAATGGTATATGCCATTCAAAATCCTTTCACAGGAAAAATGATTTATCCCATTGTATCAAACACGTGGCGTTATGAGCAAGATGACATGCTTGATATCATGAATGGTTGGTGTGAGTATGAATTGCGTGACTTGAACGATGCGGAAGAACGAGCAAGAATATGCGGTATAAGCTCTGATGAAGTGCGTCAGGGTGTGATGGGTATCGTACTTAAAGAAAGTCTTGAGGTTAGTAAGCAAAAAGCTCAAGCTGTATTAGAACGTGGTCAATGGCCCAAGTATTATTTTACAAGCCTGGGTAATCTTAGCAGAAAAACCTATCTTGGTGAGGTCGGTGGCAGAGTCACCACAAACTTGTGGCCATTCTCAGAAGTAGATAATACTGATGGCGCTAAGAAAGAACTTATAGAGATATTCGAGGGTGCTGTTCCATTTGATACGCCCAAGCCTACACGTCTGATTGACCGTATTCTTGAAATCGCTGTTGAACCTGGCGACATAGTTATGGATTGCTTCGCAGGTAGTGGCACTACAGCTCACTCTGTGCTGAAGGCAAATCTGAAAGATGGCGGCGATAGGAAGTTTGTGTTGTTAGAGGTAGATGCTGATATTGTAAAAACTACCCAAGAAAGAGTCCAACGCGCCATTAGTGGGTACGAATATACAGGAACAAAAACGGAACGCATTTATGAAAAGAAACTCAATGCCAACACGTTGAAACGCATAACAGATTATTACGAAGATGCTAAGCAAACTTACGAACAAGCCAAAGCGTCTGACAATTATACTGATGTACATCAGCCAACGGTGAAAGATAATAATCTGGTGGTAGAAGCAGAGAAGTATTACGATGGGCTTCGCGATGGTTTGGGAGGAGGTTTCGATTTCATGGAACTGGGTGCCCCAATCTTTAAGGATGGTACAAAGATGCTGAATGAAGATGTGGGCGAATCAGAACTACGTCGCTATGTATATTATACAGAAACACATCAACCATTGATGCAGACACGCTCAGAAGATTATCCCTATTGGCTCGACGATTATCAGGGCGTAGGCTATTACTTCTATTACGAAGCAGACCAGCCCACAACCTTGTCTAACGAAACACTATTAAATGTGGTGAAGGGGCGTATGGACGGTGGTCTGATTGTATATGCTGACCTCTGTGAATTCTCTGACGATGAATTAGAACAAATGGGTATCACATTCCGTCAGATACCAAGAGATATTCGTAGATTCTAAAAACAACGAAAGATGAAGCTAAAGACCTATCAGAAAGAAGTGCTGGCAGACCTGAAGAATTATCTGGAGCATTTGCGCAAGTCGAATGATTTGCGAGAGGCTTTCCGTCAGCACTGGCTCGACAGGAGCATAGATCCACATACGAAGAACAACGACCTGTTGCATGCTTACAACAATTCGTTAGCACCAGGCATCCCCAACGTAACGCTGAAAGTACCTACGGCTGGTGGTAAGACTTATATCGCGGCCAACGCTCTGCCTCTCATATTCGACTACCTGCCCCAAGAACAGCCTCGTGTAGTTGCGTGGTTCGTACCTAGCGACTCTATACGCGAACAGACATTACGTAATCTGCAAACACCAGGCCATCCATATTATGAAGCGCTTCAAAGTTATTGTGGCAACTTGGTGGTTGAGGGTAAGGAAGAAGCACTAATGGGAACGGGTCTAAGTCCAACAGCTGTTAATGACCAGTTGACAGTCTTAGTGCTGTCTGCTCAAAGCTTTGCCACAAAAGAACGAGACGATTTGCTTTCTTGGCGACAAAATGCATTCTTTGCACAATGGGATGGACACTACCACTATAGTACAGAACAGCGTATAGAAGGGGCTGATGAACTGAGTCTTATTCAATGGTTGGCTTGGCAACGTCCTGTTTGCGTGGTAGACGAAAGCCATAACTTTGGATCAGATATGCGAACAGAAATGCTTCGTTTGTTGAATCCGTCGTTCATACTAAACCTGACAGCTACTCCTAAACCAGATGCCAACATTGTAAGCTTTGTGGATGCAGGAAAGTTGAAAAAAGAATCGATGGTGAAACTGCCTGTAGTTCTTTACAATATGGAAAGCGTAGATGATGTGATAGCCAATGCCATCCTTTGGCAGAAAACGCTGGAACGTCATGCTATACAGGCACAAAGACAGAATAATGGCCATTATATCCGTCCAATAGTGTTATTACAAGTGGAGCCGCGAACTGGCCAGGAGAATGCCAACTATGAGCTTGTAATGCAGACCTTATTAGACAATAATATACCCAGGGAACAAATCAAGTATAAATTGGCTGAGCCATTGAACGAACTTAAGAATATTGATCTGTTGGCTTCAGATTGTCCTGTACGTTATATCATCACTGTTAATGCGCTGAAAGAAGGTTGGGATTGCCCATTTGCCTACATCCTTGCAGCCTTGTCAAATCGAACATCCCCCATCGATGTTGAGCAAGTGTTGGGAAGAATCCTAAGACAGCCTAATGCACGTCGAAGTAGTGACCCATTGCTGAATGAAAGTTATGTGCTTACATCAAAACAGGACTTTCATGATGCTGCAGAAGCTGTCATCCGTTCTCTACAGAAATCTGGCTTCAGCCGCCGTGACTATAGATTGGCTAAAACAGAGCCGCCTAAAGTTAAGACAGAAGACCCTAAGCCAGATCCATCTGTACAAGAACCTTCTTTCTTTGGAAACGTTGGGGAAGCGTTAAACACCACATCTGAGGGTGTTGCAGCACGACTTGCTGCTGCATCTGTTGCAGATGGTACTTTCGAGGAGATTGCTATCCAGCAAGGAGAGCAATATAATGAGGAAACAAACCAGCAGACAGGGAACAACGATTTAAAGTCTATGATTAATACCTATCCCATGCGCCAAGATGTGAGTGAAGTTGCAAAGGCCATTCGCATCCCATTGTTCTCTATTGAGAATAAGAATATCAATGACTTGATGCCAGAGCCTCATATTCTGCTGACGGAAGAGAAGTTGAACAAGGGCTTCAATCTGTTAGAGCAAGACACAAAGGTATCACTGACTGATTCACAGTCTGGTGTTGTCAGCATTGACCTGAAAGACGGTGGCGACGGTCAGTTCACACCAAAACGTACTACTGTAAACGAGTCTGTACTAAACAGTCTTCGCCAAACATTTGCGTCTTTTTCTCCAGAAATGAAACGGTCACAACTGACGGAAATCATTGTTAACAAACTGCACTATAACAGCATTCAGCGTAATGACCTTGTAGAGTATGTAAAACGTGCTTTAGCGAAATATAATGGTGAACAGCTTTCTGACTTCTACCTTACAGCCAAGAAGACGGCAGAAGTGTTCACGGAGAAGATTGACGACTTGTTAGAAATCTACAGACTGGAGCAGTTGAAGAGATGGCTTCATGCCCGCTATGTGCAAATGAATTGCTATTGGGAATTTCCCTTAGAGCAAAATGTGGCATCAGTATGGGATAGTCTTGATAAAAGTCTGTATATAGCCGAGGAACATGCCAGCACTTTTGAAGAGGGTATCATGGCGAGAATTGCGGCAGAAGATAACGTACTGTTCTGGCATCGTAATACCCAAAACAAGCGTAGCACCTTTACTATTAATGGCTTTAAACGACATCAACCAGACTTCATTGTAGTGTTGAAGAGTGGCGATGTACTGTTGATTGAAACTAAGGGTAAGCCATACATGAACGAAGACAGCAAACGTAAGGCAGAACTTGGTAGAATATGGGAAGAGTATGCCAATAGGAATGGAGGAAAGTTCCATTATTACATGGTATATCAGGCAGAGTATGGTGCTGATAATGCTGTGAGTGTAGCTGAACTCATTGAACAAATCCGTCTTTTTAAATAAGCTCATATGATTATTGCCAAGGCTCTTTATTACATGACCTCAGAGAAAGCATCAAAGCTGAATTGGAAGCGTATGACCCACGATTTCAATGAGGCTTCTATTGATGCTTTCATTGATATGCAGAACAACAGACAGGATAAGTTGTCAGTCTGCGACATGATACTAAGCGCCTTGAAGAACGACACCCAAAAGCACATCCATGAGGCTGAGATTGAGAGTAAATTGCTGCTGATTCGCAAGATGATAGAGAATGGTGTCTATTCGCCTTACAGAGAAATAGAACGCCTGACAAAAGAGAATGATGTTAAGGACAAGCAGATAACGGAGTTAATGACTCAGTTGGAGGCGGCTAAAGACAATGGCGATGAACTAAAGGAGGAAGAACTGCTGACAAAGATTGTGCAGCAATCCATCCGTTTAGGTGTTGAAGTTACTACTCATGTTGATCATGTGCTGAGAAAGGTTTATTGGGGTACAAACAAGTTCCCCAAACACTTTGAATGGCTGGATGAATACATCGCCCATCCAGAATCGCAGAGTTCCATTTTTGAGGCTATACAAGCACAAACTGAGGCATTGAAGGAAATAGCAAAGATGCCTAAGCAACAGTTCACTGTCTATCCTCAGGCTGGAAGTACGGCGAATTTGGGCTGCCAGATGCAGAGTCCTGAATTTAAGGTGATACCACCATCGAAGGAACAACAGCCGGCATTGGAGAGCAATAAAGAGGGTGACGAGGACGTTTAATAAATAAGGAAGATATGGAAGAAAAGAATAAAGATATAGTGATTGACGGCCAGCAGGAAACCTTGCTGTTCCAAGATGTCTGTTCTATCATAGAACATGGGCGTCAGCAGGCTTATGGTAGTGTAAGTCATATTGCCATTGCCACATATTGGAAAGTTGGCAAACGCATAGTAGAAGAAGAACAGAATGGAGAGAAGCGAGCTGCTTATGGTATTGGGCTTATGAAGAATCTCTCAGAGAGTTTAGTCCCTGTTTATGGTAGAAACTATAGCAAACGAAACCTTGATTATTACAAGAAGTTCTATCTACTTTTTCCTGAGCCAGAAAAAGTGAACACGTGTGTTCACAATCTTGAATGGTCTCATATTCGTCGTGTTCTGTCGGTAACAAGTCCAGAAGCTAGATGGTGGTATTTAGAGAATGCCTCAAAAGGTATGTGGAGCGTACGAGAACTTGATAGAAACATCTCGTCGCAATATTTCGAGCGTCGCTTGGCTGCTCAACTTCCTGCCAATGCAGAAGACCTTCCTACATTGTCGGATAAAGATCCGCTGGAGTACATCAAGAATCCAGTGGTGGCTGAGTTTATGGGATTTCGTCGTGATTCTATCTATTCAGAATCAGAATTGGAACAAGCCCTAATTGATAATCTTGAAAAATTTATTCTGGAATTAGGACGTGGTTTTGCTTTCGTAGAACGCCAACAGCATATTGTGACCCAGACTTCAGACTTCTACATAGACCTGGTATTTTACAATTTCAAGATGAAACGTTTCGTCATCTTCGAGTTGAAGACTCATCGCCTTACTCATCAAGATATTGGTCAACTGGATATGTATGTCCGTATGTATGATGACCTTGTAAAAGGTGAAGATGATCAGCCCACCATCGGTGTCTTACTTTGTACAGATACTGACAATACAATTGCACGTTATTCCGTATTGAATGATAGTGACCAACTCTTTGCAGCCAAATACATGACGTATATGCCTACTGAAGAGGAATTGCGCCGTGAGATTGAGCAGCAGAAGGAATTCTACCGTTTGCAACATAAGGAGGATAAAGACGATGGACGATAAGGATAATAAACAGCAGCAGGCACCCATAAACGTGTGGGGTGTTGCTAATATCGGCTGTACGATAGAGAATCCCACGTACCAGACGCTGGTAGTACCACCTGAAGAGCAAAAGGCTCAGGAGGCTGAGATCGTTGAAGAAGAGAAGAAGTCCAAGGCTACTGGTGGCGGTAGGCCCAAGAAGTCGGGCACCAGAATCAGCAAGGCCTTTATATATAATAATAAGGTTGATGGCAGTGTGCGTCTGCGGATGCTCTGTCAGGGCCTGGTGGCTTTGGGATGGCTTGCCGCTGAGACGGATGTGCAGGTGTTTGTTGACTTGTTCAGTGGCGGCGAGACACGACAGCGGCTGATATGGAAAGGCGATGCCAACACACTGGCAGCACTATTCAAGAGGCTGGTGAATGAACGGGGATTGGTGATGCTGCCTGACAAGCACTCGCTATGGGTGATGGTGAGCGGCCACTTCTGGGATAAAAAGCGGGGTCAGGAGTTTGAATCGGACAAACTAAGGAACACGCATGCGCCTAAAGAGAACGACCAGACGATTGCCTATCTGGTGAGTATTCTCGACCCCGAAGTGTCGATGGATGAGGTAAGGGAGATGATACAGAATCAGCGTTAATTCAGCTCGAAATCAGCGGTTGCTGAAAAACTGAAAATTATTTTTAGAAATATTTGCGGCTCCGCAAACGGCTAATAGTCAGGCTGTTTGCGGATTTTTTATTTGTTGGCTAAAAGGGCAGAGTCAGCGTTAATATGGGTTTTCGCTGACTCGCGATGCAGTGTTATTATAAAAACGTTTCCCGACGAACGGGGACGCAAATAATAACAAATTAATAATGATTCGTATGACAACAGAAATTGAAATTAGTAAAACGTTGGAGTATTTGGCTCCTTGGATTGAGAAGACTGACGGTGAGGAATCTATTGGCTCTTGGGAAACCACATTGGCTACCAAGATGATGGTGAAGCTGTTGGAACTCTGGATGACTCAGGATAGCAGAGAGCGTGTAGAGAAGATGCTCGAATACTATCACCCTCTGGATCGTGGTGCTATGGCGTATGCTCTGGTGGTTTATGTGATGACCGGCACGAAGATGACCTTCAAAAGTGCTATGGCAAACCAACACTACAAGACTATCTGCAAGATGTTGAAGGAGGATATGCCGCAGCTGATGTTTGCAAATCACATTAAGTATATGATGCGCAAATATGGTAAAGGTAAAAAGGTAAAAGAGTAAAAAGGTAAAGAGGACATAACCGAGTCGGAGGATGAGCGAGGAAATGTGTACGTACGAATTGAGCTCAAACTAAAACCCCGCAATTCCGATGCTCATTAATTCGATAAGATTATGCGAGAAATTAGAATTTTCAATCATGAGATGTTCGGAGATATCCGCATCATGACAGATGAGAAGGGCGAAACCTTCTTTGTAGGTAACGACGTGGCGAAGGCCCTGGGCTACAGCGATGCCCGCAAGGCAATTCGCGTTCACGTAGACTCTGACGACAGAGGGGTGGATGAAATGGCTACCCCTGGTGGAATACAAAAGGTGGTGACGATCAACGAGAGTGGTCTGTATGCCTTGGTGCTCTCGTCGAAGCTGCCGCAGGCAAAGGTGTTCAAGCACTGGGTGACCTCAGAGGTGCTGCCTCAGATTCGTAAGACGGGCGGCTATATCCCCACAAGGGATGCCAAGGGTCGCAAGCTGTCGGACACGGAGATCATGGCACTGGCGCTGCAAATCCAGCAGAAGACCATCGAGATGCAGGAACTGCAGATTGAGGACATGGCTCCCAAGGCTGAGTACTGCGACGAGGTACTGGAGAGCGTGAGTTGCTTCACGACCACACAGATAGCCAAGGAACTGAACATGACCGTTCACGACCTGACACGACTGCTGCAGGAACGCAAGGTGATGTACAAACAGTCTGGGCAGTATCTGCTTTATGCAGACTTCGCCCGCAAGGGTTATGCCAAGAACCGCACGCACTCTTACTATGATGCTGAGGGCGAGATGCACACCCGAACCTATCTGGTATGGACGGAACGTGGCCGCAAGATGATTCACCGCATGTGTAAGACTGAGGAGATTATGATTCCGTTTCTGCTGAGTGTTGAAATTAACGAAGAGGAGGATTAACGATGAGTGAAGTTTATGTAGAAACACCGCGCACGAAGCCGGTGAAGGCCTTCAAGGCCAGAGTGAAGGTGTACGACAACGACGTCGTGGTAGTGAACCCGCAGGAGCCTCGCGAGAGCAATCGGAAGATGATCAAGCAGAAGGGCAAGTCGAGTTTCTACAAGAGCGAGGGCGAGAAGGAGTCGAGCTACAGCATCCACATCAACGTGCCTGCCGACTGTCCTGACCCCGTAGCCGTGATGCAGGAACAGTTCAACGAGCTGGTGAAGGGTGAACTGAAGAGCGAGCCGAAACTGCAGGTGAAGGGCAAGTTGCTCTATGATGACAAGACGTTGCAGGTGTATCTGAACAAGACGCAGAAGACGGTGATCATCAAGACCACGCTGGGCTGCGGGCCTACGATAGAGCGCGAGTTGTTGTGTCTGCAAGGCTCAATGGCACGTATCATCGCCCAGTACTACTCAGACATCATCAAGGTGTTTAATTCTAAGGAGTCAAGGAGTCAGGGAGTCAAGGAGTCCAAGACTTTGACTGACGAGGAGATTATTGACAGAGTATAGAACCAAATCATGATTGAATTATGAAGAATAAGATTATAGTTTACGGTAAGTGTTCGGGCGTTGCCACCACCGCAACGTTTCTTGGAAACCAGTGGTGGGTAACCTCTAAGGATGAGAAGCTGGAGCCTCTGTATGAGGACTCTCCCTACGACAAGAGCGACTATCGCTACCTGTGCGAGAAGGATGAACTGATACAGGTTCGTGACCTTGCAGGCATGATGGGTTGTGCCTTGGAGTGTGGCGAGACTGACATCAAGGAGGTGTTGAAGAGTCGTTTCAAGGACATCAATGCTCTGGGTGTGAAGTTCCAGGCTGTGCCTCAGGTGCTGAACTTGAAGATTCGAGTGTTTGCCAATAAGGGAACACAACGTCAGGGCAAGTACTCTGTATGGTGCGACGATGCAGATAGCACATGGATGCGCCTCTTCGATCTCGACAGTTTTGACGACGCCAAGACGGCTCTGCATTGGGCTCGTGTGTATATGGACTTCTTCATGAAGCACGGCGTGTGCGTAAAGGCTACGCTGGAGTGCTCGGAGGATGTACTGGAGATGCTTGCTGGAGAGACCAACGGCATGAAGATAGAAATTGAGAACCTTTAATATTCGACAGACTATGGAAGCATTAGTATTAATCAAGGAGGTAGGCGCATACTCTGAGCGCCAGTACCAGCGACAGGATGGTACAACGGAGTATTTCAAGAGTCGTGGCGTAGTGCTGAAGCACGGTGGCGACGAGGTGTATGGTGAACTGATTGGCGAGTATGCCTCTAAGCAGCGCGACACGCAGTTCTTCGAGAACCAGCCTTACGTGGCCAAGGGCTTCTGGAAGCATCGCACATGGCAGGATCAGAACGGCCAGACGCGACACGAGAATGCTCTTTATATTACTGATTTGCAGAGTCTTTAACCACGAATTACACGAATTGGTATGAAAGGATTCTGTTATCAAGAAAACACTCATTTCTCTCAGGCTGTCCAGTGCAGCCGAGAGAAATTCTGGGAAAGCGTGAGGAATACGTCGAACCAGTGGAAGATTGACAGCCGAAGGGAGATTCTGGAGGCTGTGGAGCGACACGATTCTGAGACTATCGACAAGTGGTTGAAGAATGAGGACTATGGGAAATTTATCGCAAAAAAACGTGGACTAAAGAAGGCTGCGATTAAGCGAGAGCAGAGTGGAGCTCGCTCCAACTCAGCCGAGCGTGAGCAGGCTCGACCGAAGGTCAAGTTGGCAGCGCGCCAAAAGTTCTTTGAGAAAAGCGATGAAGAGCGTCTGCTGGCCTTTGCTCAGGAGTTGAAGGATAATCTCACGGCGTTCATTTTTTCTTGCTACGAGTTTGACGAAACGCCTACGGCTAATGGCAATCCCTTCCGTCATCGCAGACTGGCAGACTGCCATCTGAATGGCTTGGTGATGCTTGACATTGACCATGTGGAGAATCCGCTGGAGGTCTGGGAAAAGCTAAAGCTTGATGCAGAACTGATGGCCATCACGAAACTGGTACATATCACCAGTTCGAAGCGTGGTGTACGCATCGTATTTGCCGGTACTAAGCAGGTGGGCAATCTCGCAGACAATCAGATCATGTTTGCTGAGGCTCTTGGCTACAAGGCTGACAGCAGCTGTATTGATGCCACACGCAACTCTTTTACTCCCAAGGAGGAAGATATCTTATTCATTGACGAAACCATTTTTGATTATTATGACGAAGAATTTGACAGGGAGTACACTCCCCAGTATCGAGAGAAGAAAACTCAGCCGTTGTATCATGAATTTCCTGCTAATGGAAGTGCTGGTGATTCTGATTGTGTTAAGATTGCTACTGTGGCCAGCACGCATGTTGAACAAGGGAATCAAAATGGCGGCAAAGTGGGCGCTGAGTCAGTATCGTTAAAGTGGCGCGAGTATGATGTACAGTCTATTATTGATGCTCGCTACAGTGAGAAGTTGCCATGTGCAGCCGACAGCAACCGTCACAACGAATCGCTCAAACTCGCCTCAGATTTGCTTGTGCTGTTCGATGGCGATAAGCAGAAGACCCTGCAGGTGCTCAAGGCGCAGAAGTGGGTTCAGGAAATCATCGATGAGCGTGATGAGAACGTGGAACAAACAGTGGCCTCAGCTGCTCAGCGCTTGGCTGACAGGGAGAAGAAATACCTCTCTCAGCAACCGAGTAAGGCCATGCAGGAGGCTATCAAGGAGGCGTGCGGCAGGTCGTGGCAGGAAATCACGCAAGGCTCGCAAGCGTCGGCGGCGGTGACGGAAAGCGACATCGAGCGTTGGCTTTGGGAGTGGGGCGCACAGATAGAAGGTTTGTATGAGGATTTTCCGCTGCTGCGTGATATTTGCAAGGGACTGAAGAAGAATCAGTTTACGGCGGCTGTGTTCGTGGCTGGAGGACTCTTGATGACGCTGATGACAAGGTGTACGTATCGCTTCTATCATCGTCCTGAGGAATTGCGCAGGCTGAATAATTCGACGCTGATAATCGGCGACCCTGCCAGTGGTAAGAGTTTTGCTACTCGACTATTCAAGCTCCTGGCGGCTCCTATGGTAGCAGCGGATAAGGCTGGTATTGCAGCCATCAACCGCTACAAGGAGGAGATGAAAACCAAGGGTGCCAACAAGGAGAAGCCGCAGAAGCCAAAGGCACTCTTCCGTGTGCATCCGGCTCGTACATCGAATGCTCAGTTTATTCAGGACATGGTGAATGCCGTGGAGGTGGTGGATGGCGAAGAGATGCAGTTGCACATGCTCACGTTCGACACCGAGTTGGATAACACATTGACCGTTCAGAAAGGTGGCTCGTGGATAGACAAGCAGAGTCTGGAATTAAAGGCCTTCCACAATGAAGAGGATGGTCAGGCGTACTCGAATCTGGATAGTGTGGTGCAGAACTTTTTCGTGACGTGGAACTACATCTATACAGGTACGCCCATTGCGTTGAAGAAGAAAGTGAATGAGCAGAACTTTGGTTCTGGACTCGCTACGCGACTCACTTGTATTCCCTTGCCCAGCACCAACTTTGAGATGATGGAGCGCGAGAAAACGGTGGATTTCGAGAGCGATGGTCGCCTGAAGGAGTGGGCTTTCAAGTTGGATCGTGTGAAGGGTCTGCTGAGTCTCGATAAGATTGTAGATGAGCTCTACGACTGGACGGCTCGTCGCATGGCTGACGCCAAGGAGAACAACTCCAAGGCCGACGAGATGCTCCTGAAACGTTGTGCCTATCATGGGCTGAACTTCGCGGCACCGTTTATCGTAATGCGCCATTGGGCTTGCATCCATCAGGAGGGCAACTACTGGTGTGGCGAGTTCGAGACAGATGATGTGGACTGGCGTCTCACGGAATTGCTGGTGAACATCCAGTACGCCTGTCAGCGTCACTATTTTGGGGCTATGGCCGAGAAGTACTTTGATGACCAGAAGCGCGACGTGTCGGCTAACGCCCGTCGTAAGCAGAAAACCATCGAGGCCTTCAACCGTCTGCCTGAAGAGTTCACAGCCGAGGATATCATGCGCTGCTTTGGACTGGAAGGTGAGTCATCGGCACGAGGTCGCGCCCGCACATTGCTGGCAGACCATCTGGCCGTGAAGACTGGAGAATTCAAGGACAACGGCAAGGTGAAAGCTCTGTATCGCAAGACGGGAACAGTCATGCTATAACGGCAAAGTTCAGGGGGTGGCCATTTTGGCTCCCCCTTTTGAACTGCCGTTTTCCCGTTTTGCCGTTTTCCCGTTTCGTTATGTAGTTTAGTAATCATAAGAAAGAGTATGCAAGAAGTAACAATCAATAAGGCTGCACGCCTCTCCGAGCATTTTACGCTCGCTGAAATGTGCAAGACGAGTGCAAGGACTCCTGACGGAAACATTCCTTCGTACGTACATATCGAGAATTTGAAGCGCCTCTGCGGCTGGTTGGAGATGCTTCGCAGTGAGTGGAACAAGCGTTATGGCGAGGGTGATGACCCTATAGTCATCAACTCTGGCTATCGCTCTGAGGCCGTGAACAAGGCCGTAGGCGGTGTGAAGGGCTCGAACCATCTGACAGGCTGCGCTGCCGACATCCGCGTGGCAGGCATCGAGCAACTGGTGCGCTACGCCACCATCCTGCTCGACATCTCAGACGAGTCCTGTGAGGACTTCGACGAACTCCTGTTAGAGCGTTCGCCTCGCGGCGGCTACTGGCTCCACTTCGCAGTCAGGCCATCAGGCAATCGCAGGAAAGTTCGTCTGATTCAGACGTAAAAGCGTCCTCTTATAGATGTCGCCGATGTACCCCCACAAAGGTATGTCGGCGGCATTTTTATGTCAAGCAAATGTCTTGAATGTCAGACATATATGTTTTGGTAGCGACAATGATGTCGGTATCAAATTTCTCACCAAAGTGCAATTCAAAGTGCAATCCATAGTGCAAAATTTGCACTTTGGGGATAGATTGTTACGTTATTCTTATTTATTATTCGTATCTTTGCACGCGATTTGCGTGCGATACTGCTCACGCTCAGCAATTGATGCGAGCATCATTGCCTTCGCTTAATCGCAGCATTGCACTCGTTTTTGAAATAAAAGATTGTATGATGGATAAGAAACAAGACCCATATAAAGTACAGTTGGCTGATATTGCCAATGAGATTGGTGGTAACATGGCCATCAAATATTATACTCTGGACTTTACGCTCACGAAGGAGCAACTCCAGGATATGAAGAAGAATGGTCTCAAAACGGATGTGATGAGTTGCATATTTGCGGCACTGATCATGAACGGCATGAATGAGACCGAAGTGAAAGACTATATAGAAAAGGCCCACAATGCAGGGGTTGCTCCCAGCGTGACATTCGAGGCTCCAGACGATGGGGCGCTCAATGTAACGTCGCCTGAAGAGAACCCAGAACTGAACAAACTCGTTAAAGCCATGGGAATTTAGTCTATGAAGCAGATTCCCTTAGTTCGAAAGAATAATATGCTCCAGCTTTGGGGCAGGATAAATGGTTCGGTTAATATTCAGTTCATACTGGATACAGGCTGTTCAAGCACTTTGCTTTCGAAGGAGGTGGGTGATATCCTCTTCCTGAAAGGCAATCTTGTGAAGTCGGATGTGAAAGGAACCAGTCCAAGTTCCTATGGCGGCGTATATACTGCACAGCAAAGAGAAATCACCATCAGGAACCTGACGCTCGGAAAAGTCAAGCTGAAGAATGTGGGTGCTTCCATCTGTGACCGATATGGCGGGCCGTGTCTGCTCGGTATGTCTGCCTTAGACAAGCTGGATGGCTATTCGATTACGAAAGACAAGCTGATAATCGATGATGGTAAGCCGGAAACGACAGTCACGACGGGCAGGGTGAAAGACCGCAAGCCCTACAAGACGCGGTTTAAGGGCTGCATCAAGCGACTCCGGAAGATTCGTGAAGAGAGCGGCGTGGAGGATTTTAAGTTTGACTATGCAAAGCATGTCCTGACGCTCTACCATCTGATACAATCGTGCTATCCGCTGCTGCTCGACAAGAAATGTGCGATGGTCAGTGAGATATTGGAGGAACTGCAGGCGCTCATCAAGGGGAATCTTGAAGACGACGAGAAGAATACAAGTCAGAAGGGGGCTTTCATCACGGCCTACTTTAACTTCTATCTGGCTTCGGCCTATTACGGACAGGAACGGTTTGAAGAGGCGCTGACCTACTATGACAAGGCCGGGAAATTCTTTCTTCAAGGCAGTTCGATACTGAACGAAATCAATGAGATCTCCCGTAGGATTCGTGAAAAGCTCGAAGAAAGGGATAAGGACAAGCCGAAGGTGTTTGCCCCTGCCAAGACTACCACGTTCGAGGAGGATGTGCAGGCTTATAATCTCCAGCAGATTGAATTCGAGGATCATTATTATGGGAATGGGGAGACGAAATCAGCGTATGTCGGCTTTCAGAGTTTCGATGATGCCTATAAGTTCTGCCGCATGAACCACAAGCGGTTGGAAGTGCTGAGCAAGGAAAATGGGAAATGGCAGAGGACGGGCAATATCCCTACGGAGAACCTTTACTACAGCAACCTGAAAATGGAGGAAGGGTTTGAAAGCTATCTTTTCGAGTCGTCTATAGATACGGACTTGGAAAAACTAACTGAGCAGTTGGGAGATGACCAGGAAAGAATAGCGCAAATCAAGGAGAATGCAGAAAAGGCGAAGGAAATCTTAAAGTCAGAAAAAAGCTCATATAGGTATTATCCTGCTGTGGTTCTTCATGAAGCAGATCTTGCCTTTGATGCATTCATAAAGCCAGGAGGGAGCATATCCTGGCATAGTCAGGAACTCGTGCTTGCCGCACTGGATATTGAAGAATCGGTTACAAAAAGGCTTGAAGACGATGTCCTGGCTGGCAGAATCATACCATGCGCTTTCGGTCAGATGCCAGAGGACTATACTTACTTGGCTGACAAGAACAGGGAGCTGAAACCATTCTGCGAGGATGACTATGCCGCAAAGAATGACCCAGAGAACAGCCGTTGTTTGGGACGTTTCATTGTATACGATGATGAAAACTACGTAGGATATGGATGGCGTTCGACTTACGACGACAAGTATTGGCGTTGGGAAGGTGTAGAGCACAGTAATATCAGCGGCTTTCCAAACTCTGGCGATGACACTTCATTAGTAAACGATCATCGTATTTGCTATTGGCAATTAGTTCTTAGCCGCAAGGAGGATGAAAATGGTTTCATTCATCCAGAAGCATTCTGAATACGATAATACTTAATAAGATAATAATAAAACACCTCAATATGACAATACGTCAATATTGAGGTGTTTTTTGTTTCTTTTTCCATATTTCCATATTGACATATTAGTATCTTTATATCAATAAGGCTATAAAACAATATTGATTTATATCAAATATTATTGATTATTTGTTAATATATATAGAATTATTTGCGCATATTCTATAATATTAATACCTTTGCATATAGATTTGAATATATAATTCAATACTATAATACATATTTATATATAGAGATATGGAAACAAAAATTATTTCTGTAGCCAACCATAAAGGTGGCGTAGGTAAGACAACGACAGTTGCGAGTGTGGGGAGTATATTGGCATCGCAGGGACATCGGGTGCTGATGATAGACATGGATGCTCAGGCTAACCTGACAAGCAGCCTGTTAAACGGGGAGCCGGAATCTACGGTGTATTCGGCTTTGACGGGAAATGAGGGGCTGCCGATTGTGTCGCTGAGTGAAAACCTGTTCTTGGTGCCTGCATCGCTACAGCTGTCGATGGCAGAGCTGGAACTGGCATCGGCAATGGCCAGGGAGCGGATATTAGCGGAGCTGTTGGAGCCGGTGAAGGGAGAATTTGAATACGTATTGATAGACTGTCCGCCGTCGCTCGGACTGCTGACGCTGAACGCGCTGACGGCATCGACGGACATCATCATCCCACTGGTGGCCGAGGTGCTGCCGTTCAAGGGTCTGGCCATGATGAACAACTTCATCCGCATGGTTCAGAAGAAACTGAACGGAAGCGCACACGTGACGGGTATCGTGATCACCCGATGGGAGAATACGAAGCTGGGGCGCGGCGTAGAGCGACAACTGAGAGATTCGCTTGGCGATATAGTGTTCCAGACGAAGATTCGCAAGAATGTGAGTCTGGCCGAAGCACCGTATGAGGTGACAGACATTGTGACGTATGCGCCGAAGAGCAACGGGGCGGCAGACTATCTGGACTTCACAAGTGAGTTGCTGGATGAGAAGCTGAAGTAGGACTGAATAATCTGACGAATTATGAACAAGAAAGAGTTTGATATGAGCCAGCTTGTGAACGGGCTGACAGGTGAGCAGGAATCGGAGTCGCAGACGGAGCGCAGGGCGCAGGCGGTGAAGCGTAAGAAGCCGATGGAGCATGTGTGTACGCTGGTGTCGGTGGAGCAGATGGCGAAGGTGAGGACGATTGCCGAACGTGAGGGAATCGCGCTGAAGGACATCTTCGCCGTGGGGCTGGGCATGGCCATCAGCAGCTATGAGGCGAAGAACGGTGAGATTCGTGTGAAGAAGGCCAAGCGGGGCAATGCCAGCGAGGTGTTCGGCGTGGAGGACGAGGCATGAGCAAGCGGGAACTGATAGACATCCGGACTCCGAACAAGGACGTGGTGGCTTCGTTCATCTACAGCTGGGCGAGGCAGAAGGACATGTCAATTCTGGAACAGAGGGTGGTGCTGAGAATCATCGAGCGGGCTTCGATGAAGTTGAAGGGCGTGAAGATTCGCGACTACATGTGTCAGCTGGACCTGGGACTGAAGAACGTGACGCTGACGATGCCTGCCTCGGCGGTGCTTTTCAACACGAAGATGAAGCACAAGGACATTGAGCAGGCTCTGTACAACCTGCGTAGCAGGACGTTCGAGTACAAGGATAACGAGCGGTACACGGTCTGCGGTTTCATCAACAATGCGACGTATGTTTATGGCACAGGGGAAATCACCGTGGAGGTGGACAACAAGATTTGGCGGGTGCTGACGGACTTCAGCGAGGGTTTCCGAAGGTTCGAGCTGAACAAGGCCCTGGCACTGCCTACGTCGTACTCGCTCCAGTTCTACATGGTGCTGAGCGGGCAGGAAAGGCCGTTCCAGCTGATGATTGACGACTTAAAGAGTTGGCTTGGAATCGCGCCGGATAAGTACAAGAAGGGCGGTAAGGATAGGGTGGATCACATCGAAGACCGCATACTGAGGCCGGTGAAGAAGTTGCTCGACGAGAACTGCCCGTACACGTTCACTTACGAGAAAATCCGGGCCAATCCGAATAACGGCAAGAGCGTGGCGGTGGGATTCAAGTTCTATCCGGTGTATCAGGACAAGTATCGAGACCAGGAACTGGAAAAGACGCGACTGACGGCTCTGACCTCGGTGGGATTCATGGCTCCGAAGGCTGTAAATTACATGAAACAGCAGATGGGAATCCCCTTGAAAAGCATTCAGCCCCACAAATCGCTCATCAACAAAGCGGCGCAATTGCTGCCGGACTTTATCGGGACACTGGCAGACATTCAGGGGCGGCGACGCAAGGAAGACGGCTCATTTATGGGCATTGGATGGGTGATTCAGGCCATCAAGGGCGAGGTGGAGGAAGCTGAGAAACAGCCATCGCTCTACAAGGAATGGGAAAAGGATAAATAGCTGCGACGGCATGCAACTGCATGCGATTGGATGCGATTGCATGCGATGGCATACGATGGGATACGAAAGGGCTGCCTGACACGAAAAGACGTGTCGGGTGGCCTTCTTTTGGGTGCCTATCTCACGGGTGCGGAAGGGAATAACCCACAATTTAAAACCGCGCGATTTTTATACCGTGCGCGAAGACCAACCCACTTAATTAATTCTTGGCCAAGCATGAAATCAGCGTCTGGATGCTCTGTTTTTTGGCATGGTCTGTCTATTTGCTCTATGGGGGCATTGCAAAAGCCGTAGTCTCAGGCAGTTCCATAAATCATATCCCACAACTTAAAACTGAATATCCCACAACTTAAAACCAAGAGTCAGCAGGATTAACCCACACTTTAAAACCAAATCCCCACAAGTTAAAACTCTGCATATCCCACAGATTAAAACTCATGCCAGAATCAGCGAATCCCCCGCAGAATAAGGCTCTGCAGGGGATTTGGGAGTGGTCATTTCTTCGCATTGGTCGTGGTTTTTGCCTTTCTGTGATAGGGACGTTTGGCCTTGGGAGCCTCAGTCTTGGCATTCATCTTGGCAGCTTTAGCCTTCTCTGCTTCAGCGGCAAGGATTGAATTGGGCTTGCCAGCAATCTCATCCTTGAAAACCTCCTCAATCAGCTTGAAGTTGTTCTCGTTGATGATATTGAAGTCTTTGGTGATATAGACATCGGCAATACCATAGTTGCCAACATGGTTCAGTGCCTCGTCCACATCGCTTTTGCTGAACTTCATCATGTTGCGGGATAGGGTGGCGAAGGTGTGGCGAGCCTGGTAATATTGGAGATTGTCAATACCAATGGCTGTTCCAAGCTTCTTCAAACCACGGTTGATGTTGTTATTAAAGTTCTCAGCAGTAACGTATCTCTTGTAGAAACTAAAGACCCGCGTAGTGCCTGCATATTTCTTCATCAGAGTCTTGATGAACGGATGAACCTTGACCTCAATGTAGGCATCATCGCTACGGCGATCCTTGGTCTTTGTGCGCTCATACTTGATGACTCCCTTTTCAATTTTGGTCGCATTGTAGAGGTCTGCTGAATTCATACCCATAAGGCAGAACGACAGGATGAAACAGTCACGAGCCAGTTCTACACGACTACCGGGATTTGCCTTGTAGTGGTAGATTTTCAATAAGTCCAGCATCGTCAAAGAACGGACACCAAGTTTCAATACCTGCTTTGGTGCCTTGTAGCGTAAGAACGGATCGTTCTTGATAACCGTCTCTTCGTCGGTATTGTACTCCAGCATGGCCTCGCGATACAAGTGGCGAATCTCGCCCAGATACATCGACTTGGCTCTGGTGAAGTCGCTGAGATAATCCTCAAAATCTTTAAGCAGGGTGTAGGTAATTTCGGAGAAATCCAAAGAATCTCGCTTCAGGAACTCTTCAAGCTTGTTAAGCATGCAGCTATAGTTTCTCATGCTTTTCGTGTCCCGTCGAGCCATCCACATCCTTGCAAAACCGAAGAACTCTACGGTCTCTGCCTTCTTCTGCTTGACAATCTTAGAAGCAATCTTCGTTGCATCCATATTGTCGGTGTAGTGGATTTCAGGAGCCAAAGTTGACATTTTGACTGCCAGCTCCGTCTTCAGCTTTTCCACAATCTGCGCCTTTTCGAAGTTCTTAATCTTCTTGGTCTTGGGAGATATTTCCGATTCATCTACCTTGACCCCGGTAACGATGCGCTTTACCGTCTTCTTGTCTCTCACCAGCAGATAAACTGCTCTTTGCTTTTTGGAACTTACTTTTCCAAATTCGGTTGTAATTGTTGCCATAATGCTAAACTTAAATTTTACATTATGGATGCCATTTATCAACCACTGAATCTTGCAAATTTTTGCGTCGATTTTGCGTCGATTTTGCGTCGATTTTTCAATTTTGCGTCGATTTTGCGTCGATTTTCGACTCTAAAAGTTGGTCTCAGACCAAAAAGTTGGAACTCGTCCCCTTTAAATTGAAATTCCGAGAACCCCTTTGTTTACGGGATTCTCGGAAGATTTCTAGTGTTTTCTTGCTTGGGTGCCCGGACGGACTCGAACCGTCGACATTCAGAACCACAATCTGACGCTCTAACCAACTGAACTACGGGCACCATGTAGGCACAAAAACCGGGAATTTTAGACGCATGATCGGAACACTTCCCTTTTTGCGGGTGCAAAGGTACGCATTTTCTTTCGAACAGCCAAACTTTTGAGCGTTTTTTTATCGAAAAAGTTTATTTATAGGGTAATTCCGGCATTTTTCCCACGAAAAAGAAAGAGGGCTGACAGTTCTCTAGTCTGTCAGTCCCCTCGTTGTATTCAGAGCGGAAGCAAATTTTTCACTTTTCACTCCATTCCCGAGCTATGCCCGCCTACCCGTAGCCTTTCACTTTTCACTTCACTCAAAGAGTGATTGGCCCATGCCCCATACACGAGGTCGTTGTGATGGCCGTCAGAAAGGCCGTGAGCGCGGCTACTACTACCTTCACCGCAATCTCAATGATCCGCTTCTTCATGACTATTCACTTTTCACTATTCACTATTCACTGACTTTAGTCGTTAGTGAGACCATCGCCGCCATCAGCGGTACCCGTGTTGATACTCAGCGTGCTGGTCTGTCCAGGCATCGCGAAGCTGCCACTATACACGCCGCCATCTTCGGTCAACTCGATGCTCGATCCATTGATGGTTGCCGTCGGAACCTTACCCTCAGCCGGCGTGATGCTGATCTCCACCTCATCGTCCTCACTCAGAGTCTCACCCGAGGTCACAGCGTTACCACCGCTGGTGACAGTTGCGGTACCCGTACCGCTCTTACTGATGGTCAGCGCATAGCCCTGAGGCTCCTGATTCTCGTTGCCGCCTTGATTCTGATCGCCGCTCTGCGAACCACCGTTCTGGCTACCGCCGTTCTCGTCAGTGCCACTGTTCGAACCTGTGCCGCTACCGCCCTCTTCCTCCTTCTTGCCGAGGCTGTCCACGTTGATAAACTCGGCCTGCTTGAGGAACTGACGGCTCGAGATGTTCTGCTCCTGTTCCTGTTCGGGCAGGAAACGGATGTGCAGACCCTTCACGTCCTTCAGCACATTGAACTTGTCCTTGCTCACTGCGCCGCCCTTCACGCACTCCAGCGTGGTGTAGAACGTACCCAGGCCCTCGATCTTCACCTTCTTAGAGTTGAGCAGCATCTCCAACAGGCAGCTGCGGAACTTCTCCATCACGCCGTACACGATGTCGGGCGTGTAAATACTTCCGTGCTCTGCGATGTGGTTCGACAGCTTACGGGTGTTCAAACTCTCCAGATACTTTACACGGCCGTACCACTTGCCGTAAGCAGCATTGTGCTCGTTCTGGTTCTGGTACACTTCATAGATAATCTTCGCCATACTACTAAATGTTTTTCATGGTATCAGACTTACTCGGCCAACTACACCGGGTGACCGACTCCCGCTCGAGTCCCCTGAGTCAGGGGATTAGGGGTCTGCGCTCGAGCTATGCTCGCTTGCTACCGCAGGGACGCAAGAACGCGCGCTTTTCTTTCCCCCTGATTTCTGATGCAAAATTACTAATAAATAACATGCAAAACAAGCTTTTTTCGAATTTGTTTTCGAAAAGTTTGAAATGTTAAAATTTGGAGCTGCGACAAATTTCGACGAAGTCAAAATGACCTCGCCTTGCGCGCCGGCAACGGGATTACTGCAATCTCATGGTTTCATTTATTTTTCGACGTAGATTGCAGTATTCTTGCTAATCTTTACCCCAATCGCCCGCTTTCGTGCCAACGTGCCATTTGGTATTTCGCAATCACCATCAATCTTGCCTATTTAATATTTATATATTATATATTATATTATAATATAATATATAATATATAAATATATAGAACGCCTTCCACCCAATCATCTTCCATCCCTAAAAACTAAAAATCGAAATGGCACGATGGCACGTTGTCACGTTTCTATGCGCAGCCCATAGCAGTGCCATCATCGAGGACTTTATGATTATTGTGACTACATAGAGGAAATCAGAAGGGAGGTGCCAAAGGATGTAACGATAGGCACTCTGTATCGCAAGACGGGAACATTCATGCTATAACGGCAAGGTTCAGGGGGTGGCCGTTTCGGCTCCTCCTTTTATCTGCCGTTTTGCCGTTTTCCCGTTTCGTCACTTCGCCGTAAGGCCATCAGGCAATCGCCACAAGGTGCGTCTGATACAGACGTCAAATTCACAATATTAGCGAATTGGGTAACACTAAATTAGCAAATCGCCTTCATTTTGGCTTAATAATTCATTGTTACAGCAAAGATTCTGATTTATTATTAGTATCTTTGCACGCGATTGCGTGCGATTAAGGTTTACTCATTAACACCTCAAATAAAAACAATATGAAGACAAACAGACTTCTTATGACTATGCTTGCAACAGCTATGCTGTCGCTTGCGACGTCGGCACAGACAATTACTGGAAAGTATGACATTCCGAAGGTGCCAGAGTGGGCACGGAATGCCGTGTTCTATCAGATCTATCCGCAGACGTTCTGCGACAGCGACGGTGACGGTATCGGCGACCTGAAGGGCATTATCAGCAAGCTTGACTACGTGAAGAGCCTCGGTGTGGATGCCATCTGGTTCAACCCGTTCTTTGACTCTCCTTTCAACGATGCGGGCTACGACATCCGCGACTACTACAAGATTGCGCCACGCTACGGCACCAATGAAGATGCGAAACGGCTCTTCGAGGAGGCCCACAAACGGGGTATGCACGTCATCTTCGACTACGTGATCAGCTATACCGCCATCGACCATCCCTGGTTTGTGGCCTCTCAGAAGCAGGAGAAGAACAAATACTCCAACTACTACATCTGGACAGAGACCAACTGGGTGGATCCCCCACAGGAGTTCGCAGGTCAGTTCGTGAAGGGCTACGGTCAGCGCAACGGCCAGTTCATGCGTAATTTCTACTGGTGCCAGCCTGCACTGAACTTCGGTTTCGCCAACCCTGATCCTGATCAGAAATGGCAGCTGCCCACCAATCACCCAGATGTGATGGCCATGCGCGAAGACTTGAAGAACGTGCTGCGCTTCTGGATGGATATGGGTGCCGACGGTTTCCGTGCCGATATGGCAGGCGCTCTGGTGAAGACTCGACGCATCAGGGGCAACGAGCAGTTTTTCAACACCAACGAGAATGAGACGAAACTCTTTTGGCGCGAGATACGGCGACTGTTGGAGAAGGAGTACCCGCAGGGATTCATGGTCGCAGAGTGGTCGTACCCATCGGATGCGCTCGACAACTGTTTCCATGTGGACTTCTTCCACTGGTTCAAGGGCTACAACGACCTGTTCCAGAAGGAGAGCTGGCGCATTTTGAACGGCGTAAGTGAAGGCCACAGCTATTTCGACGCAGAGGGCAAGGGCGATGTCCGCGAATTCCTCCGCAGCTATATGGATCAGTATCAGAAGACCGTAGGCAAGGGCTATATCAGTCTGCCGATGGGTAACCACGACAACGCCCGCTTAGGCAATAAACGCACGGACAAGGAACTGGAGATCGTTTATGCCTTCGGCTTCACCATGCCCGGCGTGCCTTTCTTATATTATGGCAACGAGATTGGCATGCGCCAGCTGCCGACAAGTTGGCCGCAGGTAGAGGGAGCCTACCAGCCCCGCAACGGTGCCCGCACGCCGATGCAGTGGAGTCAGGACAAGAACCTTGGATTCTCTACAGGCGACGCCAGCAAACTCTATCTGCCCGTCGACCCCTCGCCCGATGCGCCCAACGTCGCTACACAGGAGAAGAATCCCAACTCGCTGCTCAATAAGACGCGCCGTCTCATCGCCCTGCATCACAGCGAGCCCGCCCTGGCCAACTATGCTGAGTTCGTGCCACTCTATCCTTCAGCAGAGGGACAAGACCCTTACCCCTTCGTCTACGCACGTGCTGCTGGCAACGAGGTGGTGCTGGTGATGCTCAATCCACGTGCCGAAGCCTCCGACGCCACGTTCCCCATCAGCATCGCCTTCAAGCGCACAAAACTCCTCGCAGGTGATCGTTTCCCCATTACTCGCAACAAAAAGACGGGCAACGTTACCATCAGCATGCCCGCCACAGGCTATGCCATTGTGAAATTGGAGTGATACCACAATATAATCTGCGAAATCGGCTCTTTTCACGCAACTTTTTTGATGGAATGCACGATAATTCGCAGATTATTCGTACCTTTGCGGCAAAGAAAACAACGAACAACGAAGATATGATAGTCTGCATAGCAGAGAAACCGAGTGTGGCGCGGGATATTGCACGTATCATCGGTGCCACCAGTTCGCACGACGGATATATGGAAGGCAACGGCTATCAGGTGACGTGGACCTTCGGTCATCTGTGTACCCTGAAGGAGCCTGGCGACTATACACCGGCCTGGAAGACATGGGCCCTCACACAACTGCCGATGGTGCCCCAGCGCTTCGGCATCAAGCTCATCGACGACAACGGCATCAAGAAGCAGTTTGCCACCATCGAACGCCTGATGCAGGCTGCCGACGGCATCGTGAACTGCGGTGACGCGGGTCAGGAGGGTGAACTGATCCAGCGGTGGGTGATGCAGAAGGCGCAGGCCAAGTGCCCCGTGAAGCGACTGTGGATCTCGTCGATGACCGACGAGGCCATCCGCGAGGGCTTTGCCAACCTGAAAGACCAGCAGGACTACCAGCCGCTGTATCTGGCAGGACTCTCACGCGCCATCGGCGACTGGCTCCTGGGTATGAACGCCACGCGCCTGTACACATTAAAATATGGTCAGAACCGTCAGGTGCTGTCGATAGGAAGGGTGCAGACCCCTACCCTCGCCCTGATCGTGAACCGTCAGAAGGAGATCGAGAACTTCAAGCCCGAGCCCTACTGGGTATTGGCGACCGTGTATCGCGACACCACCTTCACCGCCACGAAGGGAAAGTTCACCTCGAAGGAAGAGGGCGAGAAGGCCTTTGCCATCATTGAGGGCAAGCCGTTTACGGTGACGAAGGTAGAGAAGAAGGAGGGCAAGGAACAGCCGCCACAGCTTTACGACCTGACGTCGCTGCAGGTGGACTGCAACCGAAAATACGCCTATTCCGCCGAGATGACCCTCAACCTGATACAGGCTCTCTACGAGAAGAAACTGACCACCTATCCCCGTGTGGACACGCAATACCTGAGTGACGATATCTACCCCAAGTGTCCGCAGACGATGAACGGTCTCTATCAGGCGCAGTTTGGCGGGGTGGCACCCTATGCCGAGCTCATCAGGCCCATCGGAGGCAAGCCGCTGAAGAAATCGAAGCGCGTGTTCGACACCTCGAAGGTGACCGACCACCACGCCATCATCCCCACAGGCGTCATTCCCAGGAATCTCACGGATGCCGAGCAGAAGGTGTATGATCTTGTGGCAAGGCGATTCATCGCAGTGTTTCTGCCTGATTGCAAGTTCTCGACGACGACGGTGCTGGGAGAGGTGGAAGGAGATGACGGGGAGGCCATCGAATTCAAGGTGACTGGTAAGGAGATATTGGATCCCGGCTGGCGCGTGGTTATGCCCCCTAAGTTAGGGGGCGACAGGGGTCTGAACGAGGGAGAGTCTGACGAAGGTTCAGACCCCCAACCCCCTAACTTAGGAGGCTCAAATGCTGAGGAGCGCACGCTGCCCACCTTCGTAAAGGGCGAATCAGGCGACCACAAGCCTACGCTCACTGAGAAATGGACCACGCCCCCACCCTATTATAATGAGGCCTCGCTGCTGCGGGCGATGGAGACTGCGGGCAAGTTCGTGGAGGACGAGACATTAAGGGCGGCGATGAAGGAGAACGGCATCGGGCGTCCGTCGAGCCGCGCCTCGATCATCGAGACCCTCTTCAAGCGCCATTACATCAAGCGCGAACGTAAGCGCCTGATAGCTACCCCAACGGGCATAGAACTCATCGACCTCATCCGCGAGGAGCTCCTGAAAAGCTGTGAACTGACGGGTATCTGGGAAAAGAAACTCCGCGACATTGAGCATCAGAAATACGATGCCAAGCAGTTTATCGATGAACTGAAGGCGCAGGTGGCTGAAATCGTGCACGAAGTGATGGCCGACAGTTCGAACCGGCGGGTGACAGTGCTCACGGATGCAGAATTGAAGAAGGTAAAATCGCCCAAGAAACAATAAAACCGCCTCGCATATCGTTATTATAAGGTATGCGAGGTTTTTATAAGATATGCTCCATCGTCGTTTTCACTGCACTCCTGACGGGTTGTGGCGCTGATAAGGCTATCAAGAAGGCAGAGAAATTCTATGCCCTCGGCGAATACTATGATGCTGCAGCACAATACAAGAAGGCCTACGCACAGACGCCTCCCAAGGAAAAGGAGAAACGTGGTGAACTGAGTCAGAAGCTGGCCACCTGCTATCGTCGCACCAACGCTACCTCGAAGGCCATCGCCGCCTACAACAACGTGATCCGCTATAAGAAGGCCGACTCGCTGACCCACCTCTATCTGGCCCAGCAGCTGATGAAGAACGGCAGCTACAAGGATGCTGCGAAGAACTTCCAGCTGGCCATCGACACCCTCTCGAAATGCGAGAAAAACGATTATCTCAACTTGGCCAGGACGGGTCTGAAGGCCGCACGTCAGGCACCAGAGTGGAAGAAAGAAGGCTCGGCCTATACCGTGAAGCGTATGGAACTGTTCAACTCGCGACGTGCCGACTATTCACCCATGCTGGCAGGCGACGACAACGATATGCTCTATTTCACCTCCACCCGCAACGAGGCCCAGGGCGATGAATACAGCGGCATTACGGGCACCAAGGCAGCGGATATCTTCTTCTCGCAGAAGGACGACAAGGACAAATGGAGCCGGCCTCAGAGCATCGATTCAGAGCTGAACACCGACTTTGATGAAGGAGCCTGTGCGTTCTCACCCGACGGGCGTACGATGTACCTCACCCAGTGTGTCATTGATCCAGACTATCCCCGCTATGCCACCATCGTTGCCTCCAACCGTAGCGATGCCTCGTGGAGCAAGGCCACGGCGATAAAGATATCCAAGGACACATTGTCGAGCTATGCCCACCCCGCTGTCTCACCCGATGGCGAATGGCTCTATTTCGTGAGCGACATGCCTGGTGGTATGGGAGGTCTCGACATCTGGCGGTGCAGGCTCTATGGCAATAACGAGACGGGTGGTGCAGAGAATCTGGGTGCGCCTATCAACACCCCTGGCGACGAGATGTTCCCCACCTTCAGGCCTAACGGCGATCTGTATTTCTCGAGCGATGGTCATCCTGGCATGGGCGGCCTCGACATCTTCATCGCCAAGCCTCAGACATCGGAGACATCGGAGAACCCAGAGCACACGGAGCAGTCCTACAAGCTTGAGCATCCCGGCTTTCCGCTGAACTCGCAGGGCGATGATTTCGGCATGACCTTCGAGGGCATGAAGAATCAGGGGTTCTTCTCATCGAACCGTGGTGATGCGCGAGGTTTCGACCATATCTACAGTTTCTTCAATCCTGACATCATCCAGACGGTGAAGGGCTGGGTCTACGAGCAGGAAGGCTACGAGCTGCCTGCCGCCCAGGTGTATATGGTGGGCAACGACGGTACGAACCTGCGTCTGAGCGTGAGGGGTGACGGATCCTTTGAGCAGGTGATCAAGCCCAATGTCGACTATGTGCTGATGGCCACCTGCAAGGGCTATCTCAACCATCAGCAGCAGTTGCGTGTAAGCCCCGTCAAGGAATCCGAGGAATACGTGCTGCAGTTCCCGCTCTACGACATCTCTGCCCCCGTGCTGATTGAGAACATCTTCTACGACTTCGACAAGGCCACGCTGCGTCCGGAGTCATCAGTGGCTCTCGACTCGCTCGTCGACCTACTGAAGCAGAATCCGCACATCACCATCGAACTCTCTGCCCACACCGACTATAAAGGCTCAGACCAATACAACGAACGCCTGTCGCAGCAGCGTGCCGAGAGCGTGGTGCGCTATCTGATACAACATGGCATCGCCTCAGACCGTCTGACGCCGAAAGGCTATGGTGAGAGCATGCCGAAACTGATCAAGAAAAGAGTGGCTGAAAAATATCCGTTCCTCAAGGAGGGTGATAAACTGACCGAAGAATTTATCACTGCTCTCCCAGAGGAACAGCAGGAAGAGTGCAACCAGCTAAACCGCAGAACGGAGTTCAGAGTGTTGCAGACAACTTACGGTATGTTTGATAAGGCAGGACGACTAATACAAAGCCAACCAGCAGAAGAACAACCCAAAGATTGATGTTGATCTCGGTGGTGGGAACCGTCAGGGCAAACACCTCGATCCAGCCTAACAGCATGCGCAGGCCGCCATAGAAGAGGCCCTGAAGCACCTGCCAGCCTCCGAAGGCGAAGAACAATCCCAGGCCCACGAGAACACAGAACACGCTCCACAGGCGCGAGAGCCTGCGGACAGTATCCGTCTTGGGCAGGTTCTGCATCACCCGCTCAGTAAAGCCATTGTCCTCAATCTGCTGCTGAGCAGCCTGTTTGAAGAGATCCTCTAAAAATTGATTGTTATCGGTCATAACCATTTTGTTTTAAA
Source organism: Prevotella sp. (assembly GCA_016290175.1). GTDB lineage: Bacteria > Bacteroidota > Bacteroidia > Bacteroidales > Bacteroidaceae > Prevotella. Next base: position 6,877 of record JAEETD010000020.1, on the reverse strand, counting down.
TAGACTGCCATTTTTTCCTTGCCTCGTCTGAGATGCGATTTCACCGTGTTGTCGGCAATGCCTGTGATCTTGCTGATCTGGTCGATGGGATAGCCGTCGATGAGCTGCAGCGTGATACAGGTGCGTTCGTCAGGCTTCAACAGGGCAAGGGCCGCGTAGATATCCATCTTCAGATTGGAATCGCCATTCGATGACGTCTGTCTGAGCGCCGACATCGAGGTATCCACATCTTCCGTCTGCTTTCTCGCCCGCACATCGTCGTAGAAGACGTTATAGGCAATGCGCATCAGCCAGGTGGAGAAGCTGGAGAGGCCGCGGAACCTGGTGATGTTCAGATAGGCCTTGATGAAGGTCTCCTGAGCCAGATCGTCGCTCAACTGTGCATCGCCCAATGTCTGATTCAGGAAGAACCGACGGACAGGCGACTGGTATTTCCTGACAAGTTGGTCAAAGGCCCGCTTGTTGTGGAAAACCGCCACCTGCGTCACTAAGGCTATGTCGTTGAGCTCCGCCACTTGTTGATTGCTTTACCTTTCCAGGAGCCCTTTCTCCGGCATACAGAGCCAAAGCACAAAGTAGAATATCAAGCCACAGAAGGCTGTGAATATGGTGAGGAATGCATAGGCGATGCGGACCATTACGGGGTCGAACTCCAGATACTCAGCGATACCGCCACACACACCAGCTATTACTCTGTCATTAGAGCGCATTAATCTCTTACTCATAGTCGCGAATGTTTGAATTGTTATTGAATTGATTTTTCGAATTGTTATTGTTCAGAAGATCATCGTTGCCTGTGTCGCCGTTCTGGCGGGCAATGAACCATTTACCCAGTCCGATGAAGAACACTAGGGCGCCGATGCCAAAGCCTATCTTACCAGCCACTATTCCCAGGAAGATAGCGAGGCCCACACCTAAGAACATCTGACGGATACCTGTCTGATAGTCACCGCTCTTCGAGGTGGAAGCCACCTGATTCTTCAGGATATCATCTGGGATAGGCTGTCCGTTCTGGATGGCCATCTGCGCCAGCTTGTAACGCTCCTTGCGGTTCTTGTTCACGAAATAGATGATCACGAAGATGATCAGCAGGGGGAGCAGGAAGAAGATGGCGAGGAAGACGACAACGCCCACAGCCAACATTGGTCCAAAGATACCACCTACGCTTTCCATCACTTCCTTGAGCTCCTTTACGTCACTGCTGGTCGTATAGGTAGTGCGGTGACGGTGGGTGATGTACTGATCGTCCTCAGCATCTTCTTTAGATGAAGAGGTGGTGTCAGAGAAGGCCTCGATTGCGTCTTGCTTGTCTTTAGTAGAGTCCACCTGCTCCGTACGAGCCGAGTGGCGGTGCTTCTGCGATGCGGCCTCAGCATTCAGACTGAGGACCAGCAACATTGTGATTGCAATTAAATACTGTTTCATATCTCACTTGTTTTTTGATTTCTACACCTGTTTGACGTCACAAATTCTTAATAAGTTGCAAAGATAGTGTTTTTCCCTCAATTTTTTTTGTTTTACCCTTGTTTTTTCGTAATTTTGCGCTGTAAATATGCAATTACCTGAGGATTTTGTACGGGAAACGCGGCTACTGATGGGCGAGGCACGCTTCAGCAGTTACTTAGAGGCCTTCAACGAAGAGGCCCCAGTGAGCATCCGCCTCAATCCGAAACTTTATCCTGGGGCCTGGCCCCAGTACCAAGTTTCCTGGTGTCCTGAGGGATTCTATCTGGAGGGGCGTCCGCAGTTTACGTTCGATCCTCTCTTCCACGCTGGTTGCTATTATGTGCAGGAGGCCGCCTCGATGTTCGTCACCCATATTCTCAGGGAATTGAGTATTCTCTCACCTCTAAATGTCCTGGACATGTGTGCGGCGCCAGGCGGGAAATCTACGGCGATGCTTAGCGTATTGCCAGAGGGTAGTATGCTTGTAAGCAACGAACCCATTCCTACACGCGCCCAGATCCTGTTGGAGAACATCACTAAGTGGGGCGCTAAGAATTGCACCGTCACCAATAATTACCCGCGTGATTTCAAGAAGGCCAAGGCGAAGTTCGACCTCATCCTCTGCGATGTGCCTTGCTCAGGCGAGGGTATGTTCCGCAAGGATCCAGCCACCATCAGCGAGTGGAGTCTGCAGAACGTTGAAAAGTGCTGGCGCCTACAACGGGAGATCGTAGCCGATGCCTGGGAGTGTCTGAATCCAGGCGGCATCCTTATATATAGTACGTGTACCTTTAACACCAAGGAGAACGAAGAGAACGTGCGTTGGATCATGGATACCTACGATGCCGAGGTGATCGACATCCCCACCGACCCATCCTGGCATATCACAGGCTCACTGCTCGAAGGCTTCGATGCGCCCGTCTATCGTTTTATCCCCGGCATCACCCGCAGCGAAGGACTGTTTGTTTGTGTGCTGCGCAAGAGTAATCATAGTTCTTCACTCTTCACTCTTAACTCTAAACTCAAAGTCCTTCAAACAGACCTTCCCCAGGGCGATTTCCCACACGTCGACCTCCCCTACTCCGAGGCTCTGAGATATCTGCGTGGTGAAGCCCTCGTGCTGCCTGCCGATACCCCTCGCGGTATCGTTACTGTGACCTACAAGGGCTTCGTTCTCGGCCCTGTGAAGAATATCGGCAACCGCGCCAACAACCTCTATCCGAAGCCTTGGCGCATCAAGACCACCCACCTCCCCACAGAAGAAGTAAAAATCATAGATATACAATGAAACAGTATTTAGACATTCTCAACCGCATCCTGACGGAAGGCACAGAGAAAAGCGACCGTACAGGCACAGGTACCATCAGCATCTTCGGCACCCAGAGTCGTTACAACCTCGATGACGGTTTCCCCCTGCTGACCACGAAGAAACTCCATCTGAAGTCAATCATCTACGAACTGCTCTGGTTCCTGAAGGGCGACACCAATGTGAAATATCTGCAGGAGCACGGTGTGCGCATCTGGAACGAGTGGGCTGATGAGAACGGCGAGCTGGGACCCGTGTATGGTCACCAATGGCGCTCGTGGCCAGACTATAAAGGCGGTACAATCGACCAGATACAGTATGTATTGGACCAGTTGAAGAACAATCCCAACTCCCGTCGTATGATTGTCTCTGCCTGGAATGTGGCTGAGGTCAACGAAATGGCCCTGCCCCCTTGCCACACTATCTTCCAGTTCTATGTGGCAGGCGACCGTCTGTCGTTGCAGCTCTATCAGCGTTCAGCAGACACGTTCCTGGGCGTACCCTTCAACATCGCCTCCTACGCCCTTCTGCTGCAGATGATGGCACAGGTCACAGGCTTTAAGGCAGGCGACTTCATCCACACCACGGGTGATACCCATCTCTATCTGAACCACATCGAACAGGCGAAGCTCCAATTGACCCGTGAGCCCCGTCCCCTGCCTCAGATGAAGCTCAATCCCGATGTCAAGAGCCTCTTCGATTTCCAGTACGAGGACTTTGAACTGGTCAACTACGATCCCCATCCACACATCAAAGCAGAAGTGAGTGTGTAGTTAAGAGTTAAGAATTAAGAGTTAAGAGTTATGATTAGCATCATCGCTGCGGTGGCGAAAAACAGGGCCATCGGATATCAGAATAAGTTGATCTATTGGTTGCCCAACGACCTGAAACGTTTCAAGGCGCTCACCACGGGCCATACGATCATTATGGGCCGCAACACCTTCCTTTCCTTGCCCAAGGGCGCCCTGCCTAATCGCAGAAACATCGTGTTGAGCAGGTCTCAGAAAGCGTTCCCAGGCTGCGATGTCTATGCCTCTTTGGAAGAAGCCCTTAAGCACTGCTCAACTGATGAGGATATCTATATCATCGGTGGTGCCTCCGTCTATCGTCAGGCCCTGAAGCTTGCCGACCGTCTCTGTCTCACGGAGATTGACGATACCCCAGCCGATGCCGACACCTTCTTCCCTCCCTACGAAGACGACTGGCAAGAAGAAAGCCGTGAAGACCATCCCATCGATGATCGTCACGACTTCCGCTATTCCTTTGTCGATTACGTCAGAAAATAGGCAACGCAGATAATTGCTGCATGATGGTCTTTGCCATCCGTTCATGCCCCGCATCATTCGGATGCAGGCGGTCGTTCCCTGCATTCCTGAAATACTGCGCCATCTCGTCCATCAGCGGATAGAGCCCACAAAGCGCATTCAGGTCAATCACAGGCACGGCCCACAGATTGCCCGCCTCCTTCACCGACTGCACATACGCATCGATATACTCCCCGCAAAGGTTCGTATAGTCCTCACGCGGCTGCCAGTTGCTCTCATTGGCATAGAACTCTGCACGGTGAATCGGTGTCATCAGCACGATCTGCTTCTTGGGGAACGTCCGCTTCACATAGTCCAGAGCCTGGTTGATACGGCCACGATAGGTAGAGTCGCTCATCACAGGATAACGGTGCTTGCGGTCCACCATGTGCTTCGGCTCGTGGATACCCGCCATCACTTGCTCGTCAGCCTCCGTAAACCACTCTCCGATGGGCACACCCGCGTTATAGTCGTTCGTACCCATGAAGATCAGGATAGCGTCAAAATCATCGCCGTGCTCCTCCTTCAGTTTATCTGTCTGACGCCTGATATCGTTCCACTGCCGTCCGCTCACCCCATACACATACGGTTCTATCTGGAGCCATTCCTGCAGGAATCCCCAGTATTTCGTCTTCGAGGCAGTTACCCTCGGGTCTGTAATCGAGTCACCAAAATACGCCACGCGCTTCCCCTTCCAAGGATGCTGCATCACCTGTTGAGCACATGCCGGCATCACGAGCGACACCAAAAACAGACATAAAAATACACCTTTCTTCATAAGTAATTTGTCTTTTGCGCTGCAAAGATACGAAAAGATTCCGAATAACATGCATATTCTTGCTATTATTTTGTACCTTTGCAGCCGTTATGTACAAACCAAGATTCAACATGAAGCGGGCGGTGCTCGTGTTCCGTCAGTTCGGAAACAAAGGGTACTCGCTTTTCGCCTGTCTGGGAAGGGAGGTGGTGTGCAGCGTGCTCTCTGTAGCCACGCTGACGTACGCCTCGGCAGAGAGTGTCAGCACCAATCCTGTGGTGACGGACTCAGCAGCGATGATGACGGCCCGCGAGATGGTGCTCGAGGAGGTGAGCGTGACTGGCTCCAGAGCGCCTCTGACGAAAAGTCAGGCTGCGAGAATGGTGACTGTACTGGACCGTGCTGATATTGCGCAGGCTCCCGTACAAAGTATCAACGACCTATTGAAATACGCCATAGGCGTGGATGTCCGTCAGCGAGGACCGATTGGGGCACAGACGGATATCTCGATCAGAGGCGGCACTTCCGAACAGATTATCCTGCTGCTTAACGGCATCAATATCTGTGACCCCCAGACGGGCCACAATGCGATGGATCTGCCCGTAGACCTAAGCGATATCGTGAGAATCGAGGTGCTCGAGGGACCTGCCGGAAGGATCTATGGGTCATCGTCGTTGGTTGGGGCGATTAATATCGTAACAAGGAGTCAGGAGTCAGGAGTCAGGAGACAGGATACAAGAGACAGAAGGCAGGAGATCACATTCCATACGGAGGGGGGATCGTATGGATATGCAAACATCGGAGGAAGGTATTCTACTGACTCCCGTCTCCCGACTCCTGACTCCTTCCATCACTCCTTTTCCGCCAATTACTCCCGGAGTGACGGATGGAGCCGGTCAAAGGCAGGAAAGCTGAATACGGACTTCAGCGGGGCTAAGGGATTCTATCAGGGACAGTATGAGAATGAGGCAGTAAGACTTCATTGGCATCTGGGATTGTCGGATAAAGGCTGGGGCTCGAGCACGTTCTGGGCATCGCCGAAATGGCAGGCAGATGAGCAGTATGAGCACACGACAAAGGTGTTCTCTGCCATTCAGGGACAGACGAAGCAGGGACCGCTGCACCTGAGTGCGAGCCTCTACTGGACCCAGCACCGCGACCGCTATGAGGGTTATCGGGGACAGCCTGAAAAGATGAAATACAACTATAACCGCACGGATGTGTATGGTGTGAATGCAGGGGGATATTTCGACTGGAAAGCGGGACGGACGGCTTTCGGAGCAGAACTGAGGAACGAGGATCTCGTCAGCGGGAACCTGGGTGAGCCGCTCTCACAGACGCATCACATCAAGGGCACAGACCGCGACTATACCCTTGGGGTGAACAGGACGAACATCAGCGGCTATCTGGAGCATAATATATTACTTGACGAAATGACCGTCTCTGCAGGACTTGTGGCGGTGAAGAACTCGTGGAGCCACATGAACATGACCGTCTATCCGGGCATCGACGTGAGTTACCACCCTACCCCTCACTTGAAACTGCATGCCTCGTACAACACCTCGCTACGCATGCCATCGTTCACGGAGATGTATTACAAGCTGCAGGGATATAGTGCCGACCCGCACCTGAAGCCCGAAGAGATGCAAGCCCTCGAGATGGGCTTCAATTATCAATCCTCCCTCTTCCATCTTCCCGCTTCCATCTTATATCTTCACTCTACCCTCTGGTATCATCACGGGAGCAACATGATCGACTGGATCATGGACACATCGAAGGGCGAAGCTGCTGAATGGCAGAGTGTGAACCATACAACGATTAACAGTTTTGGCCTCGAAGCCGGCTTCAATGTTCAATGGTCAATGGTCAATGTTCAATGCCATTACGCCTACATCCATCAGGACAAGAAGCAGGAGGCAGACATTGTATCGCAGTATGCGCTGGAATACCTCAGGCATAAGTTGGTGGCAAAGACACAGGTGCAGATGACGAAGCGGTTGTCGCTGGGTGTGAACCTGCGCTGGCAGGACCGTATGGGGTCATACACCAGCTTCGACGGACAGA
>JAEETD010000087.1 GCA_016290175.1 Prevotella sp. | reverse complement strand
TGCTGACAGGCGATCAAGAAAGATATAACCGCATCATTTCCAAAGAGCAATGAAGAAGATCCTGTACATACTATTCACTATTCACTGTTCACTATTCACTCTCCTGCTGCTTTCAGCCTGCACGGAGACCGTCAGCGATGCCAAGCAGGAGAATGCGCTGCCTCAGATCTATCCCGACTACCTCGGTGTCACTATACCTGTGAACATAGCGCCGCTCTGCTTTAATATGGCAGATGAGAAGGCTGTGTGTGTCGATGCTGTCATTACAGACGGCAAAGGAAACAGTCTGCATAGCCAGGGTGAAGAATCGGTGGATTTTGATATAGATGACTGGCATCAGCTGCTTGCTCAGAATCCTGGAGACTCGCTCTGCGTGACTGTCTCTGCTAAATATGACGATGGCTGGCATACCTATAGTCCTTTTTCTATCTATGTCAGTGCTGACAGTATCGACTTCGGTCTTTGCTACCGTCTGATTGCGCCAGGCTATGAGGTGTGGAGCAAGATGGGTATTTACGAGCGCGAGCTCTCCTCGTTTGAAGAACGTGCGCTGATAGAGAATACACAATTTGAGGGATGTGTGAACTGTCATAGCTTCAACCATGGTAATCCAGCTGATATGAGTCTGCATATCCGTGGCCCTCATGGTGCTACGCTGTTGCGTCATAACGACGGTCCTATTGCAGCCTACAATACCAAGACCGATCAGACACTCGGCCTCTGTGTCTATCCTAATTGGCATCCTTCGGGTCGCTATATCGCTTATTCCACCAACACCACGAGACAGTTGTTCCACAGTGCAGACTCCAATCGTATTGAGGTCTTTGATACCGCCTCCGACCTCCAAGTCTATGATGTGGAAAAGAACGAGTTACTGCTTTCGCGCATTTTGAAGCAGGACTCCATCTACGAGACCTTCCCTGTTTTCTCTGCTGATGGTCGTTCGCTCTATTTCTGTGCTGCGAAGGCTCTCCCAGAGGGAAATCATGCGCTGGATTCCATCCGCTATAACCTTTGCCGCATTGATTTCGATCCTACAACGGGCAGTTTCGGTAACCAGATAGAGATGATCATCGATGCAGCGTCTCAGCACAAGTCGGTGTCCTTCCCCCGTCCTTCCTACGATGGACGTTACCTTTGCTACACACTTTCCGACTACGGACAGTTCAGTATCTGGCATCATGAGGCCGATCTCTGGCTGCTCGACCTCTCTACAGGAGAGAACCGTCCCATGGCAGGGGCTAACTCCGGAGATACTGAATCGTTCCATAACTGGAGCGCAAACTCCCGATGGCTGGTGGTGAGTTCCCGTCGCGATGACGGTCTCTTTACGCGACCTTATTTCTGTCATATAGATGCTAATGGCATCGTTAGCAAGGCCTTTATGCTGCCGCAGCGCAATCCGCGCCGTTTTTATCGCGACCGTTTCCTTTCCTTCAATGTGCCAGAGTTCATCATTGCTCCTACGCACTTCGACGGGCGTAAGGCCAGCCGTATCATCAACGATCCTTCCCGCAAGGACTTTGGTGTGCGCAAATAACCCAAATTATTTTCCGAAAGTTGTACACAATTCCAAAAATTATTTGTACCTTTGCACGCGTTTTTGTGATTATTTAATCAACAAATGAACTGAAAAGAGTGTAATAGCATGATAAAACCGCGTTTGTTTTTATTCGTATTTATAGGACTGCTGATGTTTTCCGGCTGTTCCAAAGAAGAGCAATTTGAGAACCATCAAACATCCCATGAATTTAAACTTGCAAAAAAAAGTATTACTGCCAATTATACAGCAGGCTTCGCCAATATCAGCATGATAGCCGATTTGGCCATCACGTGGACAGCGACTTGTTCTGCCGACTGGCTTTCAGTTTCTCCTACATCAGGCACCGGCGGCGCTAATCTCCGTGTCAGTTGGCAGGAAAATCCGGATGCTGCCGACCGCGAAGCAACGATCACTATTTCGGAAGGTCAGAAGGAATTGACGTTGAATGTCAAGCAAGGTCAGAAACCTGCTGAGCTTGTGAGTACCCGCGCCATTGTGGGAAATCTTATAAATAACGAATTGGACTCCGTAGAATTTATCTTCGACAGGCCTTTAGGGGCACTGAATGTCTATTCTAACAACGAGTGGTATTCGATTATGACGACACCAGAGAAAATAGACGACGAGGGGCTCCGATGGCGCTTACCACTGAAGATTTCCAAGTTGGGAATGGATGTTCAGTTGGCAGTAGATTACAAGTCGGCAAGCGATTGGGTTGAGCGTAAGAAAGGCGTCACCATTCCTTTCTATGAGAAGAAATATCTGATTACGCAAGAGAACGAGTGGATTACTTATTCCATTCTTTCACTCGATATGCAGAGCATTTGGATAGCTATTGACAACTGGGAGCCTGAGCAAAGAAGGCTGGTGCAGGTGTCGCTTGACGATATGAAAGAGATCAAGAGCGTCAAAATGCCATACGCTGTTTGTCATCTCTGCATGAATCCGTATAACGGGCTGCTCTACGTGATGGGCAATCAGGAGTACTTCTGCGTGGTAGATCCTGCGAAGGGCGAGATTGTGAAGCGGATTCAGATAGAAGAAACATCGCCGTATGCTCATCCTCAGCACCCTACAAACTATGCTTCTGAGGTGGCGTTCACCAAGGACGGGTTTGGCGTTCTGCGACTCATATCGCCCAGTAGCACGGGACTTGAATGGCGCTATATCGATAGTGCTGATGGTGACAAGATTACGCTGAGTGGATATGATACAGAGCATGAGTTTGAACACCTGTATGTCAATTACGACTGTTCGCGTATCTATGCCAACATGTATCCAAATCTCTATTGTCCTATAGAATGGGTAAACAGGCAGCATCAGAAACCGGTTAAAGTTGATATCCACCCAAGTTTCCAGTCTGACAAATATTTTGCCGGTGGTAATCTTGTGGATTTGCAGATGTCACCATTTGCCAATAAAGCCTTCATCTGCACAGCCCCTGGTAGCGAGTGCGTGGTCAGTTTGGAGCCTGTGTCTTACTCTGAGGTTCTTGAAATGGAAGCCCGAGACTCGAAATGTGCGTGGGACAAGAACGTCTCTGAGCGCGATTACATCTATCAGGTATGCTCGATTGACGGCTGCCTGGAGCTGTATGATATGACGGACGGCCGTGGTATTTTTGGCACGCATCATAGATTTATCGGTAATTGCGAAGCGAAGAACTGCTATTTCCTGCCTACAACGGATCAGTTGGTGGTATCCTGTTACGATGGTGTCTGGGTGTTTGATGCAGCAGCAATGAAATCAAAGAAACTTTAATAATGTAAAAATGAAAAAAGTATTTTATTTGTTTTTATCTCTCATGATGTGCATGTTTGCATCATGTCAGAAAGATGAGGATGTTGTTCCAGAACCAGAACCCGAACCGAAACCAGGGACTGTCAAGGAGGCTGTGTATGAAACAAACGACGACTACGTGGACCTCGGTTTTGATGGTATTATGTTTGCCACCAAGAATTTAGGCGCAAAGAAGCCTGAGGATTCAGGCTATTACTTCGCGTGGGGTGAGACGGCGCCAAAGGAGGACTATTCCTGGGATACATACAAGTGGACAAGGGTGATCAATGACCCCTATAGAGATGTGTCTTTCTCCAAATATTTTAAGAAAAGTAACGGAAGGTTTGACTTTGAATATCTTCAGCCGGAGGATGACGCAGCAACGGTGATGCTGGGAGAAGGATGGCGAATGCCGACTAGTGAAGAGGTGAATCGTCTTCAAGACTCGTTTTCTCGTGACGTTTTGGCTTGCAGAGTAAGGGGCACCTTGAGGAATGGCGTTTATGGCTACGAACTGATAGGACTTAACGGTAACTCGATATTCATTCCGAGCACTGGCGTGATGAGAGACAAAGAACTGACATTTTGGGATTACGATACCAAATTGTGGTGTTCCGATGTCCAAGGCATGCAGATGCGTTACTTTGAAGTCACTGTTCTTGAGGCTGATTTATCTCTGAATGGAGAGAATCGATGCGTTGGGTTACCCATACGTCCTGTAAAAGAGAAGAAAGCAGAATCTGACACTATATTCCTGAAATACAATGTCCTTGAGCGTAATATTGAGGAGGCCAGAGAACGGCTTACTACAACCAGTGCGGCGGACTACAGCGACGACAGTTACCAGACACTCGATAAAGCATACCAGCATGCCGTAAACATCAGAACGTTCGCCAAGGAAAACGACGGACAGATCGCAAACAAGTATGTGGGTGTCATAAACAAAGTGAACAAGCAGCTGCAGGATTCCATCAACTTTGCCTCTCATAATCTGCGCTTGGCTTTGGTTGACTTGCAGCCCCTGCCGAAGGCCAGCGACATCAAGGCTGTGGACCTCGGACTTTCTGTGCGCTGGGCATCGTCCAACCTAGGTGCCCGTACAGAGGCCGAAAACGGCTATTACATCGCGTGGGGTGAGCTGACTCCTAAAGAAGGGCATTACGACTGGGAGAGTTATCTGTTGTGCAAGGAAGTATACGAAGATAACAGAGATTACAGCAAGTTCTCAAAATACGTTACTGACAGCAAATGGGGCGAGGTGGACGGAAAGACACGGCTCGACCTTGAGGACGATGCAGCCCACGCATTCATGGGTGGCAACTGGCGCATGCCTACCACTGAGGAGTGCCAGGAGCTTATCGACAATTGCACTTTCGAGAATGTGGGACTATATGGCCGTACATTGATGAAAGCAACAGGGCCTAATGGCAACTATATCTATTTCCCCCATACCGGTACTACCAAAGTGACAAATGCGATATACTGCTGGACATCAGACTTAAGTGTCGTCGACAATCATGCCACCTGCTTTAATATCAATTATATCTCGGAAGAGGCCAACATGTCGTGGTATGACAGATATGCTGGTCTGACCATTCGTGCGGTTTGCCCTTAACATGAGTAGCAAGTTTCAATGATTGTTACATCTACAAAAGAATATGAGACATACGCCAATACGTATGTCTCGTTTTTTTCCTAACTTTGCAGCGGAATCAAATAAAAACTAAATAATGAATCATCGCTTATTATCAATTGTTGTGTTGTTCTGTGCCGGCCAGTTCGTGTCGGCACAGACACTTCCTTACCAGAATCCCAATCTGAGTGCTAAGGAACGTGCCAAGGATTTGTGTAGTAGACTGACCCTTGAAGAGAAGGCCAAGCTGATGCTGGACGAGAGTCCCGCTATCCCCCGCTTGGGCATCAAGAAGTTCTTCTGGTGGAGTGAGGCCCTGCATGGCGCTGCCAATATGGGCAATGTCACCGTGTTCCCAGAGCCCATTGCCATGGCCTCGTCGTTTAACCCTGATCTGCTGTACAAGGTGTTCGATGCTGCCAGTACGGAGTTCCGTGCCCAGTATAATGAGCGAATGTATCGTGGCTCAGGCGAGGATGAGAAGTTCCACAGCCTCTCTGTCTGGACACCGAATGTGAACATCTTCCGCGATCCCCGTTGGGGACGTGGTCAGGAGACTTATGGCGAGGATCCCTATTTGACCTCTGTCATGGGAACCCAGGTGGTGAAGGGCTTGCAGGGACCTGAGGATGCGAAGTATCGTAAACTCTGGGCCTGTGCCAAGCACTATGCCGTTCACAGCGGTCCTGAGTATACGCGTCACAGTGCCAACCTCACCAATGTTTCGCCACGCGATATGTGGGAGACCTATATGCCTGCCTTCAAGACCTTGGTGCAGGATGCGAAGGTGCGTGAGGTGATGTGTGCCTACCAGCGTCTCGACGATGATCCCTGCTGTGGTTCTCAGCGTCTGTTGCAGACCATCCTCCGCGATGAGTGGGGCTTTGAGTATCTCGTCGTCAGCGACTGTGGTGCTGTGTCCGATTTCTACGAGTCGCACAAGTCTTCTTCCAGTCCTGTACATGCTTCTGCCAAGGCCACGATTGCTGGTACGGATGTGGAGTGTGGCTATGGCTATGCCTATCGCAGCATTCCTGAAGCCGTGAAGCGTGGCTTTATCACAGAGGCTGAGGTCGATAAGCATGTCATCCGCTTGCTCGAAGGCCGTTTCGATCTGGGTGAGATGGATGATCCCTCACTGGTGGAGTGGTCGAAGATCCCGTATTCTATCATGGACTCCAAGCAGCATCGTCAGATAGCTCTCGATATGGCGCGTCAGACCATTGTGTTGCTGCAGAACAAGGGTAATATCCTCCCGTTGCAGAAGAACAAGGAGAAGATAGCCGTAATTGGTCCGAATGCAGACAACGAGCCTCTGATGTGGGGTAATTATAACGGTACACCGAATCATACCATTACGATTCTTGATGGCATCAAGACCAAGCAGAAGAAACTCTTCTATCATGCAGGCTGTGACCTGACCTACGACAAGGTGATGGAGAGCCTGATGGCCTCGCAGTGCAGTTTCGAGGGCAAGAAGGGTATGAAGGGTACGTTCTGGAACAACCGCAGGATGGAAGGCAAGCCTGTGACCACGCAGTATTACACCCAGCCCATCGCTGTCACCACCTTTGGTATGCATAACTTCGCTCCTGGTGTCCAGCTCGAGGACTTCTCAGCCAAGTACGAGACCGTCTTTACGCCTAATGAGTCTGGTGAGTATGTGGTGAATGTGGATGGTTGTGGACAGTTTGAGCTCTACATCGATGGCGAGCGTAAGTTCCACCACCGCATCTGGCGCACCACACCCAACCGTGTGGCCATCCAGGTAGAAAAGGGTAAGAGTTACAATATCGAGGTACGCTTCTCGCATGTCCATACCTACAACGCCAATCTGAAGATCAATGTGGCCAAGGAACTGCCCATCGATTACCAGCAGATCATCGCTCAGCTGAAGGGCATCGACAAGGTGGTCTTCGTGGGTGGTATCTCCTCTGCCCTCGAAGGTGAGGAAATGCCTGTGGATATCGATGGTTTCAAGGGTGGCGACCGTACCCATATCGAACTGCCTAAGGTGCAGCGTGATTTCCTCAAGGCACTGAAGGATGCAGGCAAGAAGGTGATCTTCGTGAACTGTTCTGGATCTGCCATTGCGCTGCTGCCAGAGACAGAGACCTGCGAGGCGATTGTTCAGGCGTGGTATCCTGGACAGGAGGGTGGAACGGCTGTGGCTGATGTGCTCTTTGGCGACTATAACCCCTGTGGCAAATTGCCCGTGACATTCTATAAGACCTCTTCGCAGTTGCCTGATTATGAGGACTACTCCATGAAGGGCCGTACCTATCGCTATTTCACGGATGCCCTCTTCCCCTTCGGCTATGGCCTGAGCTATACGCAGTTTGAGGTGGGCGAGCCCTCTGTCATCAATACCTCTGCCCAGAATCCTGGCTTCAATATTGCTGTTCCTGTCAAGAATCTGGGTCAGCGTGATGGTACGGAGATTCTCCAGCTGTATATCCGCAACCTGCAGGATCCTGACGGTCCGCTGAAGTCGTTGCGTGCTTTCAAGCGTGTGGATGTGAAGGCAGGACAGACAGTCACCGCCAAGCTGACGTTTGAGCGCAAGAGCTTTGAGTTCTGGGATCCGGAGACCAATACCATGCGTGTGAAGCCTGGCAGATACGAGATTCTCATTGGCAACAGCTCGCTCGACAAGGATCTGAAGAAACTGACAACAGAAATACAGTAATATCTATAAAATCAAAACAACATGAAAAAAGTACTCAAATCCCTGCTGATGGCAGCCTTGCTTTTGGCACTGCCCAGCGATGCTATGGCCCAGAAGAAGGCCGCTAAGAAAGCAACGAAGAAAGCCGCTACTGAACAAGTGCAGCCCGCTGATCCTAACTTCTACATCTTCCTCTGCTTCGGACAGTCGAACATGGAGGGAAATGCCCGTCCTGAGGCTGTGGATCTAGCCAGTCCTGGTCCGCGCTTCCTGCTGATGCCTGCTGTGGATTTCCCAGCAGCCAACGGTCGTCCTGAGCGTAAGATGGGTGAATGGTGTGAGGCTTCGGCTCCGCTCTGTCGCGCAAATACAGGTCTGACCCCTGCCGACTGGTTTGGTCGTACGCTGGTAGCCTCGCTGCCTGAGAATATCAAGATCGGTGTCATCCATGTGGCTATCGGTGGTATCGATATCAAGGGTTTCCTGCCTGACAGCATCCCTGATTATGTGAACAAGAAGGCTCCAGGTTGGATGAAGGGTATGTTGGCTGCTTACGACAACAACCCCTACGAGCGTCTGGTCACGCTGGCCAAGAAGGCTCAGAAGGATGGTGTCATCAAGGGTATCCTGATGCACCAGGGTGAGACGAATACGGGCGATCCCAAGTGGGCTGGTATGGTGAAGCAGGTGTATGAGAACCTCTGTGGCGACCTGCAGCTGAAGCCTGAGGAGGTGAACCTCTATGTGGGTAACATCGTGCAGGCTGACGGTAAGGGTGTCTGCATCGGCTGTAAGAAGCAGATCGACGAGCTGCCTCAGACCATCCACACCTCTCAGGTGATTTCTTCTGATAACTGTTCTAACGGTCCTGACCGTCTGCACTTCGATGCTGCCGGTTATCGTGAGCTGGGTTGCCGTTATGGTGAGGCTGTGGCCCGTCACTTAGGCTACGAGCCCAAGCGTCCCGCCAATCTGCCTGTGCCCATCAAGAAGATCAACGTGCCTGCTGATGCTGTGACGGGTGAGTACACCATTCCTGGCAACGACTTCCCCAAGGTAGACTCTCAGCGTCGTGCCTACTTCCGTATCAATGCGCCTCAGGCCAAGAAGATTATCGTCGACATCTGCAGCAAACAGTATGAGATGCAGCCTCAGGGCAATGGTGTCTTTATGGCTGTGACAGATCCTCTGCCCGTGGGCTTCCACTATTACTTCATGAATATCGACGGCGTGAACTTCATCGATCCCGCTTCTGAGACCTTCTTCGGAACGAACCGTGAGGCTGGTGGTCTCGAGGTGCCTGAGGGTCCTGAGGGCGACTACTACCGTCCACAGCAGGGTGTGCCCGCTGGTTGTGTACGCAGCATCTACTACTACAGCAACGAGCAGAAGACTTGGCGTCATGCAATGGTCTATACCCCTGCTGAGTACGATCAGAAGCAGGGCTTCAAGAAACGCTATCCTGTGCTCTATCTGCAGCATGGTATGGGTGAAGGCGAGACCAGCTGGACCCTGCAGGGAAAGATGCAGCACATTATGGACAATGCCATCGCCAGTGGCGAGGCAGTGCCTATGATTGTGGTCATGGAGAGTGGTGACATCAAGGCAGGCATGGGACGTGGTCAGAGCATGGCCGACTACGGTGCTTCGTTCTATCCCGTACTGTTGAACGACCTGATTCCTTATATCGATGCCAACTTCCGTACGAAGACCGATCGCGACAACCGTGCAATGGCAGGATTGTCTTGGGGTGGTCACCAGACCTTCGACATCGTGTTCAACAACATGGATAAGTTCGCTTGGCTGGGTACCTTCAGCGGTGCTATCTTCGGCCTCGACCTCAAGACGGCCTACAATGGTGTATTCACCAATGCTGACGAGTTCAACAAGAAGATCCACTACATGTACATGAACTGGGGCTCTGAGGACTTCATCAAGAGCGGTGACATCGTGAAGGGCCTGCAGGAAATGGGCATCAAGGTCGAGGGCAAGCAGTCTGAAGGCACTGCCCATGAGTTCCTGACCTGGCGTCGCGGCCTCCACGAGTTTATTCCTCACCTCTTTAAGAAGTAAATGACTATGTTATTCAAGAAAAGACTATTGTTGATGGCGGTGATCATGGGGACAGGTAGCCTGGGGCAGCTTTCTGCCCAGGTACCTGTCCCCGTGACCACCGGTGACAGCACGAAGATCCATAACCCCATGCTGTGGGCAGATGTGCCCGATCCGGATGTCATCCGTGTGGGCGACACCTTCTACCTTGTGACAACCACGATGCACCTCATGCCAGGTGCCCCTGTCATGGCCTCGAAGGATCTGAAGAACTGGGAGACGGTGGGTTATATCTTCGACAAACTGACGGATTCTCCTAAGTATGACTTGCAGGAGGGTACGGTCTATGGCCGTGGGCAGTGGGCTACCTCGCTGAAATACCACGATGGTAAGTTCTGGGCGCTGCTGGCTCCCAACGAGTCTGGTCCTATGGGCGATACCTATATCTTTACGGCTCCCAAGGCCGAGGGCCCTTGGACCATCCATTCCCGTCTGCGTCATTTCCACGATGCCACCCTGTTCTTTGATGACGACGGTACGCCTTACGTGTTCTTCGGAACAGGTGAGATGTGTCAGCTGACGCGCGATCTGAAGGGTGTCGTCGAGGGTAGCCTCCGTCACTATTTCCATCGTGAGGCTGATGAGCGTGGTTTGCTGGAGGGTACACGTGTCATCAAGCACAACGGTGTGTACTATGCACAGCTCATCTCGCATGTCTATGCCCCAGGCCGTCACCGTCGTGAGGTCTGCTATCGCACGAAGGATCTGAATGGCACGTGGGAGAAGAACACCATCCTCGAGAGCGACTTCGGTGGTTTCTCTTATCTGGCACAGGGTACCATCGTCGATACGGAAGATGGCGACTGGTATGGCATCATGTTCCAGGATCGCGGTGGAGTAGGGCGTGTGCTTACGCTTTCACCCGTTCGTTGGATTGACGGATGGCCACAGTTAGGCGATGAATATGGTAAGGTGCCTGACGTGATGCGTCCTTATAAGAGTGGTCAGCCTAAGAAGGAGATTGTCTGCAACGATGATTTCAGTTCGACGAAGTTGGGACTTCACTGGCAGTGGAACCACAATCCCATCGACAATGCGTGGAGTCTGACGGAGCGTCCTGGATTCCTGCGCCTGAAGACCAACCGTGTGGTGCCTAATCTCTATCTGGCTCCCAACACCATTACCCAGCGTATGTTCGGACCAACGTGCAGTGGTATGGTCTGCATCGACTTCTCGAAGATGAAGGATGGCGACTGTGCCGGTTTCTCTGCCTTCAATGGCGACTCTGGCGTGCTCGCCTTGAAGAAGCGTGGCAAGACCGTTTATCTCGAAATGAGCGAGCAGAAGGTGAGCCTCTCTGATCGTGAGAAGGCTGTCACCAACGTTGAGGACAAGATGATCGAGGGTGTGGCCATTTCTGGCATTGCGCCCAAGGCCACGAAGATCTGGCTGCGCATCGATGGTGACTTCCAGCCTCGTCATAACGACGCTGCTAATTTCTACTACAGCCTCGATGGACAGGAGTGGAAGCAGATTGGCACGAAGAA
>JAEETD010000161.1 GCA_016290175.1 Prevotella sp. | reverse complement strand
ATACAGGAGGATATCAGCGATTACAACTATCCCGAAGAGATTCCTGGTCTCAGCCTGCACGACAGTCGCATGCGCCGTTTCCACGACTGTCTCGACAGTGCCATCGAGAAGCACCACAGCCTTCAGGAAGACGAGCTCTTTGTCACTGCCGTTCTGGAGCAGTTGGCCGACGGCTGTCGGAAGATGGGACTGCCGCAGGCATGGTGCGCCAGAGTGGCATCGTTCATCCCACTGTTCACCGACAAGATTGGAGGTGATACCATCGAGTCGGTCTTTAAGACGGCTTATGCCCGCGAGACCCTTAAAACCGTCCCCATGCAGTTCACCCGGCCCTCGGCTCTGCTCACTTACAAAACCGAGGCCTATATGAAAGAGCACTACACCCTGCGCCTCAACGTGATGACCGGCACACCCGAATACCGCATGAATGCCGTTGGCTATGGCTTCCTGCCATTGGATCAGGCCGCCCGCAACACGATGGCCATCAAGGCATTGAAGGCCGGCGTCGACTCATGGGACAAGGATCTTAGCCGCTATATCGACTCGAACCTCATACCCAGATACTACCCTATGGAGGACTACATCAAGCACCTGCCACGTTGGAACGGCAACCACGACTATGTCGGCGAACTGGCCCGACGTATCAAGACCGACAACCCCCACTGGGAAGAGGACTTCCATAAGTGGATGCTCTCGATGGTGGCACAGTGGCTCGGCAAGGACCGTCAGCATGGCAACGCCATCGTACCTCTGCTCATCGGTCCTCAGGGCTCAGGCAAGTCTACCTTCTGCCGCCGACTGCTACCCGGGTATCTTCAGATGTACTACAACGACCGCATCTCGATGAAGAACGACAACGACATCTTCCTCGCCATGTCAGGCTATGCCCTCATCAACATCGATGAGTTTGATGCCATGTCGAAGTCGCAGCAGCCCATCTTGAAGTACCTCATCTCGAAGAACGACGTGAAGTTCCGCCCGCCATACGGTAAGGTGATGGAGGAGCGCCAGCGCTTTGCCTCGTTCATTGCCACCACCAATAACCTCCGTCCGCTGACAGACCCCACTGGCTCTCGCCGCTTTATCTGCGTCTACGCCGACGAGATCGACAATTCGGACATCATCAACTACGACCAGCTCTACTCACAGCTCTACACCGAACTGCAGCAGGGCCGCCGCTACTGGTTCGAGGATGAAGAGAATGCGCGTATCATGCGACAGAATGAGGATTTCCAGCAGGTGTACGACTATGAGAAGATGATAGAACTCACTTATCTCACACCGGAAGATACTGCCTCCGATGCCAAACCCATACTTGTGAAGGATATCATGAAACGACTTGCACGGAAGTTCCCAACCTTCAACATCCGCAAGAGTACAGACATGGAACTCGGACACAGGCTTTCTGCCATGGGTTATACGTACCACAAACTGACTCAAGGAGCCGCCTACAGAATCATAGAGATATGATCTGCAACAGCAAAACAATTTGTTTTGGTATCGAAGAAAACATCTTTTCACCTCGTTAAGATAGTCTTTTACAGACCAAAACAATTTGTTTTGGTGTTATGATGGTATATGATGCTTTTGCAAGAAGGGTCATATCACCAAACAGGCAGATAATCAATGTGTTAGCATCGATTATGATGCTTTTATAAAAATATAGGTAAAGAAAATATGGCAATACATGTTAAGTTAATCAAGAACAACATTAAAAGTAGGAACGGCTATGGAAAATACTACGCCAAAGCCGTTAGTCAGGGCGAAGTAACACTCGACGAGATTGCGGCAGAAGCTTGTCGCAACAGTGGTTTCACGGAAGGAACAGTTGTTGGGGTGGTTACAGAACTGCAAGAGCTGCTTAAAGAAAAACTGTCCGATGGACAGACGGTCGTCCTTCCCGGCATTGGCCGTTTTAGTCTGCGGGTGAAGAGCATCGGTGTCGACGACCCGAAGGAGTTTAACCTCGGCCGTCATATTACCCGCATCGTCTGCGGCTTCCTACCTGCTGGCCGTCGCATCCAGGGTGGGCACATCCTTTATGACTTCTGTGACAACGTCAAAGCTGTCTGGCAGAAAGGTTTCAAGCCGTAATTGATCTACTATAATGTGATTGTCGAGGGCACGGATGGTCAGGGTGTGACTACCTTTTGAAAGATGATTTTGAAGGCTTAACATTATCTGTACTAAGCCCATGTCCGAACATCTCCAGAAAGTGAATGCT
>JAEETD010000019.1 GCA_016290175.1 Prevotella sp. | reverse complement strand
AGTGAGGAAGATGGTACGTTGTTTATTGACTCTGATCACTGGATAGCTGGTCAGGATATTGACGACGAGTGGAGCTATGAGCTGATGTCTGTCACCAACATTACTGATTCAACGGCTCAGGCTACGATGAACATCCACAATTACATTGACCAGAAGGTGGTGCTCGACCTTGTGTTTGAGCGTGGAACGTGGTTTGTGGATAATTTCCACTTCTTCTTTGAGGGCTCTGACTACGATAGCGATGGCAACAGTATCCCAGGTTCAGAGGGCATGAAGGAGACCGATGAGGTGAAAGAACTGCAGAGCTACATTCAGCAGGTTGCTGATCGCGAGGGTCAGGAGGCTGAAGCGGCCATCGACATTCCGAGAGGTGAGAGTCGTGTAGACGCTGCTCTTAAGGCAGCACGCAAACGTGTTGATGCAGCAACGGGTAATTGATTTTTAGCAAAATAGCGTAGTAAGCGCTTCTTTTGCTAACGTTTTCATTGCACAAATCGGCTAATGTGTGCACATTTTAGTCGATTTTGTGCATTTTATTTGGCTGTGTCCCCAAAAAGCAGTACCTTTGCGGCCGATTTTAAGAAATCGTCCGCGAGAACAGGCTTCACCTCAGCAAAGAGCGAGCACTCTGCATTCGGTTTGCACTGTTCTTGTCAGCCGTTTTCAGAGAATATACATTATTAATAATATATATATGGCTTTAAAAATTGTTGTTCTGGCCAAGCAAGTGCCAGACACCCGAAATGTGGGTAAGGATGCAATGACTGCCGAAGGTACTGTGAATCGTGCTGCCTTACCCGCCATCTTCAATCCAGAAGATTTGAACGCCTTGGAGCAGGCCCTTCGCCTGAAGGAACAGAATCCGGGCTCAACAGTAGGAATCCTCACAATGGGTCCTCCACGTGCAGGTGAAATTATCCGTCAGGGACTTTATCGTGGCGCTGATACAGGTTGGTTGCTCACCGACCGTCTCTTCGCTGGTGCTGATACCCTCGCTACTTCTTATGCATTGGCTACTGCCATCAAGAAGATTGGCGACGTGGATATTGTGATCGGTGGTCGTCAGGCTATCGACGGTGATACTGCTCAGGTAGGTCCTCAGGTTGCTCAGAAGCTGGGCTTGAACCAGGTGACTTACGCTGAGGAGGTGCTCTCAGTGAAGGATGGTAAGGCTACCATCAAGCGTGTGATCGATGGTGGTGTGGAGACTGTTGAGGCTCCGCTGCCTGTGGTGATTACTGTTAATGGAAGTGCTGCTCCCTGCCGTCCCCAGAACGCTAAACTGGTGATGAAGTACAAGCGTGCTACCTGTCCTATGGAAAGGCCTGCCGAAGGTACGGCTTATGATAACCTCTATGAGGAGCGTCCCTACCTGACACTGAACCAGTGGAGCGTAGCTGATGTGGATGGCGATGTGCAGCAGTGTGGTCTTAGTGGTTCTCCCACAAAAGTGAAGGCCATTAAGAACATCGTGTTCCAGGCTAAGGAGTCGAAGACTTTGACGGCTTCTGATGCTGATATCGAGGGAATGATCAAAGAATTGTTGGACGAGAAGATTATTGGTTAATTGAGATATGAATAACGTATTTGTATATTGCGAGATTGAAGGCACATTAGTGCAGGAAGTATCTCAGGAGTTGCTGACCAAGGGTCGCAAACTCGCCAATACGCTGGGTGTTGAGCTTCACGCTGTTGTAGCTGGTACAGACATCAAGGGCAAGGTAGAGGATCAGATTCTGCCTTACGGTGTCGACAAGCTGTTTGTGTTCGACGGTAAGGACCTGTTCCCCTACACCTCAGCTCCCCACACTGACATCCTCGTAAACCTCTTCAAGGAGGAGCAGCCTCAGATCTGTCTGATGGGTGCTACCGTGATTGGTCGCGACCTCGGCCCTCGTGTTAGTTCATCGCTGACTTCTGGTCTGACCGCTGACTGCACAGAGTTGGAAATTGGCCCATACGACGATGCCAAGAGTGGCAAGCACTATGAGCAGTTGCTCTATCAGATTCGTCCTGCCTTTGGTGGTAACATCGTGGCTACTATCGTGAACCCCGACCATCGTCCTCAGATGGCAACTGTCCGCTCTGGCGTGATGCAGAAGGCTATCTATGAGGGTGCCTGCAAGAAAGAAGTCGTTTACCCAGAGGTTAGCAAGTATGTTAGCCCCGAGGCCTTTGTCGTGAAGGTGCTCGATCACCACGTAGAGGCTGCCAAGCACAACTTGAAGGGTGCTCCCATCGTTGTAGCTGGTGGTTACGGTATGGGCTCTAAAGAGAATTTCGACCTGCTGTTCGACCTGGCTAAGGTGCTGCACGGTGAGGTAGGCGGCTCTCGTGCTGCTGTTGACGCTGGCTGGTTGGATCACGACCGTCAGATTGGTCAGACTGGTGTTACCGTTCATCCGAAGGTGTACATCGCCTGCGGTATCTCCGGTCAGATCCAGCACATCGCTGGTATGCAGGACTCTGGTATCATCATCAGCATCAATTCTGATCCCGATGCTCCTATCAACCGTATCGCCGACTATGTGATTGTTGGCACAGTTGAAGAGGTAGTTCCCAAACTCATTAAATACTATAAGCAAAATTCGAAGTAATTATGGCAAACTATTATAGCGATCATCCTGAGATCGGGTTCTACTTGAACCACCCCCTGATGGCTCGTATCGTTGAGCTGAAAGAAAAGGGTTTCGCTGATGCGAAAGAATATGACTACGCTCCCGTTGACCTGGGCGATGCCATCGAGAACTACAAGCAGATTCTCGACATCACTGGCGACGTGGCTGCCAATATCATCGAGCCAAACTCTGAGGCAGTTGACCTCGAAGGTCCCCATTTGGAGAACGGCCGTATGATCTACGCCTCTAAGACCTACGAGAACCTCGATGCCACCCGCAAGGCAGGTCTTTGGGGTGTTTCGATGCCCCGTCGTTACGGCGGCTTGAACCTGCCTAACGCTGTGTTCTCTATGCTCTCTGAGATGATTTCGGCTGCTGATGCCGGTTTCCAGAACATCTGGAGCCTGCAGAGCTGTATCGATACCCTCTATGAGTTCGGTAGCGAAGAGCAGCGCCAAAAGTACATCCCCCGCGTTTGCGCTGGTGAGGGTATGAGTATGGACCTCACTGAGCCCGATGCCGGTTCAGACCTGCAGCGTGTGATGCTGAAGGCCACCTTCGATGAGAAGGAGAACTGCTGGCGCCTGAACGGTGTGAAGCGTTTCATCACCAATGGTGACTCTGATATCCACCTCGTGCTGGCTCGTTCTGAGGAGGGCACTAAGGACGGACGTGGTCTGTCGATGTTCATCTACGACAAGCGCCAGGGTGGTGTGAATGTGCGTCACATCGAGCACAAGCTCGGTATCCACGGCTCACCTACTTGTGAGTTGACTTATAAGAACGCTAAGGCAGAGCTCTGCGGTAGCACCCGTCTGGGTCTGATCAAGTATGTGATGGCCTTGATGAACGGTGCTCGTCTGGGTATCGCCGCTCAGAGTGTAGGTGTTGAGCAGGAGGCTTACAACGAGGGTCTGGCTTACGCCAAGGAGCGTCAGCAGTTTGGTGATAAGATCATCAACTTCCCCGCTGTTTATGACATGCTCAGCCGCATGAAGGCCAAGCTCGATGCTGGCCGTTCACTGCTGTACGAGACAGCCGCTTATGTGGATATCTACAAGTGCTTGGAGGATATCGAGCGCGACCGCAAGTTGGAGCCGGAAGAGAAGCAGGAGCTGAAGAAGTATCAGCGTCTGGCTGATGCCTTCACACCACTGGCCAAGGGTATGAACTCAGAGTACGCCAACCAGAACGCTTACGATGCTATCAGCATCCACGGTGGTTCAGGCTTCATCATGGAGTACAAGAGCCAGCGCTTGTTCCGCGATGCCCGTATCTTCTCTATCTATGAGGGTACCACCCAGTTGCAGGTTGTTGCTGCTATCCGTTACATCACCAACGGCACCATGCTGAACAATATTAAAGAAATGCTGGCTAGTCTTGAGGTTAGCGATAGCCTGAAGAACCTGAAGGCTCGTGTTGAGAAGCTCGTTCCTGTTTACGAGGAGGCTCTTGCCAACGTGAAAGCACTGGAGAATCAGGATGCACAGGATTTCTTAGCTCGTCGTCTCTATGATATGACAGCCGAGCTCGTAATGTCGCTCCTCATCCTCCGTGATGCCACGAAGGCTCCTGAGCTCTTCGAGAAGAGTGCCAACGTATATGTTCGTATGACTGAGGAGGATGTTCTCGGTAAGTCTGCATACATCAAGGCTTTCCAGGTAGAGGATCTGGCTTCGTTCAAGGCTGCAGAGCCTGAGACGGAAGAATAAGTGCCTTTCCAGAATACTGAAGAACCACTTGCTGCGCAGCAAGTGGCTCTTTTTTGATATAAAATGATACTAAAAGATCGGTGCACCGTTTGGCGCACCGATCTTTTTATAGTCTGTCGTGAATTTATTTCGCAACTCTTACAACAATCTCCTTGAAGTAGTATTTATTGACTTCTCTCAGCACTTCGAGGTTGAGACAGATAGAGCCCATGCCATCGCCTTGATCGGGAACTGTGAACTCTGTCTCGAATGGTGTCCACTCAGTTGTGAATGGAACATTACCCAGCAACTGATAGTGCAGATATGTACCATTATAACCATCTTTGCCTTCGATAGCGCCAACCTTTGGCAGTACGCCATGAGCCTGAGACTCTCCATTGGTGGCCTTGTCAGCCTTAACCAGCATCTGAAGCTTCATCTTTGTACCCTTTGCAACAGCCTTAGGCAGACCAATCAGGAACTGAGTGTCCCAGTTCTGAGCAACTTTAGCATCTGCACCAGCATTGTCATACTGTGTGTAAGTCTTCTCGGGATCGAGGCTCTCTGCGATAACAGCACCGTCAGCAGCCTTAGCAGCAACGTAGTTCTTGAAGTACTTCACCTGGAACTTACTGCCGTTAGCACCACCCTTACCGGAGTCAAAGGTTAAGATATCCCAACCTTCTTCTGCTTTGGGTTCCCACTCTTTCTCAACATATACTGTGACATCGTCGAAGTAGTACTTGTTGATCTCTCTCAGCACTTCGAGATTAAGACAGATAGACTGCATACCATCGGCCTGATCGGGAACAGTAAAGTCTACGGTTAAATCTTTCCACTCTGTAGTAAATGCAATATTACCTGCCAATGCATAGTGAATATAAGTTCCAGCGTAACCATTCTGACCTTCGATTGCACCAGGAGCAGGAGCTACCTTATGAGCCTGAGTCTCTGCGCTAGCGGCCTTGTCAGCCTTAACCTTCATAGCAAGCTTCACCTTTGTTCCCTTTGCCAATGGCTCAGGCAGTGAAATCAGGAACTGGGTATCCCAATTCTGTGCAAGTTTTGCATCTGCACCAGCATTGTCATACTCGGTATAGGTCTTATTAGGATCGAGGCTCTCAACAACGATTGCACCATCCTCAGCCTTAGGAGCAGTGTAGTTCTTGAAATATTTCACAGAGAACTGATCCTGCTTTGCTACGCCCCAGTTCCAGAAAACAACCTGATAACCTTCAATCTGTGTGGGCTCTGGATCCGGAATGAAACGCTTAACCTCAACACGGATGTTATCGAAGAAGAATCTGTTAGCGGCATCCTTGCTGGTGTTGGCCAGATTGAATGCGATAGAGTAAGCACCAGCCTGATTATTGTTAATTGTAACGAAGCCTGAATCCCAGTTTGTCCACTCTGTAGTGAAAGGCACGTTGCCAATGCCACCACCGATATATGAACCAGGAGCACCATGTGTACCTGTGCCTGCCGTGAAATCCTCATCAGCCTTTACATCCATGGTGATGCGGATCTGATCCTTTGCGTTAAGGGCGTTTTCCTCACCAAAAGTGATATAGAACTGGGTGTCATGGTCTGCATATTTGTTGGCATCAGCCCATGTCTGTGCACCAAAATTACCAGCAGCTCTTGCCTCAGACTCACTACGAGCCTCAACAATTACACAATGGTTCCTCGGAGTTTCCTCATCCCATTTGATAGTAGCATTTCCGTTGAATGCAGCGGCATCCTGACCAACAGTAACCCAATAGTTAGCAACGTTGCTGATAACTTCGCACTTACCATTGAGAATCATGCTACCCTCATCAAAAGAATAGTCAGCAGGCTCCGAAGAAGGATCATAGACGACATTGTCCTGATTAGAACATGAAGTGAAACTTGCGGCTGCTAACAGCATCGTGGCTGCTACCGCCAAAAAACAATTTTTCTGTTTCATACTTTAGTTTTTTTTAATTGATAATAATATGATTTTGTTGCTAATTAATTCCGCTTTATATATATAATATATATTCAGAGTGCAAAGATACGATTTGTTTCTTAAAGTATCCTTGTATTATGTATCACAGACTTGCGATATTATACTTTTTTGTGCGAATTTAAAGAATATTCACACTCTTTTCGCTAAAAAATGTAAAACGCTTACCTTGTTAGCGAGAACTTCAGCGACAGTCCGAAGTCGCGTGTTGTGGTGGGGTAACTGCTGCTGGAGAGCAACGGTGTGTTCGTCTGCTGGTCGTAATAGGCTGAGAGTGTGAGCAGACGGCTCAGGGTATAGTCGGCCATGAACGACAGTTTGAAGGCTGAGTTTCCGCTTGATGCTGAAGAGGTGCCGCTGGCAATATCACGGGTGATGGCTGCCTGCTTGCGGAAAGAAATGTCAAGACGCAGGTTCATATCGTGGTTAACGCCCCCAGAGCGACCACGGGTCTGGGTAGTCTGAGTTGATTGGTTTGTCTGGGCTTTGGACTTGCCTCGGTTCTGGGCCTTGCTGATTTTGCGGTTGCCGCCTGCGCCAAACAGGTTGAAATCGCGTATCTTATAGCCTGCGCCCAATACAATGTCGTTTGAACGGGCCTCGTTGATCTGCACACTCGTCATCGAGAGGTTCAGCACACGGGTCGTGCGATATTCCAGCTTCAGCGTGAGGTCGTTCTGGAGTGTGGCGTCTGCACCAATCAGCGGTGAGAAGGCCTCGTTGATGCTTACCGTCGAGACATTATACATAGATGATGGCTGCAGCATGCCTGTTGCCTGATCGGTGGTGAAGCCCAAGTCGCCCATATATTCGCGCCAGGAACTATAGGAAGCGTATGAGCCGATGCTGAAAACCGACTTATAGCTGTGGTTGATATTAAACGATTTGAAATGATTGCTGAACCAGGTGAGTTTCGACAATCCGCTATACCGGATGGACCAGTTAGGCAGCATACGCGTCAGGGCAGGGAAGATATTGAGTGAGGAACCGCCGCTGGAGGTATAGGCCTTGAGGAAGGCGGGTATCATGACATCGGCGCTGTAGGGATTCACGTCGGTGACGGTAGAACCGCCAAAGGGCGTTCCTGCCTCTGGATATTGGCCAGCCACACGGGCAGCATACTCTGGTAGCAGGTTGCAGAACTCGTCGAAGGTGGAGGATTGATAGCCGTTGTTGGCATCGCCCATCCCTTCGAATGCGCCTTTCAGCGAGATGGTGGTCATATTAAAGGAGCCGCTATGGGTTGTGGGTCTTCCCTCATACATATATTGAATACGTTTTGCGCGCGTGTCCGTACGAGAGGCATTCAGGTCTATCTTCAGGTCGCGCATGGGCTCCAGCGTGGCCCGTAGCTGGATATCATTGCTGCTGTTGATGGTAGCAGGATTGGCCACATTGTCATTATGTATCAGCCAGTCGTTGTCGAGGGCTTTGTCCAGATAACTGTCTCCAATGGTGCCGAAAGCGAAATCGAGACCTGGCGACAGTCCGCCAGACGACCGTTGTCCAAAAGCATCACCGATGTTTGGAACGAAACCAGGCAGATTCATCTGGTATTGGTTGCGATACGAGAGATTGATGGTGCGCACCATCATCAGCAGATGGGCCGCACTCTGAGCGGGCTTATACCACCATTTGGTCTCAAGTGACGGTTTTACCATCACGGAGAGTTTGATATTGACGGTGTCCTTGGTCTTGATGAGGATCTTGTTCTCATCGATGACCTTGTACTTCAGCTTGTATACTTTGCCGTCTTTGGTCTTGGCGGTCACACGCAGGCGCTTCGATTTCTTGTTGTGGGCCACGGTGATGGTGGTATCGGGTTTCAGTGTGATCTCGCGCTGGTAGCTGTTCTTTGAGGTTGGCTGAGCTTTGGCGGATTTGGCAGATTTATCTGATTTAACTGATTTCTCTGATTTGTCCGAGTTCTCGGATATATCAGATTTATCAGATTTTTCCGATTTCTCCGATTTTGCGGATGTCGAGGTCTTCTTGGTGGGAGTTTTCTTAGGAATGGCTTTCTTGAAACGCTCACTCACTTTCTTCAGGAAGGGGAAGTGGCTATAGAGCGTCTCCATGTTCAGCGATGCATTGATATTCACATTCCTGCGGCTGTTGATGATGTTTCCTAATGAAGTGCCGTCTTCGAGTTCCGTTCCACGTGTCCATGAGTAGTTGGCGGTATATGAGGCATCGCTGTTGAGCCAGTCGAAGATGGGTATCTTGTTCAGCGGCAATTGATAGGAAGCGGTTACCTGCTGTTGGTAGTCGAGCGGGGTGCCTAAGTTCTTGATACTCTGCCATACGGAGTCTTTCCACGCGTAATAACGGTCTGCGTAGAGTTCTTTGTTCACGGGGGTATAGGGTTCCTCGATCTGGGCGTGGGTAGCCGATTGGAAATTGAAGTGCAGATTCTTCGTGAAGTCCCATCTGAGTGAGAAGTCGCGGTTCCAGAGGAACTGCTCATTGAAGATCAATGGCAGTTTCTGCCCACTCAGATCCTCGAGGTCGCGCTCCTGCAGTTCATAATACTCACGACTGATGGTCGAATTGAAGCTGATGCTTTGTGGCAGGTAGTTCAGTCCGAAGGCCTTGGGGAAATTGAGCCACTTCGACTTGCCTTTCAGCTTGCCGAAAGGTTCCCAGGTCTTATAGACGGGCGAATAGCTGTAGTTCAGGGCCCCTCGCCATTCGTCGCGTTTCTCGTAGACAGTCGTCTCACCAGAACTGTATTGGTGGGCGTGACTGTAACTGAACGAGAAGTTACCCGGGTCGTAAGGCATCGGATGTTTCTTGGTCTTCAGTCCCCAGCGCACATTACTGAGCGAGAAGTTCGTATTTGTGGTCTTCGTCACTGCCAGCGACTCAATACTGTCGCGCTCATGCTGATCTGCTGCGGCATCGAGGGCATCCTTCAGACGCATGTCGGAGTCGAGAGGATTATAACGCGGACGTATCTCATCCTTTGTGACAGAGTAATAGAGAGGCGCAGATACCTGAGCCTTCTCTGGGAAGAATTTGCCCAGTTCCAGTGAGGTGGTCACGGAGTATTGTTTCTGGGTATCCGTACTACGCTGCATTACGCTCTCTTCGAGTCCTCCGAAGCCATCGCCGATATAACGGCCTGTCACATTCACGGAACCAAAGTCGGAGAGCTGCACCTGCAGATTACCTGAAGCCGCCCATCCACCGTCGTTGTTGGTTTCCATCAGTCGCAGCTCGTTTACCCAGACCTCACCCGACTTGGTTTCGCCGGAGACGTTCCTCACACCAATCACCATCGTCTTCACTTCGCCCAACGTGGGATTACCCATGATACTCACCTTGTTGTTGGGTCGTTTCTCATCATGGGCCGTAAACATCTGATTATACGAGGCCGTACCGTGAGCTTTCTGCTTGTTGCGCTCTTTTTTCAGGGTAGTAAACACGCTGAGGTCGATATCAAGCATATTGTCCTCCGGCCACACTTCCCTGCGGTCTGCAGTCGAATAGCGGCTGTAGGTGTTGCGGTCGGGTGTCAGCTTCAGAGGTATTTCATATTCATAATAATTGCTCTTGTAGTCGCTTCCCAGACGGATGAACACTGCCAACTGATTGTCCTGCAGCGAGGTCTGGTCAGGCAACAGATGGTTGGCGTGTACGAACATCTGCATCCGTTTGTATTGGCGCAGGTCGTAGTTGGCGTTCTTGTACACGGCTTTCGACTCCTGAGGGCTCAGGTTCTCCACCACGATGTTCAGCGCCTGCTCATTGTTTTCTACCAATTGTGGCTGTGAGGGGTCTGTCACTCGGCTGATACCTGGTGGCAGCACATAGTTCACAGGCTGTTTGTCGTTGTTTTCCTCGATATTCACGGCACTCACTTTCACCGTTCCGGTCTCCAGACCACCTGTGAGATTCTGCTTATAGATACGCCATTCACCACGCACCAGGTCGAGACTGCCGAAACGCAGCACGATGGGTTTCTGGAAGTTGGTCAGGAACATACGCATGAATCGGATGCTGGAGAAGTCGGTAATCGAACCTTCCTTCCGCTCATATTCCGTCAAAGGAATGCGGAACTGGAACCAGTTCACGCTGGTGGTGTCGCCATTGCGCAGCTTCACACCGCTGGTACGCATATCAGTAATAAAGGAACCAGGAACGGCATTTCCATTGCGGTAGGCATCGAGGATCTCCGGACTGATATGCACCCGATACTGGTAGTAGCGTTCATACTCATTCAGCGTGAAGTCCTGATTGATATCCTCCACATCAGGTCCTGTCTTATAGCTGGTATCATACGATTCGGTACGCTCGTCAGTATCCGGTGAGTTGCCTTGGGGATTGTTGATACGCTTATAGCGGTCGAGGATGCTCTTCTGCTCGTTGTCGAAGTCGGAACCGCGATAGTAGTGGTAATTATCGCCTGCAGGGTCATTGCGCCAGGCCTGAAGGATACTGTCGTTGGTGACAATGCCTCCGAGGGCGTCGAGCCATTCCTTATAGGCACCGAATTCGCGCTCCTGCTCGTCGTTCAGGCCATTGAGACCCACATCCTGCAAGGCTCTTGAACCAGAGGTGGTGGCGAAGGCGTAGGTCTGAGTGGCTTGTACGGGGATGCGTCCCCACTGGGTATTGGTAAACGAGCTGCTGCCGTCCACAGGCATACCGCTCTCGTAGAATTTCTTGCCGTCGCGGAGGATATCCTCGCTCACCTCACCAAGGTTGAAATACAGGTCACCGCTATAGTCGGAGGCGTTGCCCTGTTCGCGGAGGTAGATATAAGGATCAAGCATCCAGAACTCGATATACTCGATGTTGGCTTGTTCAAAATCGGTGGTCTCCAGTTTACGCATCATACCTCCCCACTTGGTCTCCGGCTGTCGCAGGCTACCGTTGCTGTTCAGGTCGGTGGTGAGGTTGTAGGGACCGCGCTCCTCAGGATAATAGGCCAGGTTTAATACGGAGAGGGTCGAGGTGGCACCGCTGTAAGTCGACTGCTGTCGGTTGGGATAAAGCTCCTTCACGTAGACCTCACGGACATAGTGGTTGGAGAGTTGCTCGAGGTCGCTCTTGATATGACTGGGGGTGAGGGTGGAGGAGTGACGTGTGAAGATGGGGTCGATGTAATACCACGCCAGTAGTGCACGGTTGTAGCCGCTGCTCACTCCCGTCTTGTCTGCTGATTCCCTGAACATCAAGGGCACACTCGAGATGGTCCATTGTTTTGGCTCGCCCACGGGGATGTAGTTCTTCGTGTTCTCGAAGTCGTCGATATACGAGGCATTGTCCTGTGTGCCGCTGGCGGTACCTGCTATCAGGTGGGCAAACTCACCGCTGAAGGTAATATGCGAGGGATCCTTTACATGTAATAACGGTATCTTGTTCAATATGCTCGTCAGCCACTGACTATCCTGCTTCCAGTTCACGTTCAGGCCCCAGATAGTGTTTTTCAGCGGTTCTTCGCCCATCTGGACTTTCGAGATGAGGGCCTGTTCCGACAGGTGCATGATGGTACCGCCTATCTGGAAATTCTTTGTGAAGTCGTATTCCCAGTTCAGTCCGAGCATCGTCTTCCGTTGCATGCCGTACTCCGTATTCGTTTCCAACGATACATTCACGTTGGTACCAGCGTCGATGATGCTCTGGTTCAGGATGGTCACCTCTCCAGCATTGTAGTCTACTGAGTAGTCGGAGCCTTCCTGTAACGTCACGCCACCGGCTGTTACTACCACCGATCCCTGTGGCACATAGGCGGCATCGAGAGATATCACATTGGCGCTGCGACCCTTATATTGGCCCGTCATCACAAACTTGTTCTTCTCAGCGGTCT
This sequence comes from Prevotella sp., assembly GCA_016290175.1. Classification (GTDB taxonomy): domain Bacteria; phylum Bacteroidota; class Bacteroidia; order Bacteroidales; family Bacteroidaceae; genus Prevotella. The sequence continues at coordinate 30,174 of JAEETD010000019.1, read as the reverse complement.
GCTTGGCCACAGTCTTTGTGGAGTCGTAGAGCTGGCTGAACACATATTTATTGGCTTCAGCATCAGAGAGTCCCTTGGCTGTGAGCTGCTTGTACAGATAGTCGCCGAATGGTTCTGCTGAGGGCAGGAACACACGTCCGTTGCTGACGGTATAGCCCTCCACGAAGTCGAAATAGCCGTTGGAGTGGTTCTTATTGTTATTGTCCAGACGGTCGCAGCCTAACATCCTCAACAGCGTCTGTTCTTTCACACGCTGATCAGGGATATAGGTCAGATACACACCTGCAGTATCGCTCTGGTATTTGATATCGAGACGGAACTTGGTGCGTTCTACCGTCGAGGCCAGATAGTACACGTTCTTCATCATCAGGTCCCAGTTGCCTTGCGTGGGGTTGTTTGATGTGTTCTTCAGCGTCTTCACAAACAGTGCCTGTGCCGGCTGGGTATTGTCGCTGGCGAATTCTCCCACCTGGTAGGTCTGTCCGCCAGCCGTAAACTCATAGGCTACAGCCAATACCTGATCGGTCTGCAAACCGGTCTTCAGTGAGATATAGCCCAATGCTTTGTTAACGGTATATTCTGAAGAGTTGAGCAGTCGTGCGCTCGCCAGTTTCTCGTAGTCTACGCCACCCTCGAAGTCAGGAATGCCTGCCAGTACACTACTTGCCTGGTCGATGTCACGGGCGTCGGCATATTGGGTGACGATGGTCTGATACTCCGTATTGGCAGCATTGCAGGGTACGCTCTCGCCCGATACTGCCCAATGGTGATTGCTCAGTCTCGCGTTTTCACCTAAGTCGGTCAGGGCGATGATGTTACGGGTGTTCGAGGTGGTTCCGGTCTTGTTGGTGATCCATACCTCCACGCGGTTGATCTCAATACCTGTGGTCAGGTTGGGCAGGGTCGACATTGCCTGGTCGTAGTTATCGCGGAAATAATGGGAGAGGAAGAAATGACGGTTCTCCTCATAGTCGGCAGCATTCAGTTCGAAGACGGTGGTCTGTGTTCCGCCTTTTGCTGAGACGCTCTTCGTCGCGGATTTCTTCTGCGAGACCACTGTCTGCAGTTTCAGCTTACCGAACTGCATATCCGTGCGGATACCAAACAGACTGGAGGCTCCTTTCACCAGCGAGTTGTTCGAGGGGAAGCTCACGTTGCCGCCTTCCACCAGTTTGATGATCTCGTCTTCCTTACCGTCGTACTTCAGCTTCATGTTCTGCGTGTCGAAGTCGAAGGTGGCGTCGGTGTTGTAGTTCAGGTTCATGTTCACCTTGTCGCCCACCTTACCATTCACGTTCAGGTTGATCTTTTCGTCGAAGTCGAAGCTGGTGGTCTTACGGTTGCGGATAGGCAGCGAAGGGTTGTCGATGTTTTTCATCGTGGCACCCAGCTTCAGTTCTGCCGTTCCCTGGGTCTTGATGCGCACACCGCCAGGACCGAAGATCTTCTCGGCAGGACCCAGGTCGAAGTGCATGTCAGCAAACGAGAACTTGTCCTTGCCCTCTGTCTTGACGTTCTCCGCGTCTTTCTCTCGGAAGAATTCGTGCAGGGCGCGTTTCTCACTCCATTTCTGATATTCCTCAGGGGTCATCAGCACAGGGGCGTTCAGATAGGTATCGCCGATCTTCGAGCCGACATAATAGACATTCAGAGAGTCGTCGTATTCCACCGTCTGACGGATATTGTCGGGCATTTTCAGGTCGAGGGCCGATGAGTCGAGGTCTTCCACCAGTACAGGAGCGGTCTTCTGAATCTTCCAACGGGGATGCAGCAGCGAATCCGGGATGTCTTCATCGTCTACAGCGGATACAGGCTGAGCCTTGGGCGCAGGCTTCTTTTGCGTCTTATCATCCTGAGGCGCAGCAAAGGCTACGATGCTCAACAGGACTAATCCGATGTAGGCGAATCGCTTCACTTTATCTGTTTCAGTGCTAGCTTCACCACCTGTTCCACAGGCAGGTCGGGCTGTTCCTGCAGGATCTGCAGTACCACCTTCTGTGTAGGTGCAGGTGCAAAGCCCAGCATTGTCAAGGCCGATACGGCCTCATCCTTCACCTGATTGTTCACGGGGGCCATCATCTGTCCGCCAGCGGGTATTTCGTCAGCGATGCCAAGGGCCACAATCTTGTCCCTCAGGTCGACGATGATACGCTGGGCCGTCATCTTGCCGATGCCCTTGATGCCCTGAATCAGTCGTGCATTGCCCGTTGAGATGGCATTACACAACTCGCTCACACTCATGCCTGAGAGCATCATCCTCGCCGTATTGGCACCTACACCGTTCACGGTGATGAGCAACTCAAACATCTCACGCTCTTTCTTGTTGACAAAGCCGAAGAGCACGTAGGCATCCTCGCGAATGGCCTCATGCACATAGAGCTTCACCTCCTTCTTGCCCTGAATGGCACTGAAGGTGTTCAGCGAGATGTTCAGTCCGTAACCTACTCCGGCAGCCTCTACAGTTGCCAGCGCGGGGGTCAGTTCAGTCAACTCCCCCTTGATATAATCTATCATAACCTAATTAATAAATGTATATATACAACCATATAAACGCAAACTTCCCCGTTTTTATTGCATTTTTTCGCTAATGTTTGACGTTATTCTCGTTTTTTCTTCGTAAATTTGCCACATCAATCTCAGTTAATATGAATACAATCGCAATTTATACACTCACATCGCAGTTGCACGATGAGAAGGCGGTAAGCACCGTGACAAACGAATTCCTGGAGAGTATCGGTATCAGTTATAAACTGAAAGGCAGTGATTATTCCGACTATGGAACGCACAGTCTCAGTCTGATATATGTCCGGACGGGTGGAACGGAGGGCATCTTCAAACGACTGCTCCCAGAACTGATGGCCAAGAGCCCTCGCCCTTTCTATCTGCTGACATCGGGCAAGAGCAATTCTCTGGCGGCATCGATGGAAATCCTGTCGTATCTGCGCCAGCACGATATCAGAGGCGAGATCATTCATGGTAGTACGGCATATATCGCCCAGCGCATCAGACTCCTGGAAACCGTCGAACAAGCTTGCAGGCAGCTTCAAGGCTCACGACTTGGCATCATTGGCCAACCGTCAGACTGGCTCATCTCAAGTCATGCAGATAAGGAAATCGTAAGGAAACGCTTGGGTATCGAACTCGTTGATATCCCTATGCAGACGTTGATTGAAAAGGTTGGAAATAAGTGTGAAGACGTCATGCCTGGGGCTCTCCGTATCTATGATGCATTGAAGGATATCGTCGATAATTACAGCCTTCAGGGTTTTACGCTGCGATGCTTCGATCTTCTTTCAGCAGTCAGGAATACGGGATGTCTGGCCTTGGCGAAACTGAACTCAGAAGGCTATGTGGCTGGCTGTGAGGGAGATGTACCGGCAATGCTGTCGATGATGATGGTCCGTTCGTTGCTGGGTATTTCGGGCTTTCAGGCCAATCCTGCATCTATCGATCCTGATACGGGCGAGATGCTTTTTGCTCATTGCACCATCCCTCTCGATATGGTAGAAGACTATGAGTTCGACACCCACTTCGAGTCGGGTATTGGCGTAGGCATCAGGGGTTATATGAAAGAAGGGCCTGTTACTATCTTCAAGTTGGCTGGCGATCTCTCGCGCTATTTCGTTGCAGAGGGAACGCTGGTGCGCAATCAGGCCAAACCGGATCTTTGTCGCACCCAACAGGTTATCCAACTCTCCGACAAAAACCAGACGGCATATTTCCTAACGAGTCCCATAGGTAATCACCACATCATTTTGCCTGGACATCATCAGTTGTTGTTTGATAATTTCTTGAAGTCTTTTTAATTATTACTGACATCCGACATGGTTGTAGTCGTAAGTATCTTATATACAATTATATAGCTCGCAAATAATTGCTTATATACTGACATAAAACCGACATAGAACTGACATGGAACCGACATTATACTGACATAAAACAGGCATAAATAGGAGTAATATGCAATATGAGGCTGTTATGATGACAGCCCTAGGGGAACAGATTTGGGGATGAGGCTTAGCAATCTTCAGGATAAGGTTGGTAAATAAATTCTCTAGAGAATTTAACGGTTAAACGGAGCCTTTTAATTGCGGAGCCTAGGGGTATCCATTCAATTCTCTAGAGAATTTAACAACTACAATTAGCCTGAAAAGTTGCGAGAGCCAAGTATCAGATCTGCCAGCTCCCTTATTAGATATTTACAACTACAACATGACAATCAAATAGCTGCATTATGCTCGTAGCATGTCAGCATAATGACAGTTTTATGCCTGTTTTATGTCAGTATAATGTCGGTTTTATGTCGGTTCTATGTCAGTATGAGAAATCATATATATTTGAATTACAGGTATATATATCGTTTTTATGTCGGATGTCAGTATATTCATTAATTTCATTCACAAACATTGCTTCAGATATCATGTATGGCCCGTTCACTTCTGCTATGTGGCTTGTGCCATTGATTGCAGATGCGTAAAGACCTTCATCGAAGAACGTGCATTGACTATCGCAGCGCATGTCAATCCTCACCGCTCTGATAGCCTGGGGCAAGGAACATTTCAGTGATGTGGAAACAGATTGACACAAAAATACCAGGACTAGTTAAGGTTACCTTGGGATTTTATGTTTTATTGGGAAATAGCAAGCTATCTTTTTTCCATTGAGCGGGTTTCGAGGAACTGGCGGAAGATTTGTAGGTAGCCATCGGGAATGTGGATGATTTCCTTGCCGATGTAGACGCAATCGTTGCGGTCGACCTTCTGAATCTTGTCGACGGCAATGATGTAAGAACGATGGATACGAAGGAAACGGTCCTTGGGCAGCATGTCCTCTACGGCTTTCATCGTCAAGTGGGTAATCAGAGCTTTGGGCTCGTTGTCGAGATAGAACAGCACATAGTCCTTCATACCATTGACATAGGTGATCTGGTCGATAGGTACGTTACGCCATTCGCCATCGACGCGGATGAAAATGGTGTTGGGTGATGGGGATTGGGCGATAGGTGTTGGGTGGTGGGTGTTGGTGGATTGCTGATGTTGCTTTCTGGCTTTTTCAACTGCTGCGAGGAACTTATTGTAACGGATAGGCTTCAGCAGAAAGTCGAGGGCATTCACCTCATAACTTTCGAAGGCATATTCCTTGAAAGCGGTGGTAAAGACCACACGCGTCTCTTCAGTCAGACTATGAGCCAATTCCATCCCATCGATATTCGGCATCTGAATATCAAGGAAAAGCAGGTCAGGCTTCTGTGCCTTGATGGCGTTGATGGCAGTAATGGAGTCTGTGAACGAGGCCAGTAGTTGCAGGTCTGGAGTCTTCTCGACGTAGGACTCTAAGAGGCGGACGGCCAGCGGCTCATCATCAACAATCATGCAGGTCATAGGTCTCATAACTGAAGGGTGATTTTGACGTGGTAGATATTCTCAGGCGTAATGGTCTGCTCCCATTGATAGCGACCCTGATAGAGGAGATCCAGGCGGCGACGGGTGTTCTCCAGTCCGATGCCCGAACCGCTACGGTCCTTGGTGGGCTTGGGGTTGTTGGTGTTATCGGAAATGAAGACGAGCGTGCCGTCTTTCTGCGTCAGACTGATGTCGATAGTTGCTGGCACGTTGCTGTTCATGCCATGCTTGAAGGCGTTCTCAATGAGAGAGATAAAAAGAAGAGGAGCCACTTCGGCCTTTCCATCCTCCACCTCTATTGTTTCGCTAACTTTCGTCATCTCATTGCAGCGCAGTTTCATTAACTCGATGTAGTTGCGCATAAATTCTACTTCGCCCTCAAGCGCTACCTTAGGTTTGTTGGTCTCATACATCGCATAGCGCAGCAGGTCGCTCAGTTGCATCACTGTGTCTTGGGCCTTATCAGCATCAATCTGCGTCAGACTGGAGATGTTGTTGAGGGTATTAAACAGAAAATGAGGATTAATCTGATTCTTCAGCCAAGCCAGTTCTGCCTCCACCTCTTTCTGCTTCTTTTCACCCTGTCGCATTACATAGCGGATACTCAGGGCGATGCCAATAGCCATCAGGTTGACGAGCAGAGCAAAAATCAGAAACGAGGAATAGCCTGCCAACAAATTCTCGGGCAGCAAACTGAGATCATTAAAAACCACATGGGCGTTGGAGGCCAAAATGAGAACCAGATTGATTACAACGAACTGCCAACGACGATGACGGAACCATAATAGGGGGACGCACAGGTAGAAATTAAGGAGATAGACCACTATAGCCGGAGCCAGCCAATAGGCTGATACCGTCAACGACTCCCATGCTAATTGCGGGTTGTGGCTTGTGATATAACTGATGAGTCCTGGCGACAGCAGAGTCAGCGACAACAGCAGTACCTGCGCCACAAACAGCCACACATCTTTTATCTGTATCTTACTCATTATTAATTTTTTTATATGTATCTACAGATTGCGCTGGGCATTGTTCCCGCCAGTTCTGCGGACGGTATTGACAAAACTTTGGGCAAATCGGTTGCAGGCTTCGAAAGCCGAAGAGTCCTTTGGGAAGTTCCAGGCTCCATATTTGTCGATGATTTCGCCCCAACCTTCAAAAATAAGCTTCTCACCATAATGATTGTTACAACTCTCAAGCGTATTGCCAAGGTTCCATCCAATGCTCATATGATGTACGGCATCGTGAGCATTCTCAAAACCTTGGGCTGTTGTCGTCATAACTGAAGTCATCATTGCGATGGTTAGCATCCATTCCATTTGTCGGCAAAATTAAGCATTATTTTTGAAATAACAAAATCTCTCCCGCACAATCTCTATGCAGGAGAGATAATAATTAATAAAGTATGTGTATACAAGTGGGATTATTTGCTGGCTATCAGCTGCTCTGTCATCCGGTCTGCGGTATTCTTGACTGTCAGATCGAGGGTTTTCACGTACTTGTCATACTGCTTCTCGCTGAGAACCTTCTTCATTGTAGCCTTGTGACGGGCCTGAATCTTCTCCCAAGCCTCACCACTTTTCGAGACATCCTGAAGCTGGTTGTAGGCCTCCATCGAACTGTCGAACTGAGCCATTGCCTTCTTCACGGGTTCTATCTGATTGATAGTCAGTTCCAGATAACTTGCCAGACGGTCGAAAGTCAGCTTGCTGTTGTTGTCATTACTCTGAGCGTAAGCACTCATTGTCATCATCACCATTGCCACGAGGGCGAAAAACATTTTCTTCATACCTTTTACTATTTTAATTGTTAATACTATGTTTCTGTCGTTTGACTTGTTATCGTCTTTTGACAGTGCAAAGGTATGAAGTATTTCTTCTGCTTCCAAATCACCTTCGACGTTTACCCCCACGTCTTTCGACGTTTAATGTCGAAAAACGTGAAATGCTACGGAGAATTTTGATTTCCTCCGTAATTTTATACATTAATCGACATATGTATGGAGTTCACTTATGGGCAAAAAAAACACCTGATAGTTTGAATTACTTCAGGGACTACCTAGAAGATGTAAGATGTATGATGGAAGAAGGAAGATGTGAATAAAAACAGACCCGACAGCTTAATAAATCAGAGGCTGCCGGGAATCAATTGTCTTAAAGTTGTGATCCCGTTGGGATTCAAACCCAAGACCTTCAGAACCGGAATCTGACGCTCTATTCAGCTAAGCTACGGGACCAGTGGTGCTGTTAAGCGGATGCAAAGGTACGAAAAAAATTAAGAATTAAGAATTAAGAATTAAGAATTATGATTTGTTAAGACTCTCAATTTGCGTGCAATTTGTTAGCAAATATCAAGGAAATGGTAAATTTCTGCAAATATTTTAAGGATTTTGCTTGCAAATTGATAATAATTATGTATTTTTGCACGCAAATTAAACATAAACTGAGAAAATGGCACAAGTAATCAAACCTGTGAAATATGAAGCGCTGCTCGATACGAAGCAGACGGAACAGGGTATTAAACTTATCAAAGAGTTCTTTCAGCAGAACCTCTCTACGGAATTGCGGCTGCGTCGTGTGACGGCTCCCTTGTTCGTACTGAAGGGACTGGGTATCAACGACGATCTGAACGGTGTGGAGCGTGCTGTGACTTTCCCCATCAAGGATCTGGGAGATGCTCAGGCTGAGGTGGTGCATTCGCTGGCAAAATGGAAGCGTCTGTCACTGGCGGAGTATCAGATTGAGCCGGGCTATGGCATCTATACGGATATGAACGCCATCCGCGCTGATGAGGAGCTCGACAACTTGCATTCGCTGTATGTGGACCAGTGGGACTGGGAGGCCGTGATCCGCAAGGAAGACCGTACGCTGATTTTCCTGAAGAATATCGTAGAGCGTATCTATGCGGCTATCCGCAGAACGGAGTATCTGACCTGTGAGACCTATCCGCAGATCAAGCCATTCCTGCCTGAGAAGATACATTTCATTCATGCCGAGGAACTACTGAAGATGTATCCCGATAAGACGCCTAAGGAGCGTGAGGATGCCATTTGCGAAGCTTATGGTGCTGTGTTCGTGATCGGTATCGGTGGCAAACTCTCGAATGGCGAAAAACATGACGGACGTGCCCCAGACTACGACGATTGGTCGACGATAGCCGAGAACGGCAAGATGGGTCTCAATGGTGATATCCTAATCTGGTATCCAGTGCTAGGCCGCAGCTTCGAGCTGTCATCGATGGGTATCCGTGTGGATAAGGAGAGCCTGCTGCGTCAATTGAAGATCGAAGGCAAGGAAGAGCGCGAACAGCTCTATTTCCACCAGCAACTGCTGAACGACAAGTTGCCGCTTTCCATCGGAGGCGGTATCGGACAGAGCCGTCTGTGTATGGTGCTGCTGCATAAGGGACATATCGGAGAGATCCAGGCAAGTATCTGGCCTGACGATATGCGGAAAGAGTGCAAGCAATTGGGGATGAACCTGATTTAATGAATAGTGAATAGAGTTGGCTAAGCCAATTCCAGATCGAATTCCTGTTGTAGCTTTGCTACAGCAGGATTTGTTTTTCTCATCTCCTCAAACTGTTCTCGTCGGGAAAGTATCTTTTTGCCCTGATCTTTCTGGTCGCTGACGAGGATGGTGAAGGTGATCTGACTGTTATGCAGATGCAGTTGGAGCGTCTTGAGAATGCTTTTGCGGATGGCCTCCATATCTTGCTTGATGAGTTCGTTCTCGACAGTGATTTCCACTTGTGGGAACTCGGTAATCTGCGGATTCATGTTCTTCATACGGGTGGCGATGCCGATCAGCTGAGGCTGTTTCTCAGTCATACGGTTACACATCGACATCCATTGCAGTTCGAGGTCTTCCTGAGAGAAGAGTTGGTCATTCGGCTGACCGTCTTTCCCGTCGGACAGACTGTCGGAGAAGTTCACTTTTGAGGGCTTGCCATCCTGGCGGATTTTAGTCCAGGAGAAGCCGATATTTTTCAGCGATGTGCTTTTAGCTGCTGGGGTGGGAGCGTTTGCGGGGGATTGCTGATTCATCGGAGCTTTCGGAGTATTCTGAGAACTTTGAGTACTCTGAATGGTCTGATTTTGGGGGTTGGGTTGAGATACAGGCGTCTCAGCAGCGGCTACCTGCGGGGCCGCTGGCTTTGGCTGAGACTGCTGTATCAGATTCTTAAACAGGGATTTTAATCGCTTAGGGCGGCGCCCCGCGCTTGCGTCGTCGTCAGGCTGTGTGATCTGGGCAACCTCTATCAGTGTGAGTTCCACGAGCAATCGCTTGTTGGAGGACTGACGGTAGTTGATATCGCACTGGTTCATCAGTTTGAGTGCCTGATAAAGGAAGCGTGTCTCACATTTCCTGGCCTGCTCCTGATAGCGCTGACGCTGTTGGTCGCTCACTTCAAGCAGGGAAAGTGTCTGCGGGTCCTTGGCCATCAGCACGTTGCGCACATGCTTGGCCAGACCCTGTATGAGCAGTCCGCCATCAAATCCCTTGTTGATGATCGAATTGAGCAGCACCATGATCTCGCTCACATTATTAGTAATAGAGAGGTCGATGATGCGGAAGTAATTCTCCGTATCCAGCACGTTGAGGTCCTCGATCACTTTGTCGTAGGTAATGTTTCCCTGACAGAAGGATGTGGCCTGGTCGAAGATGGAGAGGGCGTCGCGCATACCACCATCTGCCTTTTCGGCGATAACGGCCAGTGCCTGCTCCTCATACTGGATGCCCTCTTTCTCAGCGACGGCCTTCAGATGGTCGATCGTGTTACGGACGGTCATCCGTTCGAAGTCGTAGATCTGACAACGGCTGAGGATGGTGGGCAGGATCTTATGCTTCTCGGTGGTGGCGAGAATGAAGATGACATGTGCGGGCGGCTCTTCGAGCGTCTTCAGAAAGGCGTTGAAGGCTGCTGTGGAGAGCATGTGCACCTCGTCGATGATAAACACCTTGTATCTACCGAGTTGCGGTGGGATGCGTGTCTGCTCCATCAGCGTCTTGATGTGTTCTACACTATTGTTCGAGGCTGCATCGAGCTCGAAGATGTTCAGGGAACGCTGCTCGTTGAACGACTGGCAGCTCTCACACTCGTTGCAGGCCTCGCCTGCTGCCGTGGGATTCTGGCAGTTGATGGCCTTGGCGAAGATACGGGCACAGGTGGTCTTTCCTACACCACGAGGTCCGCAGAAGAGGTAGGCATGCGCCAGTTTTCCGCTCTTCACGGCATTCTTCAGAGTGGTGGTGAGTGCCGCCTGACCAACAACGGTGTCGAAGGTCGTTGGACGGTACTTACGTGCTGAAACGATATATTCCATATGTTTTATTATAATTTTGGTGCAAAGATACGAAATAATTCATAATTAATAATTCATTATTCATAATTATTTTGTAATTTTGCAGACGAATATGAAAGTATTAAGTAACATTAAGGTTTTTGCCCAAAAGGTGTTGCGTGCACAGGCTACGAAATATACGATCGTTTGTCTGTTGGGTGTGCTGATTGTGGGTTTCCTGGATGAGAACAGCATCTGGAGTCACTTTCAGAATAAACAGCGCATCAGCGATTTGGAAGAGGAGATTGCGAAGTACAATGCCGATTATGAGCGCGACCAGGCTCAGATCCGTGAGTTGAACCGCAATCCCAAGGCGATGGAGAAGATTGCCCGTGAGCGTTATTACATGAAGGCAGATGACGAAGATATCTTCGTTCTCAGCGATGACGACCGCGAAGCCAAACCGATCGTAAGCCATGAGACAGCTGAGTAGGGTAGAGACCATCATCTTCCTGGTAGGTGGCCTGCTGATGGTCATCGGTGCCGGCACCAGTCTGCTGGCATGGAGTCTTGCGCCCTATGTGTTCGCTGGGGGCGCCCTCTGTTTCACCGCCATGCAGATGAAGCAGCGTTATGATGGCCAGAACGTGACCATCCGCCGTCTGCGCAGGATGATGCTGATCAGCGATGTGCTGTTTCTGGTATCAGCCCTGCTGATGTTTGCAAGTCAGCGCAACATCTTCGGACTCGATCATATCACCTATTTACAATATATATATAATAAGTGGGTAGTGACATTGCTGATTGCAGCCATCTTGCAGCTCTATTCCTTCCATAGGATAGGTCAGGAATTGGCAAAAGAATGAAAAAACTATAAAAGATTGCGCATTTGTTTTAAAATGCGCAAATTTTTTTTCCCAATTCAATATATCATTGTACATTTGCAGCGAAAACGAAGAGATAATGAACAAGTTCGTATATACATTCATCGCCATTGTCGCCCTGACATCGTGTGCCGAGTCCTATAATATCCAGGGGTCGTCGACGGTTTCATCGCTTGATGGCAGCAAGCTTTACCTGAAGGCCATCAAGGATCAGGAGCTGAAGAGTATCGACTCCTGTGATGTGGTGCATGGTAAGTTCCGCTTTGCCGGACTGCTCGATACCATCCGTATGGCCAGCCTCTATATGGACGAGGAGAGCATCCTGCCCATCGTCGTGGAGAAGGGCGAGATAGAAATCAAGATTGACGCTGCCAGCCAGCGTGTGAGTGGTACGCCACTGAATGAGAAGCTCTATGATTTCATCACCTTGCACAACCAGCTGAACAATGAGATGAACGAACTGTCGCACAAGCAGAGTCAGATGTTGCTCGATGGTATCGATGAAGACGAGATCAATCAGCAACTCACCGTTGAGGCGGCTGTGATTGCTCAGAGAGAGGACAGTCTGGTGACAAACTTCATCGTAGAGAACTTCGACAATGTGCTGGGTCCAGGCGTGTTTATGATGATGACCAGCGGATATCCTTATCCAGTGCTGACACCTCAGATTGAGGACATCATGAGCAAGGCGACGCAGAAATTCAAGACAGATCCCTATGTGAGCGAGTATTACAGGACTGCTAATGAGATTCAGGCCCGTGAGAATGGTCTGGTTGATGATACTCAGATCACTCCTCCTGCTGAGGCTGCCACTATTCAGCCTCCGCATACGTTGCCTGACTCTATGCATGTGCCTCTGACCAATCTTCCCAAGAAATGAAAACCGTTGTCCAAGGTGGAACCATTGTCAATGAAGGTAAGACGTTCGATGGTACCATCATCATCGAAGACGGAAAAATAACTCAGATTATTCAAGGACATACCTATCCCGAAGTATCATCTGATGAGGTCATTGATGCTTCGGGATGTTTCGTGTTGCCAGGCATTATCGACGATCATGTGCATTTCCGTGAGCCTGGTCTGACGGAGAAAGCCGATATCGATACCGAGAGCCGTGCTGCAGCGGCAGGTGGTGTGACTACCTATTTCGATATGCCGAACACGGTGCCTCAGACCACGACGCTTGAGGCTTTGGAAGAGAAGTTCACTCTGGCTGCTCAGAAGAGTCACGTGAACTATAGTTTCTTCTTTGGCGCCACCAATGACAATATCTCCCTTTTCCCACAACTTGATCCCCATCGTATTCCTGGCATCAAACTGTTTATGGGCAGTTCTACGGGTAATATGTTGGTAGACCGTCGTGAGGCTTTGGAACAGCTCTTTTCCTCTTCGGAACTGCCGATTATGGCACATTGTGAGGATACGGCCATCATCAATCGCAATATGGCGGAGGCGAAGGAAAAGTACGGCGACGATCCCAAGGTGATCCACCATCCGGAGATCCGAAGTGAGGAGGCCTGTTATGAGAGTACGCGTCTGGCTGTAGAGCTGGCACAGAAATACGATGCCCGTCTCCATGTCGCCCATCTTTCCACAGCCCGAGAGCTTGACTTATTTGACAAGTGTTCAATGGTCAATGGTCAATGTTCAATGATTACTGCCGAAGCGACTGTAAGTCATCTCTATTTCTGTGATCGCGACTATGCAAGTCTGGGTACACGCATCAAATGTAATCCTGCCATCAAGACTGAACGCGACCGCGAGGCCCTGCAGCTGGCGCTTACCGATGGACGTATCACGGTGATTGGCACGGATCATGCCCCACATCTGTTGTCACAGAAAGAAGGTGGTTGCGCGAAGGCCGTCAGTGGCATGCCGATGATTCAGTTCTCGCTAGTGACGATGCTGGAACTGGTGGATAATGGTGTTCTTTCTTTAGAGCGGCTCGTGGAGTTGATGTGCCACAATCCGGCCCGACTTTTCGAGGTTCGTCATCGTGGTTTTATCCGCGAGGGCTATCAGGCAGATCTTGTGTTGGTACGTCCAAATACGGCTTGGGTATGCACGAAGGACCTGGTTGAGAGCAAATGTGGTTGGAGTCCGATGGAGGGCCATATGTTCCTTTGGCGCGTGGAGCGAACTCTCTGCAATGGTCATACGGTCTATGCCGATGGCAAAGGGGATACGGATTATATTGGTCAGCCTGTCCTATTCAGATGATAATCTCCTACGATATCCATGAGTTAGTGCCCTATATCAACTGGGCCTATTTCTTCTTTGCCTGGCAAATGAAGGACGAAGAAGAGAAAGCACGATTACGTCAGGAGGCAGAGACATTTTTGACCCAACAGGAAGGACGTTATCATGCCTATGGTCTTTTCGAAATCTTCGAGGCAAACGCCGATGGTGATGATATTGTGGTATATAAAGGAGTCAGGAGTCAGAATTCAGGAGTCTGTAGGATACCTTGCCTGCGCCAGCAGCAGGGAGAACCTCCTTATCTTTGTCTTTCCGACTTTATCATTCCCGCTTACGCGCTTACCTGTAACCTTTCCCCTCTAAGCATTTCTACTGACTCCAGTCTCCTGTCTCCTGACTCCTCTAAACTTGGGGTCTTCGCCACTTCTGCTGACATCGGCCTTGAAACGGATTTCGATACAGATCCTTATCAGAAGATGATGGCACAGTTGTTGGCTGACCGTCTGTCAGAGGCTGCCGCTGAGCGGATGCATGAGCAGGTGAGAAAGGAATTCTGGGGGTATGCCAAGGATGAACAACTGACGATACCAGAGATGCTCATCGAGAAGTTCCAGGGCATCCGTCCTGCCGTTGGCTATCCCTCTCTTCCTGACACGAGTATCAACTTCGTTCTCAACGAACTGATTGACATGAAACAGATTGGTATCCGTCTGACGGAGAGTGGTGCCATGAAGCCCCACGCCAGTGTGAGCGGCCTGATGATGGCCCATCCTAAGGCCCGCTATTTCAATCTAGGAAAAATAGGTGAAGATCAACTTCAGGATTATGCCCGTCGCCGTGGACTCCCTGTCGAGGTCTGTCGCAAATTCCTTGCCGCTAATCTTTAGTTGGTTGTGTTTTCAGGGTGATGACAGCGATCTCACCTGGGGCGCCGAAACGGAAAGGAATCAGTCCGCCTAAACCTGCCGTGACAAACAGCGACTGCCTGCCTTCTGTATACCATCCGTTGACTTCCCTGCCTGTCAGCGACAGCGGGCACCATCCGAAAATCGAGAACTGCATCTTATGGGTATGGCCACTCAGAGTCAATTGCGCCCGTCCGTCAGGAATAATCTTACGACGCCAGGAAGAGGGGTCGTGCTCTAGCATGAGAATAAAGTCATCGTCGTCTACACTCTTCAGGGTTTTGCTGATATTGCCTTTCTGCGGGAAATGCTTGCCATCGCCGTCGTTCTCCATTCCCGCAATGACGATCCGGCTTTTCCCACGCTCGATATATCGGTGTTCGTTCTGCAGTAACGTCCAGCCTAATTGTTTCTCCAAACTGATGGTCTCACGACAGTTAGCCTCTTTTTCCGCCTCGCTGCAGTCTACATATTTTGCATAATCGTGATTGCCGAGTACGGAATAGATGCCGTCCTTGGCCTTTAGTTTCGAGAGAATGTCCATTTGGCTGTAAAGTTCCTCGGGCTTGACATTCTGTAGGTCGCCCGTGAAGACGATCAGGTCAGGACGCAGAGCATTGATACTATCTACTGCGTGCTGCAGAATACATTTCCGACTGCCGGTATACGACCCCACATGGGCATCGGAGAACTGTACGATGCGATAGCCGTTGAAAGCCTTGGGAATATCGGGCGAAGTGTACGTATGGCGATTGGTCTCCAACTCTGAGAATCCCACAAACGAGCCGTAGATAAGAATAAACCAAAGGACGGGTACGCAGATCAGTCCAATCAGATTGCCGTAATTATTGTGCGGGTGAGCACTCTTCTTACGATGAAACAGATGACTGAAAGAAAGACCTGCCAAGGAAAAAAGCATATACACCGCTTTGGGGATGGCGATGAGGCCTAATAAAAATAGGTAGATATAGATAATGGTGGGATTGTCGGGAATGAAATTCTTCTCGTACATCAGATAGATGGTATAGGCTACCAGTCCGATGGTGGGGAGCCAGCGACAGAACCGTTGACTGGCAGAATACTTATGCCGCCAATAGTGCAGATCGAAATACAGATCAGGGATGATGATCAGCAACAGGAACAGATAAGGCGCACGAGCAATCATTGGTCAGGGTTTTCTACGAATCCTTGGTACTTCGGGTTGAGCGACGACATCACCGAGTCGTATGCCTGTCGCATGGTGGCATCCACATTGTCTGAACCCTGGCCGATGGGGTAGATGGCCTGGTGGATAGTCAGCTTCAGCGGGTGCCAGTTGATGAAGTTGAAGCCTTTCATACGTGGTAGGATGTCAAAGCTGCCGTTGATGGTCAGAGGGACAACGGGCAACTGCAGTTCATCGGCCAGTGCAAAGGCGCCTTTCTTGAAGTGGGCCATATGGCCGGTGAAGGTTCGTGCTCCTTCCGGGAACACCGTCACACTATACCCCTCCTTTAAGATCTCACGGGCATTCTCGTAGGTTTGGCGGATCTTGCTGGGTCCTCGTTTGTCTACGAATATCTGATGCGACTTCTCACAGGCATAGCCCACGAAGGGAATCTTGCGCAGCGACTGTTTCATCATCCACTTGAAGTTGCGATTCAAGTGACCATAGATGAGGAAAATGTCGAACGCCCCCTGATGGTTGGCGACAAACACGTAGCTCTGTTCTTTCTCCAGATGCTCACGGCCTTCCACCTTTACGGGAATCAGAAACAATTTCAGAATCAGCTTTCCCCACCAGTGGCCAGGATAGTAGCCCCAGAAATGGCCGTTACCAATCGTCGTGCCAATGCCAACCTCCAACGCCGTCACAATCGTCAGAATCACCAATAACGGTAATCCTATAAATAACTGATAAACCCTATATAGAAGAGTAATCATATTTGTTCACTTTTCACAATTTACTTTTCACTCCACTATTTTCGGATAGTGGCGTGTCCATCCGTCCCATTTGAGCTGCATCACGCCGAAAAAAGCCTCGCCGAAGATGCCACCAGACATTTTGCTCGTTCCCTCACGGCGGTTGACGAAGATGACGCTCACCTCCTTGATCTTAAAACCGATCTTATAGGCGGTGTATTTCATCTCGATCTGGAAACCATATCCCTTGAAACGTATCTTGTCGAGTTCGATGGTCTTCAAAACGCGACGCTTGTAGCACTTGAAACCTGCTGTCGTGTCGTGTACCTTAAAGCCTGTTACGATACGGACGTATTTCGAGGCGAAATAAGACATCAGCACGCGGCCAATGGGCCAGTTGACAACATTTACCCCTGAGATATACCGGCTGCCGATTGCCAGATCGTAACCTTCGTCATGACAGGCGCTATAGAGCCTGGGCAGGTCGTTGGGGTCATGGCTGAAATCGGCATCCATCTCAAAGATGTATTCATAGTCGCGTTCCAAGGCCCACTTGAAACCTGTGATGTAGGCTGTGCCAAGCCCGAGTTTACCGCTGCGCTCCAGTATGAACAGTCTGTCGCTGAACTCCTCGTTGATGAGTCTTTTTACGATGGCAGCCGTGCCGTCTGGAGAACCGTCGTCAATCACAAGGATATGGAAACATTTTTCCAGTCCGAATACGGCCCGGATGATCTTCTCGATGTTCTCCTTCTCATTGTACGTCGGGATGATAACAATGCTGTCGCTTTGATGCATAATCAGATATATTACGCTGCAAAATTAATAAAAAACTCTGATAAGCATACGCTAATCGCAGAAATTTTAGTAATTTTGCACACAATTTCTAATGAATATACAGGATTTAGAGAAAATTTATGCCAAGTTGCCGCAGGTGTCGGCGCTGGCGAAGGAGTTGGGAAAATTGTCGGTTCGAACGATCTTCCTCGAGGGCCTTTTGGGCTCTTCGGCTCCCCTGTTGTTTGCTGCGTTAGGTGAAAAACAAAAAGTAAAAAGTGAGAAATATGCTTCCGCTCCGTTTCTGTTTATCCTTCAGGATGCCGAGGAGGCGGGCTATTTCTATCACGATCTGACACAGTTGATGGGAACACGTGATGTATTGTTTTTCCCGTCGAGTTATCGGCGTGCCATCAAATATGCCCAACGCGATCCGGCCTCAGAGATCCTCCGAACCGAGGTCATGGCCCGTTTGTCTGGCGAGGGCGGAGGGTATATCGTCACCTATCCGGAGGCTTTGGCAGAAATGGTGGTCTCGAAGAAGACACTGGACACACGGACACTGGTGCTGGTGAAAGACCAGACAATTGCGGTCACAGATATCGAGAAGACGCTTCGGGAGTTTGGCTTTCGTGAAGTAGATTATGTATATGAGCCTGGACAGTTCGCCTTGCGTGGTTCTATCCTCGATGTCTACTCCTATAGTTGCGAATATCCTTATCGTATCGATTTCTTTGGTGATGACATCGATTCCATCCGTACGTTTGAAGTGGAGGATCAGCTCTCGAAGGACCAGCGTGACAAGATTGAGATTGTGCCGGAACTTGCAATGGTGACAGAGGATAAGGTACCTTTCCTCTCGTTCGTGCCGGAAGGTGTCGTGCTGGTGACGAAAGACTATCCCTATGTGCGGGATGCTATTGATCGTGCCTATCAGGAAGGCTTCTCCTCCCAGGCTAAGATGGAGCAGTTCGAACAAGCCACGGAGGTTGAGAGACATGAGATAGAACAGCAGATGCGCAAGGAGTCGCAGTTGATAACCGGATCGCAGTTCATGGCGGATGCCGATAAATTCCGTCGTATCGAATTTGGTCATCGCCCCTCATCTATAAACTCAAAACAATCTACTATAAATTTTCATGTTTCCGTCCAACCGCTTTTCCATAAGAACTTCGATCTTCTGACAAAATCCTTCGAGGACTATCTGCTGCAGGGTTATCAGATCTATATTCTCGCAGACAGTCAGAAACAGAACGAACGACTCCGCGAAATTCTCGAGGCACAGCAACTTCCCGATTTTCAAGGGGGTAAGGCTGTTTTTACCCCCGTCGAAAAGACTCTACACGAAGGTTTTGCCGACAACGATTTGCGAATTTGCGTCTTTACGGATCATCAGATATTTGACCGTTTCCATAAGTATAATCTCAAGAGTGACAAGGCGCGTAGTGGTAAAATGGCCCTCACGCTCAAGGAAATACAGCAGTTCGAGATCGGCGATTTCGTAGTGCATGTTGATCATGGTGTCGGCAAGTTCGGCGGCCTTGTTCGCATGCCGCAAGGCGATGGGTATCAGGAGATGATAAAAATCATCTACCAGCATGGCGACAGCATCTATGTCTCGATACATTCTTTATATAAAGTATCGAAATACAGGTCGCAGGATGGTGGCGAGGGACCGCGGCTCTCCACACTTGGCACTGGCCAGTGGGAACGCTTGAAGGAGCGCACCAAGAAACATATTAAGGATATTGCTCGTGACCTGATCAAGCTCTATGCCAAGCGTCGTCGTGAGAAGGGCTTTGCCTTCAGCCATGACAGCTATTTGCAGAAAGAACTTGAAGCCAGTTTCCTCTATGAGGATACGCCCGATCAGTTGAAGGCCACGCAGGATGTGAAGGCTGACATGGAGATGGCCAAGCCAATGGACCGTCTTGTCTGTGGTGATGTGGGGTTCGGCAAGACGGAGGTGGCTGTGCGTGCAGCTTTCAAGGCAGCTGCCGATGGTAAACAGGTGGCAGTGCTCGTACCTACAACGGTACTTGCCTATCAACATTTCCGCACTTTTTCCTCCCGTCTGAAAGATATGCCTGTCCGTGTGGATTATCTGACGAGGGCACGCACTACCAAACAGACCACCGAACTGTTGAAAGATCTGGCTGACGGTAAGATAGATATCATTATCGGTACTCATAAACTCATCGGAAAATCGGTGAAGTTCAAAGACCTCGGACTACTCATTATAGATGAGGAACAAAAGTTTGGTGTCTCTACGAAGGAAAAGCTTCGCCAGATGAAGTCGAACGTCGACACCCTGACGATGTCGGCAACGCCCATTCCCCGTACACTTCAGTTCTCACTTGTCGGTGCCCGTGACCTCAGCGTCATTCAGACACCGCCCCCTAACCGATATCCCATCCAGACTGAGATCCATACTTTCGGTGCGGAGATCATCACCGATGCTATTAATTTCGAGATGTCGCGCAATGGACAGGTCTATTTCGTGAACAACCGTATTAGCGATCTGACGCATATTGCAGAAATGATTCATAAGTATATCCCTGACGCCCGCATCGCCATCGGTCATGGACAAATGAAACCTGAGGATCTTGAAAAGATTGTTCTCGACTTTTCTAACTACGATTACGACGTACTCCTCTCCACAACTATTGTTGAGAACGGTATTGATATTCCCAATGCCAATACCATCATCATCAATGGTGCCCATAACTTCGGACTCTCCGACCTTCATCAGATGCGAGGACGTGTGGGGCGTGGCAATCGTAAGGCTTTCTGCTATCTGCTTGCGCCACCGTTGTCAGCCCTGCCTCCTGAGTCAAGACGTCGTCTGGAGGCTCTCGAAAACTTCTCCGACCTCGGTTCGGGTATCAATATTGCCATGCAAGATCTCGATATCCGAGGTGCTGGCAATCTTCTTGGTTCAGAACAATCGGGTTTTATCTCCGACCTTGGCTACGAGACTTATCAGAAGATCCTCAACCAAGCGATGACAGAGCTCCGCAATGAAGAACCCGAATTCGCTAAGGCTGAGTCGGCCGCTATTAGTAAATCCAGCCCGTCAAGTCCATCAAGCCATGCTGGCATTCCTGAAAACTGTGCTTTTGTAGATGACTGTGCTCTCGAATCGGATATCGAGATGTATTTCCCAGACCATTACGTCCCCAGTGACTCCGAGCGTATGCTACTCTACCGCGAACTCGACAACCTCGCTAACAGCAATCACCTCGATAATGATTTGGAGGCCTATCGCAAACGGTTGATAGACCGTTTCGGTGCCATCCCTGATGTTGCTGAGGAATTGATTAATGTGGTGCCGCTCCGTGCGCTCGGTAAGCAGTTGGGCATTGAGAAGATCATATTGAAGCAGCAGAAGATGTTCCTCTATTTCGTCAGCAATCCCGATAGTCTTTACTATCAGAGCGAAGCCTTCGGCCGTATACTTAATTACGTATCCCAACATCCCCGTCTGTGCAACTTCCGTGAAGTCAATGGCAAGCGTTCCATTGTCATTGCTCCTGTGGCTTCTGTGATGGAGTCCCTGTCAATTTGTCGCGAAGTTGTGACATTTTGACATTAAACCTCGTTTGGCATTTATCTTGCATTCTACTTGGTGAGAACCGAAAGGTGATCACTAAAAAAAGTAACATGTTTAATCATTTTAAAATAGAATTAGGAGGTAACAATTATGATGCCAGTAATGAGAAGTAACAGTTGGATTCCCAGTGTGTTCAATGATTTGTTTGATACGGACTTTATGCCGAAAGCAAACTGCACGGCTCCCGCTATCAATGTGAAAGAAAGTGACAAGGCCTATACTGTAGAAGTGGCTGCACCGGGCATGAAGAAGGAGGACTTCAACGTACATATCAATGATGAGGGTAACCTGATCATCAAGATGGAGAGCAAGCAGGAGAAGAAGGAGGAAGACAAAAACACCCGCTACCTGCGCCGTGAGTTCTCTTACTCAAAGTTCGAGCAGACCTTGATTTTGCCTGATGACGTGAAGAGGGAGGATATCTCCGCTAAGGTCGAGCATGGTGTTCTCACCGTCGAACTCCCCAAGGTTGTCGAAGAGAAAGTGAAGGTGTCACGTCAGATTGATATCGTATAATGTTTTAAAATTCATAACCTAAGTTTAGGTAAAAGTATGGCTTTTTGGTCTTGTTGCTGTAGCCAAGGGTGGCACCAACAGGGCCAAAAAGTGTATTAAAGTAGTAAGCTCCCTGCACACCAAGCATTGTCTTAGATGCTGAGCTCGTCGAGCACGGTGATCAGACGTTTGTCGAAGCGCTTGTCGGTACGGATGCATTCGGAGAATGGCACATAGACCACATCGTTGTTGCGCACACCTACCATGATGTTGCGTTGGCCTTGCTTGATGGCCTCGATGGCACCCACACCCGTGATAGAAGCGAGGATACGGTCGCGGGCTGACGGTGTACCGCCGCGCTGTAGGTGACCTAAGATCGAAACACGCACGTCGAACTCCGGAAACTCATTCTTCACACGGTCGGCATAGTAGAGGGCACCGCACTTGGGACTCTCTGAAACAATGACGATGCACGATTTCTTCGACTTACGGATGCCGCGGCCCATGAATTGTGCCAACTGGTCGACATCGGTTACTTCCTCTGGAACGATGGCAGCCTCGGCACCACAGGCGATGGCGCAGTTCTGTGCAAGGAAACCGGCATCGCGGCCCATGACTTCGACGAAGAAGATACGCTCGTGGGAGTTAGCCGTGTCGCGGATGCGGTCGACGCAGTCCATGATGGTATTCATAGTCGTGTCGTAACCGATGGTGCTGTCGGTGCCGTAGAGGTCGTTGTCGATAGTGCCGGGAAGACCGATGCAGGGGAAGTCAAACTCTACGCCGAAGTTCCAAGCGCCTGTCAATGAACCGTTACCACCAATTACCACCAGCGCGTCGATCTCCTCCTTCTGGCAGGTCTCGTATGCTTTTTGCATACCCTCGGGAGTCATAAACTCCTTCGAGCGGGCGGTCTTCAGGAAGGTGCCGCCACGGTTGATAATACCGCTGACGTTCTCAGTGGTGAACTGTTTCACCTCGCCCTTGATCAGACCGTCATAGCCACGGTAGATACCCTTGATGTTAAAACCATTATAAATGCCTGCACGCGTCACGGCGCGGATGGCTGCATTCATGCCGGGGGCGTCGCCGCCGGATGTTAAAATGCCGATAGTCTTTATTTTACCCATAATAATCCTTGTTTTATTTAGTTCTGATGCAAAAGTACAAAGAATTGAGCAAACAACCAAATTTTTTTCTGAAAAACAGAAAAACAGGCCGCACCCCATCACGAGGTGCGGCCCTATCATGTAAATCAGTAGTATCTAAGCAGGGATCTGATATTATTGTTTGTCGAGTTCGGCAAGGTTCTCGGCAATCATCTCGTCTGTGACGGTGTAATTCTGCAGGTCACCTTTGATGAAGGCCTCGTATGACGGCATGTCGATAAGTCCGTGACCGGAGAGGTTGAACAGAATGACTTTTTCCTCGCCTGTCTCCTTGCACTTCAGTGCCTCGCGGATGGTGGCTGCTATGGCATGGGTGCTCTCAGGAGCAGGGATGATACCCTCCGTTCGGGCAAATAGCATACCCGCATCAAAGGTCTCGAGCTGTGGGATGTCGACGCCCTTCATATAGCCGTCTTTGATAAGCTGGGAGATAATCATACCGGCACCGTGATAGCGCAGACCGCCAGCATGGATGTTGCTTGGCTTGAAGTTGTGACCTAGGGTGTACATCGGCAGCAGTGGGGTATAACCAGCCTCGTCGCCAAAGTCATAACGGAACTGACCACGGGTGAGCTTCGGACAGCTGTCGGGCTCAGCAGCAATGAATTCTGTGTGACGCTCGCCATTCAGGTTGTGACGCATGAAGGGGAAGGCAATACCTCCGAAGTTGGAACCACCACCAAAGCAGGCAATTACCGTATCGGGATACTCACCGGCCATCTGCATCTGCTTCTCAGCCTCCAGACCGATAATGGTCTGATGCAGGCCTACATGGTTGAGTACGGACCCCAGCGTGTATTTACAGTTGGGTGTGGTAGTAGCCAGCTCAACTGCCTCAGAGATGGCAGTGCCGAGAGAGCCAGAGTGGGTGGGGTCTTTGGTAAGTATATCCTTACCGGCACGGGTCGACATCGAGGGAGAACCTTCTACGACAGCACCGAAAGTGCGCATAATACTGGAACGGTAGGGCTTCTGCTGCATAGTGATCTTCACTTGATAAACGGCACAATCGAGACCATAGATCTTAGCGGCGTATGAAAGGGCTGCGCCCCACTGGCCGGCACCGGTCTCGGTGGTCACGTTGGTTGTGCCTTCCTGCTTGGCGTAGTAGCACTGGGGCAGGGCAGAGTTGATCTTATGTGAACCCAGGGGATTGGTCGATTCGTTTTTGAAATAGATGTGGGCAGGAGTACCGAGGGCCTCTTCAAGGGCGTAGGCACGTACCAATGGCGTACTGCGATAGTATTTATACTTATCCAGCACATCTTCTGGGATATCGATCCAGCGATGTTCTGTGTCTAGTTCCTGCACACAGCATTCGCGAGGGAAGATGTGTGCCAGATCGTCCACACCCAACGGCTGCTTGGTAGCAGGATGGATGGGAGGCATGGGTTTGTTGGGCATGTCTGCCTGAATGTTGTACCACTGTGTTGGGATCTCACTCTCTTGGAGGATGAATTTTTTCTGTTTAGCCATAATTGTAAAGTTTTGGATTAAGATATCCGTGTGCAAAGGTACAAAATAGATGTGAGAAGTGAGAAATGAAAAGTAAAAAGTTGTTGTGCCTTGTTATTTTTTAACTTTTCACTTTTCGCTTTTCATTCCTTCCATAAACTCCTTGGGTTGGATGCCATAATATTTCTTGAAACAGGTGGAGAAATACTTCGGATCTTGGAATCCCACCCTGTAGGCGAGGTCGCTGATGCGCATGTTGGGGTCTTTTTCTGCCAACCGACGTGCCTCTTTCATGCGGACGTCGCGGATGAAAGTGGTAACGTTCATGCCAGTGATGGCACGGAGTTTGTTGTAGAGTGTCGACGAACTGGCACCCATGTCGGCAGCAAAGGCATCGCGGTCGTAGTTACTATCGTCGAGGTGTTCGTGGATACAGTTCAGAGCCTTCTCCAGGAAAATCTGTTCAGGAGTAAGGACTATCTCTTGTTGGTCGTCAATGTCATCCATCTTGATGGCAAAGTCCTGCAACATACGTCGGCGGTTCTCGATGATGTTGTCGATGCGTAGTCTAAGTTCTCCCAAACGGAAAGGTTTGGTGAGGTATTCGTCGGCACCAATCCTGAGGGCTTCCTCCTGGTCTTCTTTCTTAGTGTTGGCAGTCAACAGGATGATGGGCAGATGGTTGTAGTTAGGATCATCCTTGAGTTCACGGGTCAGCTCAAACCCCGTCATCTCGGGCATCATTACATCGGAAACGATGAGGTCAATAGGTGTCTTATGTACGATATTTAGGGCTTCTTTTCCGTTTTTGGCTATGAGGACGTGGTATTGGTTCTTCAGCATGTGTTGCATCAGCATGAGCAGTTCGGGGTTATCTTCTACAACCAGGATGCGGTAGGCATCGTCAACCAAAAGTGCATTGGCGTCCATCTCGACATTCACGTCTGACACCATCGAAGTGGCATCGATAATGATATCCTGAGGGATGGTCAGGTCGATTTCATGCTTCTCGTCGATCTGATCTTGTTTGAAGGATTCCTTGGTGATAGGGATCTTCAGGGTGAAAGTCGTACCCTTACCTTCTTCGCTCTCGCAGCTGATGGTACCCTTGTGCAGGTGTACGAGATCGTATGTCAGTGCCAGGCCGAGACCTGTGCCGATGGTTTTGTGCTGGCGGTATTCTTCATCATAGAAACGTTGGAATAGGTTTTTCATCTTCTCTTTTGGAATGCCTCTGCCAGTATCGCGTACCTTAATATATATATAGTCGTATTTGCGACTAGTCCAGACTTGAAGTGAAACCTCGCCTTCGTTGGTGTATTTGGCTGCGTTTGATAGCAGGTTGTAAATGATCTTGTCGAGTTTGTCGGTGTCTATCCAACCCATCATGCTCTGGGGGCTGCATTCAATGGAGAATTTCAGTTGTTTCTTATCCATCAGTGGCTGTAGACAAAAGGCTGTGTTATAAATGTACTGCATGACATCGCCCTGTGCCACGAGGAGTTTCAACTCGCCTGCCTGTGATTTGCTTGTTTCGAGGATTTGCTGAAGCAGATGGACCATACGCTGGATGTTCTTCTGCATCAGGTCGTAATTCTGGTCGTATTGTGGGACTTCTTCCCGTAATTGGTCCACGGAAGCTGAGATGACTGTGAGTGGCGTCAACAGTTCGTGGGTGATATTTGTGAAGATTTGTTCCATCTGCAGTCGGCGTCTGACACGTAAGCTGCGGTTGTATACGATTCTTCCAAACAGAAAAACTGCCGTCGTAATGGCCAAAATGACCAAAATGAGTATAATCCTTAGGTTCATATTCGCTGATTTTGATGGTGCAAAGATAAGAAAAATGCACGAATTTTCAACTATTTGAAGAAAAAAGATACGTTTTTTGGGCTAAATAAGTAGAAAATGCGTGAAAATTAGTCGAATTTTAGGTAAGTAACGAATTTTCGACCTCAAATAATTATTAATCAACCCCTATAATCAAAAATACATCTATCTTTGCACCAGAAAAGATTTTTAATGGTTAAGGTTTATGGTTGATTAATTTAGTTTTTAAGAAAAAGGCTCGTTGTGAAACGAGCCTTTTTTGATGCACAAAAATCCCCTCTGAATATATATTCAGAGGGGGTTGTTGCTTCTTTATCTGTTCAGCAAGTATCTTTCTGCTTCAATTGCGGCCTGACAACCAGAACCGGCTGCTGAGATAGCCTGACGGTAAACGGGGTCGGCACAGTCGCCTGCAACGAACACACCAGGAATCTTTGTCTTTGGGGTACCGTCTATCTTTTTCAGATAACCCACTTCATCCGTTTCCAGCCACTCCTTGAAGATGTCGGTATTCGGCTTATGGCCGATGGCGAGGAAGAAACCGTCGATGGCAATATCTATGAATGACTCATCGGCCTCGCCCTTGCGTTTGACCAGATGGGCACCTTCTACGCCATTCTCTCCAAAGAGTCCGATGGTGTTGTGCTCAAACAGTATCTCAATGTTCTCAGCGGCCTTGACACGCTGTTGCATGACTTGTGAAGCACGAAGGAAAGGTTTGCGGACAATAAGGTAGACTTTCTTAGCAAGGCCGGAGAGATAGAGGGCATCCTCACAGGCCGTGTCACCACCGCCTACTACAGCCACCGTTTTCTTGCGGTAGAAGAAGCCATCGCAGGTGGCACACGCAGAAACACCCATACCATTGTATTTACGCTCGTCGTCGAGTCCTAGGTACTTCGCAGAGGCACCAGTGGCAATAATCACCGTATCAGCTTCAATCTCCGTGCCGTCTTCTGCTGTGCAGAGATAGGGGGTTTTGGAGAAATCTACCTTGATGATCTCGCCATCGCGGATATCCGTGCCAAAACGCTCAGCCTGCTCTCTGAGATCCATCATCATCTGATTGCCGTCAACGCCTTGGGGATAGCCTGGGAAATTTTCAACCTCCGTGGTCTGGGTCAGTTGTCCTCCGGGCTGCATGCCGCAATACTCGATAGGATTCAGATTTGCCCTTGAGGCATAAATGGCAGCGGTGTACCCTGCGGGACCGCTGCCAATGATTAAACACTTTGTCTTTTCCATATTCGGATGTTAGTGAAGCAGCAACTCGATCTGGGCTGCAATGTTCTCGATCTTCTCAGTGGGCTCGAAACGAGCAACTACCTGACCTTTTTTGTTGACGAGGAACTTAGTGAAGTTCCATTTGATATCCGGCTTCTGCTGATAGTCGGGATCGGCCTTTGAGAGCATATCATCAAGAATGTGGGCAATCGGGTGCTCCATATCCCAGCCCGCAAAACCTTTTTCCTGCTGGAGGAACTTGAAGAGTGGATCAGCGTCGTCACCATTCACTTTCACCTTTTTGAAGCGGGGGAACTCTGTGCCGAAGTTAAGCTTGCAGAATTCGTGGATGCTCTCGTCGGTACCGGGAGCCTGCTGTCCAAACTGGTTGCAGGGGAAATCGAGAATCTCAAAGCCCTGAGCATGATATTTCTTGTAGAGGGCTTCCAGTTCATCATACTGAGGGGTGAAACCGCACTTGGTGGCAGTATTCACAATGAGCAATACTTCGTTGGCGTACTCCTTGAGGGATACGTCCTTGTTTTTTCTGTCCTTGACAGAGAACTCATAAATAGTCTTCATTTTCTATTTTAAAATAATGTGTAGGTTCTTGGGTACAAAGATAAGAATTTTATTTCGCAATGCCAAATAAAAATCCAAAAAAATCATTTCAGTCCCCATGCGCTCTTGATATTCTCCACGGCTAATGTCTCCACATGATTTTCTGTTTCATCATCAAGATTACAGAAAAAGTCGATGCCGGTGAGGGTTTCCAGCTCGCGGACATTGGTCACATAGGGACTCAGCATATAGTTTCCCTGACTGTCTTTGGGGAAATCGGTGTCCTTGTCCTTGTGCTCTATCCAGAAGGCCATAGCCTTGTATCCGCTATTGTTCTTGCAGAGCACAGCCATAAAGAAAAACTTAGGTACGATGAGACCGTTGGAGAGGGTGCGCGATATCTGGTCATTGCGGTCGATAGTACCTCCCTTGCAGACGTAAAGGGTATCGCGGAAAGAACCACGGTTCCAGTTTCTTACCTGCTGTTCCATGGTAGCCCATACTCCTGCGTTGAAGACATTGCGCTGAGGCTGCATGTTAGTGAGAAAGAAAGTCTGACGGTTGGCTTCCTTGGAATATTGGCGGTCTGCCGACGGACAGATGTGCCCGTGGTCGTAGCCTGAATTCCAGAAAGGATCGAAGGGTGTACCGTCGCCCATGGTGAAATAGTTGGCAAAGTCCAGTAAGTCATCGTAGGGATACCCCTCTTGATAACGTCCGGTGTTGCCACCTGTATTTCCTCCGTGCATCTGGTAGCACGACCAGCGTTGTGATTTTTTCTGTGTGTCCCATTCCGTGCAGAAGTTTACACCATATTTGTCGTTAGTGCGATGCACCAGCAGGATGCTCTGGCCTCCCTTTAGTCTAGGGAACTCCAGACGGGCAGCTTCTGGGTAGATACTCGTCAGATTCTTGTTTTTGTTTTCGGCTATGCCGGGAATCTTGGCATCGTTTTCATCCTTGCTACACGAAAAGAGTGTCAGCAACAAGAGGGTGGGGAGTAGGGTTTTTAGCAATTTCATATTTATCATCTTGACTGAAGAAGGTGCGACCATGGCATATGCAACTACCATCGACGCACCTTCCCGGTTATAATCCTGTGATATTGTATCTTACTTCTTCGCAGCCTTACCGTAGCGGCTCATGAACTTATCAACACGACCTGCGGTGTCAACGAGCTTGCTCTTACCAGTATAGAACGGGTGAGAGGTGCTAGAGATTTCGACTTTTACCACTGGGTAAGTTTCGCCTTCGAATTCCACTGTATCATTCGTCTTTGCTGTGGACTTCGAGAGGAACATATCGCCGTTGGACATGTCCTTAAACACGACGGGGCGATAGTTTTCTGGATGAATTCCTTTTTTCATTTTGAGTTAAAATATTAATGTTTAAAACCTATTTGCGCATAAAGCGGCTGCAAAGGTACGAAGATTTTTCGGATCTCGCAAACTTTTTGCGAATTATTTTTTCGTCAGGCTCGCATCGTCGATCAGAATATCCTTACCTGAAGAGTAGTTGGATTTCTTCGGATTCATCACGCACAAGCAGACTGTTGTGGTTGCTTCCAAGGTGAAATCGTAAGACACCAGCGTCCATCCGCTATTGTTGAGGTTGGCATAGTCACCCCATACGTAGCTGCCTACGTTTCCGTCTGTGACAGCCACATAGCCAGGACGTGTCTGTGCGGGATCTGCAGTTGTTGCCTTGGCATAGAATGAGAAGTTGTAGGTGCCAGCTTCCAGTGTAATCTCCTGACTGGCCAAACGCTTGTTAGAACCCTCGTTTCCTGCTACAATCACAGCATAACTGCCACCGTGGGCGTCTGTGCCTTGTGATAAGGTTGCGTTGCTGGCTGAAGAAGCAGACTTCCAACCCGTTGGCAGACCGTCGGTCCAGGTCTCAAAATCACCATTGGTCAGCGTGGTGACTGTTGAGCCACCACCACCTTCGTCACCGCCACCACTAGGCTCGGCACCACCTGTGATGCTGACGAAGTAGGCATTCAGTACTTCTATCTTGTCGCCATAAGAGCCACGGTTGCCGATAATCGTAAGCGTGCAGCCTTCCTTGATGCCCTTGGCAGCTACGAGATCCTGGAACTTTTTCTTCTCGCCACCCTTCTCTGAGAGCAAACCATAGACATAGACAGAACCTGTAGCATCCTCAAGGTCGAAGTTGCCATAGATGTCACCTTCCTTCAGGTTCTTAACAGTACCTGTGAGTTGATACCACACATCGGTACTTTCTGGAGCTGCGTTGAAGTCGGCAATGCTAATTGGCTTTACTTCGCCTGAAGGTGTCTCGCCACCGCTACCGCCGCCGGTCTTGCCGTTGAGCGAGTAGAGGTAGCCGGTATTTTGGGATGTCTCAGGTGTGTTACCCTTGTAGTTGACAACCTTACCGCACACAATGACTGCGTCACCAGCCTTGAGCAGATCACCTTCTGTGTATTTTTTGTTACCGAGATAGAGAAC
>JAEETD010000160.1 GCA_016290175.1 Prevotella sp. | reverse complement strand
AACCTTCTTGCCATCGGGCGAGAACTTGAATCCTTCAATGTCCTTCGAGGTCTTGGACAGCTGTTTGCGATCGGAGCCGTCAGCGTTCATTGTCCAGATCTGGCCACCTGTGAGGAAAGCAATCTTTCCATTATACCAGGTAGGATCAGTCTCGCTCTTCGAACCTGTAGTCAAAGTCGTATTATTTGTACCGTCAGAGTTGATAACTGCAATTTTCTGCTGGCTCTTATTGGCCTTCACACTATAGTAGCCTACCTGATAGACAATCTGCTTGCCGTCAGCACTGGCTTCTGCAGCACCAATACGCCCCATGGCCCAAAGAGCCTCAGGGGTCATCAGGTCACTGGTGAGTTTGATGTTCTGCTTGCCGATCTTCACTTTTTCTGCTTTACTAGGTGTGCCTAGGATGACCAGGCTTACCAGGATGATAAAGATGTTTTTAGTTCTCATATTCTTATCTGTTTTGGCGCTGACGCTGCATCTCTTCAGCCTGCTTCTGCATGGCCTCCAGACGAGCAGCCAGTCCGCTGGTCTTTTTCTTGGGGTTATTCTTATTCTCCTGATATTTGGCCTCAAGGATGGCAAGTAGTTTCTCGTCGTTCGTCGTCTTGCGGAGTGTCCACATGATGGCTGCTGAGAAAAAGAGTGAGATGAAGTAGTAGAAGTTCAGACCCGAGCTGTAGTCATTGAACATGAAGAAGAACATCACTGGCATGAGGTACATCATCCACTGCATCATCTTCATCTGCTCAGCCTGCTGACCTACCATCTGATCCTTTTGCTGTCGCATGGTCATATAGCTGTAGAGCACATTGGATACACAGAAGAGGATACAAGTCAGTGAAAGGTGATCGCCAATACCCCAGATCTGTGTGCCCCATTCAATGATGGGGTCGTATGTCGAGAGGTCGTCGATCCAAAGAAACGACTCGCGACGCAACTGGATGGCATTGGGCACGAAGTTGAACATAGCAATCCAGATAGGCATCTGAATCAGCATAGGCAGACAGCCGCTCAGAGGCGAAACACCATACTGGGCATACATCTGCATCATGGCCTGCTGTTTCTTCATCGAATCCTCTGGCTTGTCGTACTGCTTCGTGGCCTCGTCGAGTTTTGGCTTCAGCACGCGCATCTTGGCTGATGACATGTAGCTCTTCTTCACCATTGGGAAGGTGATGGCCTTCAGTAACAGGGTGATCAGAATGAGCACGATACCCATCGAGAAACCCCAAGAGGTGAGCCAGTCGAAAACGTAGATGGTGAAGAAACGGTTGATGTAACGGAAGAGAGGCCATCCCAGATAGACAAGCTGCTCCAGGTCGAGGTCCTTGCCAAAGGTACTCTGCTCCTCGACATCCTTAATCAGACGGAAGTCGTTGGGGCCGATATACATCTCAAATTCTGAAGGACGCATGCCAGAGGGATCAAAGGCTGTCTTCATCTTCGCATTGAACTGCTTCAGATAGCCTGTGCCTTTCTCCTGAGGAATGCTTGTCATCAGTGAGTTTGCAGCAAACTCGTCTTTCGCAATCAGAGTAGCTGAGAAGAACTGATTCTTGAAAGCAACCCAGTCGAGTTGTTCTTCAATCTTCTCGTCGATCTTTTCAGAAGTCTCACTCAGATAGTCTGTGCCACCGTTCTTCTCCTTATAGGTGAGGGTAGAGTAGCGGTTCTCAAACGTGAAACCTTTCTCCTGCTGACGCACCATATCTGTCCATTCGATATCCATCTCCTTGTAGTTAGGAGCGAAGATACCGTTCAGGCCGTTGGCTGCAAAGGTAAAGTGTAGCATGTAGTCTGGTCCGAGCCAGTAATTGAATACGATGCTACCGCCATTGCCTGCCTGAGCCGTCATGGTAACAGTCGAGTCAGATACGTTGGAAGGTGTGAAGAACAGGTCTTTGGTGATGATGTTCTCCGATTTTCCAGCCAGCATGAAGTTCATCTGCTGAGTCTTGCCATCGAAGAGGGTCAGGTCCATCTTGTTGTCCTTATCCTCAAAGCCTTTGATGATAGCTTTGCTGATGGTACCTCCTTTTGTGTCGAAAGTCAGTTCTACCTTCTCGTTCTTCAGCACTACCGACTGATTCTCACCATTCAGTGCAGCAAAGAAGAGGGCAGTAGAGTCACCTTTGGCTGCAGCTTCGGCCTGAGCCTTACGGGCTTCTTCGTTGGCTTTCTGCTGTTTGGCTGCGTTATCCTTGATGGCAGCAGCGATACTGTCTTGTTTGCGTGCGGCTTCAACTTCCTCTGCGGAG
>JAEETD010000159.1 GCA_016290175.1 Prevotella sp. | reverse complement strand
TGCAAATAAATTTGCATTTTCCTCGTGCTTTCGTGGTATAATAGGTTTTGTTTTGAAAACCCAATCAGGACTTCACCGGAGAAAAGGAATGGACATCGATACAAAGGAATTGCAGGAATATGTGGACAGAATGAAAAAGGTCAGACTGCTGTCAACGCCGGACCTCGATCAGATCACGGACGCCGAGGGATACAGCAAGCTCCTGCTCCACAATTTTTCTCTGATCGGTATGATGGCAGCGGAAAACAGAAAAGTCATCGACCAACTGATCAAGCCGAATCTGCCCACGGATCACGCGCTGTCGGAGGAGGTCCGTGCAAAGCTGGAGGAATTTGCCGACCTGCTGTTTGATGAACAAACCTTCGGCGAGGTGGATGTGAACCTCTCCGACCTGATCACCAACAGACTGATGGAGGAGGAGCTCCACATCACCGACCTGGAGGACATCAACGAATATGTCATCTCCATCTCCAAGAAGGTCCAGAAAGACTACCTGATCATCTCCGGCCTGACCAGATTTCAAACGGGACGGGTGGATGCCTATCGTCAGAACGCTATCCAAAACCGGGATGAGGTGGGCAGATTTCTGGAAAAGGAGCAGTTCCGGTCACTGAACGAGGAGGCCAGGAGCGCCCTGATCCGCTTCTCTCTCATGGCCGCACTGCTGTTTGAAAGCACCGAGACGGCGAGGCCGACAGCCTTCTGGGACGCACCCTTGGCCTATCTGGAGGAGGCCTCCCGGATCCTGCAGGACTCCTTTTACCGGGAGCTGATGCCGGACTACGACTGGGAGGCTTACGAATTCCGCATCTATTACTACGGGAGCTTCCTCGCCTATTCAATACTGCCCGAAAGCGTGGCAAAAAAAGCCCACGATTATGCCCAAAAGGCCATTGATTTTTTGAATACCCGGGGCAGAGAGGACATCCTGGCCAATGTCAATATCGAACAGGAGCAGGATCTGCTTTTGCTGGCTTCCGTGCAGGCCGGATATCTGCCTGCCAGAGAAGCCTGCGACCGGCTGTTCAGCGCCTACGAGCAGCGGGACGAAAACGACTTTTCCGTAGTGGGGCTTAATCTCAATCTGGACACCCCCTCCTCCTTTCTCCGGATCGCAAAGCAGGCCGCTTTGGAGGTGACCGACGAGGATGTCCAGCGCTACAATACCATCGAACGGTCTGTGATCGACTATGTCCGGCGAATGCCCAAGAACAGCGACACCTACCTGAAATGTGTCACCCTGGTCACCAATTTTCCGACCTATTTCCGGGAGCTTCCCGGCGCCATGACCCTGGAGGAATTCTGCCTGAAACTGTTCGCGGCGATACACCCGCCCACCTTTATCCATATCAATATGGTGGCCGATCTGACAGAAAGCCTGGTCCGGCATCTGTTTGACGTAAAGCCCCAGCAGTTCGTCGGTTTCCCCGGATGCGATACGCCGGAAAAGGTCCTTCAGTCCAAAGAAAGGATCTCGGATTTTGCCTATCACGCCGCGCTGTGCCATGACCTCGGAAAGCTGTTCATCATGGATGTGATCACCATGTACGGCCGGGGCCTGCTGGATGATGAATTCGAGCTGATCAAGATGCACCCGGTAATCGGCGCGAGGATCGCCTCCGAGCACGCTTCCACCAGGGAATACGCAGACATCATCAGAGGGCACCATCTCTGGTACGACTGCTCCAGAGGGTATCCTGCGGATGCGGACACCTTCTCCAGTCCCTACAAGACCATCATCGACCTGGTCCTGGCGGCTGACTGCCTGGATGCCGCCACGGATACCGTGGGGCGCAGCTACAACAAGGGAAAAACCTTTGAAGACTACAAAAAAGAGATCGAAGAGGGCAGCGGGACTCACTATGCGCCCTTCCTGCCCGAGCTGTTGAATGATCCCGGGGTCAAACAGGATATCGAATATCTTCTTTCGGAGCGGCGGATGAAGCTCTACACAGATACCTTCCTGCTCCTGAAGAACAATCGCATCGAAAGCATCAAGGCTTCCAGAAACACCACCTAAAAAAGTTGTCAGGGGGACGGGGTAAATGTGACTATGTTCCCTACTTTGGTTTGTAGTTACTGTGCCCTGCATAACCAACTCAATATGTTTTTTTGCAAAAAGATAAGAGCGGCTACCGATACATATTCAATAACGGCTCCGCTCCATCCAGCTGCATTATAAAACCTTCACATCCAAAATGCAAGTAATATTTGTTTATTGATATGTCAAGCAAAAAGCGGGCACTCCCAGTGTTCCAACATAAGAGTGC
>JAEETD010000018.1 GCA_016290175.1 Prevotella sp. | reverse complement strand
CTGCGCCCTGCTTTAGTCACGTCTGCGAACAAGATACATCGCGACGACCCTCTACTTTCAGGACGAGTACGCACAAAAAATTCTTAAAAAACCAAGACCGCAAAGATTTTGGAATGACTTTTAAATTTTTTTTGCGAATACACAGTAGGGTCGGTTCCTACTGTGTATTCTAACCCACCGGAATGACCATATATGGTTCTGTTGTTTCGTCACCAATATTTCCCTGACTGGCGATTTTTACGCACTTAAGGTCAAATTGATTATCCGTCAAAAATATTATTCTATATGCTAACATGTATCTATGTTCACCTGAAACACCATCCAGATTCTTATTCTCTTTCAGTTGTAATGTATCCCAGTCACTACATGTTTTTATTAACTTTTCAGAAAAAGAACAAATATCCAGATCATTTTTGATAAATACAGAATCACATATTTCTTTTTTCCCCTCATTCAAGATGCTTTTTTTCTGATATCTCATATATCTATACTCATAAACTTTGTCAGTTCCATAAACATCGCCAGACTTTTTATTCCAAAAAGCAAATAAAACAGTAGAAGTATAACTGTTGATTTCTTCTAGAATGTATACGGTGTCACCTACATTATATAAAGGAGACAATGTGCAGAAAATCTTTTGTTCCTTATTAAGTTTACAACCTTTCTCCAATAAAGGGGAATGTTGATTAGGCATAAGTTTCTTTCCGCATGCTATCATGGAGTCACACAATTCACACCAGCGTTTATAGAGGATTTTAGATTCTGGATCAGAAATTATCATGGCACGTTCGTTGACGCCATCATTGTCGATTTTTGGCTGTGACTTGTTAGAACAAGCAGCAAGACAAATAATAACCAAAAGTAATATAATCGTTCTCATATAGTATGACTTTACTGAGGGGGTCGTATTTTTTTCAATAATTGTACTATATTTGATGTGTTCCAAACAAGAGTCTTTTTGTTAACTCTTTCACTATCTCTGTAATACGATTTACTTTCTTGTTCTATGCCATTACTTGTATAGTCCTCTTCAAAAACCTGGCATTTTTTGTTTTCTACACCAAGATGGTCATAAGTAATCTTTTCAATGGTATAATGATTCCCGACAGGCAGTTTCCCATATAACCCCAAATATGCAAACAAATAATGCTCACAGTTGTCTTTTGATAAATCAGCATGATTTAAAAGACCTAAAGAATAATTGAGAGGATGATTGTTCTTACTATACACCACATACGCTTTAGTTTCCCATTTATACTCTGGAGCCTTATAAGAAAACTCTTTCAAAGAATCTCCATTCCAAGAGAGTTTACACTCTGCACCACCAAAACTAACACGCCTTAAATAGCACAAGGAGTCATATTCGTACTCTATAGCCTTATTTGTTTCTGTAAATATCCTTTTACTGATTAATCCATCTTTCAGGAGTATTGACATATGACCTTCCGTTTTATCATCATAATCAATAGAAACACCAGGATTTATAATATAACAACTATAACTATAAACAATCTGATTAGAGGTTTTCAGGATACTCAATTTATTATCAAGTGTGTCCAAGAAGCATGAATAATAATAGTCGTGTCCGTTGTCGTTTTCAGTGACAGATAATAGAAAAATGGAATCACAAGTATTTTGTGACCTATCTGTTGGTTCCATCCTATAGCCGTGCTTAGATTGTCTTAAAGTACATCCTGCTATAGATGAAAGCATGAACATACAAACAAACGTTTTTAGTTTTTTATTCATACTATTAATCTTTTGTTTCGAAATTACACAGTAGGGTCGGTTCCTACTGTGTAATTCAGGTAGACAATACTTTATATCTACGTTGAAGCGCTACCAATACACTACGTTCAGCCAATGGATTCAATCCGCGGAATGTTGTGCGACGCTTCAACTCCGATAAAGGCATTTCCAAAAGTAGTTTGGCGATGCATTCGTCAGCAAAGGAGTTGGATACTACATTTACTCCTGTAAAATCAAGAACAACCTTCTCGTTACCGTTAATGAGCGGCAATAACTTCTCCCGGAGTTTCTGACCCATATCGCGCGTCCCGAAGTCCGTTCCGTATTCTATGAATTTAAATTCTACCATAGTGATTCCAATTCTTCTGTTTCCACAAATGTCTCGTTATACTCTTCTGCAACAGCCGCGCGATGATCAACAATCTGATTAGGGTCGATTTCCTCGCCCGTACCTATTTCCATATAAATAAGAGTTCCTTGCCAGAATCCATTCTCGATGACTGAAGTTTCTCCGTCTTTGATAATCAGTTTGTGCGTACCAGAATGCAGAATAAACTCTTTGCCGATGCTGTCGACGAGTCTTGAGGTAGTATATAGCCCGAACCCCATACCCTTACCATCGGTAATCGTGTCCTCCAAGCACAGTTTCAGAGCTTCAGCTTCGGTAATGTCTTTATATTTATCATTCTCAGCGAGCGACTCCCTAATACCCATGCCATCGTCAGCTATTAAAATGCGTAAGGCCTTGTGTGAATCATCATAATGCGTCATGGCCGTGCCCAGCGGCTTGCCGGAATGTATATGAACATTGTCCATCATCTCATAAAGACAATAGCTCAATGCCTGGAGCACACTCACTTCGATTTCAAAATGAGAGGTCATAGCTTTGACAACATCCCGATAGACTGTGTTTAACGTCTGTGCATCAAACACGTCTATGGAGACATTTTCCATTCCTTTGAAATACTTGTCTAAAATAAACGCTACGTCCATGAAACACTGTTTTGTCCGCAAAGGTAGATATTTTTATCTTAATTCCCAAATCTTTCGGTGATTATTTTCAATCTCAGCAATACTTGGCTCTTATTGTACACAATAGGAAACCGCCCCTACTGTGTACGCCCATTATGAGCGGCTTTTTGTGTCAGATGCAGGTGAATCAGATTGTACGCAATCCTTCTTTGTTAAATTCATATTTCTTTTTTAGACACTCCATTTTTCCTTTTTAATCTGACACATCTGACACAATGGCTATAATGCTTTCATAATTGTCTGACTATTAAGCATCTATGATTTGATTTCCGTGTGATTCACATTTGTGTCACATCTGATTCACATTGTAATCTGATACAGATAATGACGGCCTTACGGCAGACCATGGACGAGCCGTAATGTCGTCGACGATGACATTACGGCTCACTGCTCACGGCATTACGGCTCGTATTTCTTTACAAAGTACACAATAGGAACCGACCCTTCTGTGTACTCATTTGAAGATCTTTTGTCCATTAAAGATATTCAAGCCTTTCTGCATGGAACCGAGTCGCTGGCCTTGAAGGTTGTAGATAGAAGGTCTGGTTTCCACCTTATTTTTTATTATGGCTTCAATTCCTGTCGTCTGCGCCTCGAATTGACCAGTGAAGACCTCATCGTTATTCTCCACGGTTACGGTATAACGGCCTTTTGAGTAGGCAGAGATGTCGATGTTGAGACCAACGATATTGCCAGCGTTGACGGCTTTCTTGTAGACTACTTTACCAGATTCGTCAGTAATGCTTACCAGATAGGCATTGTCGAGCGGGTTAAGATTAATGCCTAACTTTTGGTCGTTGTATTCGCCATACAAAGGTGATTCTTCCGCACTCTTTCTTGGCGCTTTTGGCTTTGTCTTAATCGTATGGGAGAAATCGAAGCGGTTCTTCCGGGCTCCTGCGGCTTCAGGAGTAGCCCCATCCTCATATTTGTCGTTGAGGTAGATGACTTCATCACCAACGGTACACGACATCAGGAACAACCCATGTCCTTCTGACCCATAATAAACATTTACGGTCGGGCCGTCAATTCCTCCAACACCTTCCAGCCAAGTGGTATTATAATTGTAATAGGTGTAATAGGCGTCTCCATCAAAACACCACATAATATTTCTATAAACACCCTTAAAACCATTTAAACCTCCAGTCTGCTTTGGCCCTATCACATAGGCCTTATTATCAATCAGCAAGGTGTCATTGGCTCCGAGGGAAAAGTCATACATCATCCTAAGTTGGTTTATCGCGTTATAAATATACACTTTCTTGTCCTCTTCGTACCATGCTCCAACATATCTTAAGGAGGGAATATGTGCCATAGCAGCATAATCCGGATGATTTGGACTGACATATCGTTGGCACATCATCTGCTTACAGGTCCTTCCATCAATGATTGTGTCGCCATCGAAGTAGTAGTATTCAACCATTTTCACAATACCATCCGAAATACCAGTAGTACTTCCCGCCTTCCATACTTTACCTTCTTCGACAAACGGACGATAATCATCTTGAGCCGCAAGTGCCATGATTTCTTTAAAGTTCTTCCAAGGCTCTGTGGCTTGGTATGCGCTGACAGATGCAGCAGGCACATGAAGCGTGACTTCTTTGAGATTAGTGTTACCAAAAGCAGAGCTTTCTGCTTCTGGCACTTTCTCAGCATAGCAATAAAACTCTTTTAGGCTATTGCAACTCGAGAATGCATAAGCCCCAATGTAGGTTACATTTTCTGGTATTATTATCTCTCGAAGTCCAGATCCATTGAATGCCGCCTGTTCAATGCGATTCAGACTATTGGGTAAAGAGATGGAAGTAAGATCCTTAAAGCCCCCAAATGCCCAAGATCCAATGGTGATTATGCCCTCTGGAATAGTGGTGGTGATACAACCAGCAACCAATGTATTGCTGGCTGTCTCGATGATGGCGTTGCAATTGTCTCTGGAATCAAACACATGATTATCTTTGTCAACAACAACAGATGTTAGACTGGTACAACCATAAAT
The DNA here is from genome assembly GCA_016290175.1 of Prevotella sp. Lineage (GTDB taxonomy): Bacteria > Bacteroidota > Bacteroidia > Bacteroidales > Bacteroidaceae > Prevotella. Next base: position 38,073 of record JAEETD010000018.1, on the reverse strand, counting down.
AAACGACCAATAAGTATTATTCTCATCCTTTCCAAATCTTACAAAGTTTTTGGGTATAAAAAGTTGCTTAAGCGATGAGCAGCCAAAGAACGCTTGTTCACCAATTTCTTCCAGAGTTTCGGGAAGATTGATAGAGCCAAGTGAAGAGCATCCTTCAAAAGCGAATTTGCCAATGCTCTTCACTCCATTGGGAATGATGACAGATTCCAAACTGGAACATTCTGTGAAAATACCTTGATTGAGACTGGTGATATTGGCAGACAATTTAACTGTCTTCAGATTGGAGCAGCCATTGAAAGCGTTAAAACCGATTTCCGTCACATTGTCGGGAATGGTCAAATCGGTAATGTTTTTACAATTGGCAAACGCTGCCACACCGATATGGGTCACACTGGCAGGGATTTCTATTTCCGAGATGGGACATCTGCCAAATGCGCATTCTTCAATTATCGTGATATTCTCCGGAATCTCGATGGATGTCAACTGAGTACATTCATAAAACATACTTTTAGGAATGACCGTGAGACTTTCAGGCAGTTTAGGCAAAGAAGTGAAACCAGTATTACAGAACACATTCCCACCAAATTGCTCCACACCTGATGGGATGTTTATTTCCTTCAGTTGTTCACAACCAGCAAATGCATAGTCACAAATGGAGGTCACTCCTTCGGGTATGTCGATGCTGGTAAGGCTTTTACAACCATAGAATAAAAATCCTTCTATTCTTGTCAATTGCTCAGATAACCTGACGGATTTCAAGTCAACGCACCTCTGAAAAGCATAAGAGCCAATGGTCTTGACGCTATTCGGAATGAAAACGCTAGTGATGGCTGCCTGTTCGAAAGCAGAGGTTTCTATCCGGACAACTCTGTACCCTTTTGCCTCTTCAGGTATCGTGATGTCTCCTGATGCTTTAGACACATCTTTCTCAGGCCCTCTGCGATCTTGGGCGGTAGGAACTTCCGGGTATTGTTTGTATCCCACCATGCAGGTTTTCTCTGACTCACTGATAATGGTATAATTTAAAAGAACCCCTTCTACCGTCTCCTCACTAAACGTATCGCCGTCATTGGCACTTGCCAGCATTGGCGTGAGCATCAAAATGAATAAGAATAATAGTTTCTTCATTGTCGTTATCGTATTTATTATTGTTTCCATTTGTGATAATTATTTGCTGTTGAGTATCTGCTCCAGAGTGACATCTGGATTGCTCTCTCCGAACACATCCTTCTTCAGTTTGAGTTTGCGATGCTGAACGGCAGAGACGGTGATGCAGTAGATGTTGCCAATGGTGCGGTTGCTGAGACCGAGTCGTGTGAGAATACACAGGCGGACGTCGTCTTCCTGCAAATTTGGATACTGTTTGCGTATATGGGCAAAACGGTCACCATCGATGGCGTTGAGTGTACGTTCTATCTCGCTCCATTCGTGCGGGCTGAGAGTGATAAGTGAATCGCCGCTTTGGTTGAGCTTTTTCAGTACTTCCGTTCGTTCGAGGATGAAGTTCTGCAGGAAAGCCACCACTTCATTCGTCTGGTGCAACAAGGTCTTCTGATGCTCTGCCTCCTGCTGGAGCCGATGTTTCTCCTGTTCCTGCATGCGGATGCGATAACGAAGTGCCAGCACAACCGCAAGAAGGATGACGACCGAAGCAATGATGACAATCAGGAGCGTACGGCTATACATCTGTGAACGGTATTCCAGTTGCTGATTCTCCATTTCCTGCTTCAACGTCGCTTGATAGTACTGGTCTTTCTGTTCAAGTGCCTTGTAATAGATGTCCTCTATCTGATCAAAGGCCTCATCCAAACTGTCTTCGATTTGTGTGGCGCCTATCCTTCGGAGCGCAATCTTGGCGAGGTTACTCTGCACGATATAGGCCAGATGGACATCATCACCCGAATCAATCTGGCGATAGATGGTTTCTGCCGAATCGAGCATATTAAGGCAGAGGTAACTGCGGGCCAGCACTTGTAATGTGCCTTGTCTAAGGTCGGTTGTCGCAACAGATTCTGCCCGATGGGCACAATCGACAGCTTGGCGATAGTCTTCCTGAGCCCAGGCGATGTTTGCAAGACTGGTGAGTGTCTGACACATCAGGTCCGTCATCTGGTTTTTCTCAGCGATATTATATGCATGGTTGATGAAACCGAGTGCTTCGTCGTAGGAGCCTTCAGTGTTAAAAGCCACTTGCGCAGCGTAGGTGCCTGCGTAGTCGAGTAATATGACTCGATTTCGCTCATCGTCGGGATGCTGCTCATACACCGTCAGGGCTTTCTTCATCAACCGCAATGCTTCCTCAGGGTTACTCTGCGATAAGCTTGAAGCTAATCGCTGGTACGCGATATAATAGGTGTGCCAATCCTCTGACGCTTCCGACAGTTGTATGGTCTTTCTCAGCAAAGTCTCACCCTGACGGATGCTGTCGTTGGCCAAAGCAGCCTCAGCTTCCTCCAGACAGCTTACTGCCGTCTGTGAGCCAGACTCCTGCTGACTGCAAGCAACCAACAGAATGCCTATCATGAATATGTACAACGATCTCGCAAACACAGTTATCGATTATTCATTATTTCTCGGTTGCAAAGATACGACTTTTTTCAATAGGTTGTATCAGTTACCTATGGAAAACTTGTAAACAAGACAAATCCGGAAGTTGCTACAAATCAGGGGATTATGAAATACCGTATACAACACCCTATGGAAAACTTCAAATGTAAGTATGGAAATTGAGGATAGCCTAGAGAACAATTGTTTTCCAGGCAGGAAACATTTGCTGCCTGCCTAGGGCGCAAAAACACAATAGTCTCTCAGAAGAAAATGTGAGGGATGAGCAAAATTGTCTTTAAAACATTTGGCAAATTCGGTGGAAATCCGTATTTTTGCAGAATGAAATTAATGCGACGGATCATGGGAGCGGTGCTTTCATCATCCATGTGACTATCATGAACGAAATATCGTAATAAAGATGAAAAAGATTATATTATCAGGCACATTATTGCTGCTTAGTCTGAGCGCATCTGCGCAATTCAGGATCAATACGGGAGGTGACAGTCCGCTGCGAAAATTGCAGTATGCGGAGTTGGCCGTTACCAATCTTTACGTCGACAGTGTCGATGAGCAGAAACTCGTGGAGGATGCCATCCGAGGCATGCTCGACAAGCTCGACCCGCACTCCAGCTATGCGACGCCCAAGGAGGTGAAGGAACTGAATGAGCCCTTGAACGGCAATTTTGAGGGTATCGGCGTGCAGTTTAATATGATGGACGATACGTTGGTGGTGATCCAGCCTGTGACGAACGGCCCTTCTGAGAAGGTGGGCATCATAGCCGGCGACCGTATCGTATCGGTGAATGATACGGCGATAGCAGGCGTGAAGATGTCGAAGGAGGAGATCATGAAGCGTCTGCGTGGCCCGAAGGGTACGAAGGTGGAGCTGGGTGTGGTGCGTCTGGGCATCAAGGATAAACTGATGTTCACCGTGGTGCGCGATAAGATTCCCGTCCATTCCATCGATGCCGCCTATATGATCCGTCCGGGCATCGGCTATATCCGTATCGGTAACTTCGGCGCACAGACTTACGATGAATTCGTGGAAAGTCTCGGAAAGCTCCAGGCGCAGGGTATGCAGGATCTGATCCTCGACCTGCAGGAGAACGGTGGGGGCTATCTGAAGGCTGCCGTCGACATTGCTGACGAGTTCTTGGAGCGTGGCGACATGATTGTCTATACCAACGGCCGGAAGGTGCCGCGTTCAGAATATAAGGCGCACGGCAACGGCAAATTCACCAAGGGCAAGGTAGTCGTTCTGGTGGATGGCTATACGGCTTCGGCAGCAGAGATCGTGACGGGTGCCATTCAGGATCAGGACCGCGGACTGGTGGTTGGCCGTCGTACGTTCGGCAAAGGTCTGGTGCAGCGTCCCATCGACCTGCCTGACGGTTCGATGATCCGTCTGACCATCGCTCATTACTATACACCCTCAGGCCGTTGTATCCAGAAGCCTTATACCAAGGGCGAAGGCAAGGACTATGCGATGGATATGGTGAACCGCCTGAAGAGCGGCGAGCTGACCAATGTGGATAGTGTCCACTTCGCTGATTCACTGAAGTATGAGACACTCCGAAAACATCGTACGGTCTATGGTGGCGGTGGTATCATGCCTGACTATTACGTGCCGCTCGACACAACCGTCTACACCCGTTATCATCGTGAACTGGCGGCTAAGGGTATCATTATCCAGCAGAATCTGCGCTATGTTGACAATCACCGCAAGGAACTGAAACGGCGTTGGCAGTCGTTTAACGACTACAAGCAGCAGTTTGAGGTGCCGCAGCAAATGCTCGACGATGTGGTGGCCGAAGGCAAGAAACAGAAGATCGAACCCAAGGATGATGACGAACTGAAGAGGTCGCTGGCTTATATCCGTCTGCAACTGAAGGCACTGATAGCGCGTGACATCTGGGATATGAGCGAATACTTCTCCGTGATCAATGAGCGGAGCGAGATCGTGAAGAAAGCGATAGAGATAATTAAGAACTAAGAATTAAGAACTAAGAGTTATGATTACTCTGGAAAAAAACAGGGGATTTCTGTATTTCATCTGTGCCGTTTCGGCAATGGGTGGCCTGCTCTTTGGTTACGACTGGGTCGTGATAGGAGGGGCAAAACCGTTCTATGAGTTGTATTTTGGCATCAGCGAGTCGCCTTTACTGCAAGGTGTGGCGATGTCGACGGCCTTGGTGGGCTGTCTGATAGGTGCGATGGTAGCAGGTGCTGCAGCCGACAAGTATGGTCGCAAGCCGTTGCTGATAGTGGCTGCGGTGCTGTTTACGGTATCGGCGATTGCCACAGGCCTGTTCAATGATTTCACCATGTTTAATATCGCCCGCTTTATCGGTGGTATGGGCATTGGTGTGGCTTCGGCCCTTTCGCCGATGTATATCGCAGAGGTCAGTCCGACGGAGATTCGCGGAAGGATGGTGAGCCTGAACCAGATGACCATCGTGCTGGGTATCCTGGCAGCGCAGGTGGTGAATATGCTGCTGGCCCGCGACACCTCAGTGGCAGAGAGTCAGGCTTGGAATCTGGAGTGGGGATGGCGATGGATGTTCTGGGCAGAGACGCTGCCCGCAGCGCTGTTCCTGCTGATGAGCTTCTTTATTCCTGAGAGCCCGGTGTTTATCAAACTAAGAAATAAGAGTGAAGAATTAAGAACTAAGAGTTATGATTACTCTGCTGATGAAAAAACAAGGGCAGACAGTAATCATAACTCTTCACTCTTCACTCTTAATTCTCAACTCTCAGTTCTCTGTTCCAAGCAGTATCGACGCGTACTCATACTGGGTCTGGTGATTGCCGTGTTCCAGCAGTGGTGCGGTACGAACGTGATCTTCAATTATGCACAAGAGATATTCGTGGGTGCAGGCTTCGATGTAGACGGTATGTTCATCAATATCGTCATTACGGGTATCGCCAATGTCATTTTCACCATTGTGGCACTCTATACGATTGAGAAGTGGGGTCGTCGTACGCTGATATTATTGGGTGCCGGCGGCTTGGGACTGATCTATCTGACCCTTGGCACCTGCTATTTCTTCGAGGTGAAGGGCTTTGCAATGGTCTGTCTCGTGGTGGCAGCCATCTCGACCTATGCAATGACGCTGGGACCTGTCACCTGGACGCTGTTGGCGGAGATCTTCCCCAACCGCATTCGTGGCATCGCGATGGCCACATGTACGTTCGCCCTTTGGGTGGGCTGCTGCACGCTGACCTTCTCGTTCCCCTCGATGAATGCAGCACTTGGCAGCAGCGGTTCGTTCTGGATCTATAGTGCCATCTGCTTCTGTGCCTTTGTCTTCCTGTTCCGCCGTTGTCCTGAGACCAAGGGCAAGTCGTTGGAGGAACTCGAAAAAGAACTAATCAAATAATTCAGATTACTCCGTTATATTATGGTTAAAGCTTGGAGAGAAATTGTAACAATCCCGACCTATGAGGTGGGAAAGCCAGAAAAGAATCCAATGTTTCTGGAAAAACGTGTCTATCAGGGATCGAGCGGCGTGGTTTATCCTTATCCGGTGATAGAGTCTATCAGTGACGAGAAGACCGATAAGGACTACAAGGCCGTGTATCTCGAGAACGAGTATATCAAGGTGATGATCCTGCCAGAGTTGGGCGGACGCATCCAGATGGCCTACGATAAGATCAAGGAGCGCCATTTCGTCTATTATAACCATGTGGTGAAGCCTGCGCTCGTGGGTCTGGCCGGCCCTTGGATCAGTGGCGGCATCGAATTTAACTGGCCCCAGCACCATCGACCCTCTACCTTTATGCCCGTGGATAGCACCATTGTGGAGAATGAGGACGGCTCAGTGACGGTATGGGTGAACGAGATGGAGCGGATGTCCCACCAGAAGGGTATGGCGGGCTTTACGCTGCGCCCAGGTTGTGCTTATCTTGAGATACAAGGTCGTGTGAGCAACCGCACCAATCTGCCTCAGACCTTCCTCTGGTGGGCGAACCCAGCCGTAGAGGTGAACGATGCCTATCAGAGTGTGTTCCCGCCTGATGTGAATGCGGTCTTCGATCATGGCAAGCGCGCCGTGTCTTCGTTCCCTATCGCTACGGGTACTTATTATAAGATGGATTACTCGGCAGGTGTGGATATCTCGAACTATCGGAATATCCCTGTGCCGACGAGTTATATGGCAGTCAACTCCAAGTATGATTTCGAGGGCGGCTATGAGAACGATACGAAGGGAGGCATGCTGCATGTGGCCTCGCACCATTTCTCGCCAGGCAAGAAACAATGGACATGGGGAAATGGTGACTTCGGACGCGCCTGGGATCGTAACCTCACGGATGAGACTTCGCCAGATGAGGCCCGACAATGGCACATCGACCGCAAGGGCTTCCGCCCCTATATAGAACTGATGGCGGGTGTCTATACCGAGAACCAGCCCGACTTCACCTGGCTCATGCCTTACGAGGAAAAACAGTTTGTACAGTATTTCATGCCGTATCGTGAAATCGGTATCGTGAAGCAGGCCTCGAAGGATTTCATTATGAATATCGAGGAGGGAGAAGACCATTCTGTCTGCTTCAGAATCCTTGCCACTTCCAGGAAAGAGGTCCGCATCATACTCGAAGACGACTACGGTAAGGAATATTATAATAAGGTAGTGACGCTGTCGCCAGAGGAGGTGTTCGTTGAGACGATTGCGTGTGGGGATGTGTCGCTTCAGGATCTTTTCCTCGCCATCGACCGCGCCGATAATCCCCGCAAGTTCCCTTTGCTCGCTTGGCATGCTGAGCCCGACGACATCCGTCCTATTCCCGATGCCGCTGAGGCTGCGCTTTCGCCACAGGATACGAAAACCATCGATCAGCTCTATCTGACGGGTCTGCATCTGGAGCAATACCGCCATGCAACCTGGAGTGCACTCGACTATTACGAGGAGGGTCTGCGCCGTGATCCGATGGACTATCGCTGCAATCTGCAGACGGGCCTCTGGTATCTGCGTCGTGCCTGTTTCGAAAAGGCGAAGCCCTATCTGGAGACTGCCGTGAAGGTACAGAAAAAGCGTAATCCCAATCCGTATGATGGTGAAGCCCTCTTCTATCTGGGTCTTGTCAATAAATACCTGCTACAGACGGGACCTGCATACGAGTGTTTCTGGAAAAGCAGCTGGAACAAGGCCTGGGCAGATGCCAGCTACTTCGAGGCTGCCTGTATCAGTCTGATAGATGAACGCTGGGAAGATGCGCTTGACGAATTAGAGCGGGCCCTTATCAGCAACAGCCACAATCATAAGGCGCGTGCCATGAAGGCCGTCGCCCTGCGCAAACTGGGACGTAAGGATGAGGCGCTTGCCTGGATAAAGGCCTCGTATCAGATAGATCCCTTCAACTATGTCTGCATGGTGGAGGAGCATTTGCTGACAGGCAACAAAGAGCCTTTGGACCGTATGGTGGAACTCATGCATGGTAATATCTATAATTACCACGAAACCGCTCTCGACTATCTGCAGTCAAGCCTTGAGGACGAGGCAACCCTTGTGCTGCAGACAGCTATCGACAATGGTGCAGAGGAATCACCGCTTACCTATTATTATCTGGCCTATGCTGCCAATATGACCGATAGTTTCGGCTATCTGCAGAAGGCAGTATCTGTCAGTCCGGATTATTGTTTCCCCAACCGTCTGGAAGATGCGATCATCTTGAAGTACATAGGTCTGAATCCATTTGTGAAGGATGCCCGGGCACCTTATTATCTGGGCTGTCTTTATTACGATAAGCGGCAGTATGATCTGGCAGTGAGATATTGGGAACGCTCAGCCAGACTCGACCCAACATACCCGGCAGTTTGGCGCAACCTGGCTCTGGCCCGTTTCAATAAGTCGGAGAAGCCACAAGAATCAAGTGTAGAGGAATGTATGGACTGGGCTGTAGACATGATGTCGGAGTTAGCACGCCAGATAGCTGCTGGCGAGAAATTGACGGGTCCTGGACAAGAGAAGAATGAGAAGAATCCTCAAGACGAGGCTTTGGAATATATGGAGAAGGCCTTCCATCTCGATGAGACCGATGCCCGCATGCTGATGGAACTTGACCAGCTCTATAAGCGCTTGCATAAACCCCATCAGGAGCGTCTTGACTTCCTGCAGAAATATCCTCAGCTCATTCAGCAGCGCGATGATCTTGTGCTCGAGGAGATAACTCTGCTGAATCAGCTTGGCCGCTATGAAGAGGCAATGGCGAAACTTGATGCCCACAAGTTCCATCCTTGGGAAGGCGGCGAGGGCAAGGTGTCTTCGCAGTATCAGATCTGCCGCGTGGAGCTGGCAAAACTTGAACTAGCCAATCTAGAAGGACTAGATCATCTAGAAAAGGCCATCGGTCTTTTAGAGGAATGCCTCACTTATCCGCCTCATTTGGGCGAAGGCAAGCTCTTTGGTGCTCAGGAGAACGACTTCTATTATCTATTAGGTGTCGCCTATGATGCCTTGGGACAGAAAGATAAAGCTTGCGAGTGTTGGGAAGCGGCTACGAAAGGGCCTCAGGAGCCTGCTGCTGCGATGTATTATAATGACGCCAAGCCTGACAAGATTTTCTATCAGGGTTTGGCCTTACGGAAACTGGGACGTGAGGATGAGGCGCATGGCCGATTCTTCAAACTCATCAACTACGGGCAGCAGCATGTCTTCGACAATGTGGTGATGGACTATTTCGCAGTCTCTCTGCCCGATCTGTTGATCTGGGAGGACTCGCTCGATACGAAGAACCTTATTCACTGCAAGTACATGCTTGCCCTCGGTTATTATGGCATGGGCGACAAAGAAAAGGCTCTGAAGTATCTGGCAGAAGTTGAGGAACTGGACAACAATCATCAGGGCATTCAGCAGTTCCGTACGTTGATAGACTCTTCCCTATAGTGATTATCGGATGGTGTAGCTGATTTTGTTCTTGGTCTTCTGCGAACGGATGGTCAGTATGATGCGATACATCTGCTGACCCCACATCTGTTGTAGCAAAGGATCTAGTTTGTTGCTGATATCTTCGACGGATGCCTCCAACTGACCATTGTCGTAGTCAATGCAATGGTTGCCCAACTTCACACGACCTTTTGAGATATCAGGCTTGACGGTTGTGAGGAACATCAGGCACGAGGGTTGGGAATAATGGCCTAACTCGTAGTCTTCGGTCACAGAAATGCCCGATTTCATCGCAGAAACAGTGCGCCTCCACGTGTTAACGCCTGCTTCCTTTGGATAGGCGCCTGCGATATCCAGACAGAGTCTGCCTTCCTTATGGCTGATGATCTTGGCGGCATATTGCTGACCGTCTTTCTGATCGCAGCCGTTGATCTGTGGCAGGTTATGATATTGCGACTGCATGGTCCAGATGTCGTAACGGTTCTTGCCGAAGGTTGCAGCTGTGTATTCGCCAACACCGGGGTCAATCAATAGTGGTTGGTTGTCTGCATAGACAATAAACGAGCCAACATCGTTGTGATTATGGCTCTCACCGTTATTTCCGCCTTTCATTGCCACATAGAGATTGCCCCTGCGAGCCGTCATCATCTGCAGATCGGGCAACCACACATTATTTAATATAGGCTCGTGAGGTTGTTCGTTCATAAACGTCTGGATATGGCGGAGGAAGAAGAGTTCCCGCCCTAGGGTGGGGAAGTTTCCGCTTTTATCGTAGAGCAAGGCGGGATTATTCAGTACATCCTTCTGTTGTCCGATAGAAGCACCGAACTCTCTCATCGTTTTGTCGTTCAGGAACAGTCCAAAGGGATAGACGATATTCACTTGCTGAACAGCCCGGTTCTCGTGGGCATCAGCAAAATTCACGCAATAGCCATTGCCGATATAGGTCTTATAGGCATAGGAAGCCATATTGCGGATTTTGGCAGAGCAATCTGAGAAATCGGGAGACTCAGAAAAGTCAGACAGCTGTCTGATCACCTCAAACATCGAAGCAGCAGCCCTGTCCCAATAGCCCGGTCCTTCGTCGCAGCCCCCATCTTCAGGATAAGCATCGATGAACGTTCGTGTGGCCTTTGTAATCTGTGCGATAGCTTCAGCCTTACGGGTTTCGTCTTTTTCACAGATCAGCACACAGGATAGCCAGTTGGAACAGATCCACGGGTTCCAGTTCATGCCGGCCTTCTTCCACCAGTAGTCCTTTGCGAGAGCTGGTTTCAGGATACGGCGCTCTATCTCGTGGTCGATACGCTGACAAAGAGTGGGAGAGAAAGCATCCAACTGTGGCTGTAGCATGTACCTTGTCCAGGCGATGAGGCTGGCTGTTTCAGCATTAAACAAGTCTACTTCCTGAACCTCGGCCAAAGGAATCTGTTTGCTGTAATGGGCAGGTATGCCCCACCAGGTCTCCTCACAGAAACTGCCGATTCCATCGATGATATCCGACAGGAACCGACCTTTGCCTTCCATGATCTCAGCCATGACGATGGCTGCAAGTTGCCGACGTTTCCCGAAGCAGAGCGTTTCATAGTTCACACGATTACCGTTGGTCTTATACTCTGCGAAAACGGCCCAAGGGAGTGAGGTCCAAGGTTTCCCTAGGTATTGCTCACCATAATGAATATAGCTCTGACGCATCTCTGTGGGTATCGAGTCACGCCAGAAAGGTAGGTCAGCACGAGGCAAAAGACGTTGCGCTTCTTGAAGATATCTGGTGTATTCGCAAGCAGCTAACAGGAAGGCACCCACGCCGAAGTTGGCGTGTGAGTTGGCATCTACCTTCTGTCCTGGGATAGCCCTCTCGCCGATGGGCTGTACATAGCCAATCTTGCCGTCTTTCTGCAAGGCTGTATTGCTCAGATAGTCCCAGGCTTTGTTGATGGTTTCGCCAAATTCAGCTTTTGACAGATAACCGTTGTTGACACCCCAAAGCAAACCATAGCAGAAGAAAGCAGTGCCCGACGTCTCCGGTCCGGGTGCTTGCTCAGGATCCATCATCGAACGTGTCCAATAGCCTTCTGGCTGTTGTAATTGTTTCACGCCGCGCGCCAGATTGACGTATTTCTCCACAAAGAACGGCTGGTGTTCATACGTCTTAGGCATATCCTGTAGCACTTTCGCCAGTCCAGCCAATACCCAGCCATCGCCACGTGCCCAGAAATCCTTCTTACCTGCGTCTGTCTTGTGTTTCGGCCAGACATATTTCCCATCACGGAAATAGAGGCCGGTCTCCTTGTCAAGCATGATACTGTCGGAATAGAGGATGTTTTCATAGAGCTTTCGCAGGTATTTGGTGTCACCCGTCAATTTGTACATCTTGGTCATCACGGGCATCACCATATAGAGTGCATCAGCCCACCACCAGTAGTCATTGGCTTTCGAGTCGGCTTCATAACCCATAACTTCCTTGGCTCGTTCAACCTTTCGTCCGTCGGGCGAAAGATTGAACAAGTCTATATAGGTCTGAAAACAAATCTGCCAGTCACCGAATAGCACATAGTCTTGTCCTTCGCCGTATTGTTTGTATTTCCATTTCGTGGAATCCTTTTCTTTGGCACCCATCCATTGGTTGTGTGTGGCCCAACGGATGCTGTAATCGAGCATACTGGTGTCGCCAAGGAGTTTGTAAACCTCGATATTACCTGTGTGATAGGCGGCATTGTCCCAAAAAGCACGGACCTCGGCAGGGTTGTTGGCTTGCCAATAAGTGTTGACCTTTTTGATGACCTTCTTCACCTCGTCGGCTGTCCATTTCTGTGCTTCTGCTGTCAGACAGGTGGTAAGGATGTAGATTAGTAATAGGGCTTTTCTCATTGTCTATCTCATGGCCAGTGCCTTGTCTTCTGCCTCTTCCATGATGGCCCGTTCGCCAGGCCCTTTGTCGTTGATGCCACAGAGATGGAGGATGCCGTGGATAATCACGCGGTGCAACTCCTCGTCGTAGGGTCTGCCGAACTTATCGGCATTGGTAAAGACGGTGTCGAGCGAGATGTAAATATCACCGTTCAGCACCTTCCCTTCGCAATAGTCAAAGGTAATGATGTCAGTGTAGTAATCATGGCCGAGAAACTCATTGTTCACCTCAAGGATCTTGTCGTCATTGACGAACATATAGCCGATTTCACCGATTTTTTTACCATAGGTAGCGGCCACGTTCTTGATCCAATTGGAAGTCTCACGTTTTCCGATATTGGGGAACTTAACCCCTTCACTGCTATAAGTAATCATATCTTTAAAGACGGATGATGAATTATGAATTCCTTTTTGGCAAGTAAGGCGTGATGTCTACGCCAAAGTGCTGCAATTCCCGCAGGGCACTCGACGAGATGCTTGCCAGTTCAGGCTCTGTATAGAGCAGAATGGTCTCGACGCCTCCAATCCTGCGATTGAAGTCGGCCTGCCATTGCTCGTACTCGAAATCGCTTACTGATCGTACACCTTTCACGATAAACTTTGCTCCTTCGGCTTTGGCGAAGTCCATCGCCAGTCCGTGATAAGGCTTCACCTCAATACGCTGTTCGTCGGCATACAGTTTACGGATAGCCTGCATCCGCTCTTCTGCCGATGGCATATCCGGCTTGTGCACATTATCGCCCACAACGCCAATCACCAGCCGGTCGAACAACGGGAGGGCTCTCTTCACTATCGAGTCGTGTCCGATGGTAAACGGATTAAAACTGCCAACAAATACTCCTGTCTTTATCATTATTGTATTAATCAAAGAGATTGGGTTCCATAATGTTTCCACCGTAGGGATTGCGGCCGAAATGCTTATAAGCCAGTTCGGTGACCATACGGCCACGAGGAGTGCGCTTGATGAAGCCTTCCATAATGAGGAAGGGTTCGTAGACCTCCTCAACCGTGCCAGCATCCTCGCCAACAGCTGTGGCGATAGTTGTAATACCCACAGGGCCGCCCTTGAACTTGTCAATGATGGTGAGTAGGATCTTGTTGTCGATCTCGTCCAGGCCGTATTGGTCGATGTTCAGGGCCGTGAGGGCTATCTTCGTGATTTTGGTGTCGATTTTGCCGTTGCCTTTTACCTGTGCGAAATCGCGCACACGGCGCAATAGGGCATTGGCAATACGGGGTGTGCCTCTTGATCGACCGGCAATCTCCAATGCAGCATCCTCAGTGATGGGTACACCTAAGATATTGGCCGAACGCTCGATGATTTGCTGCAACGTATCGGGGTCGTAATATTCCAAATGCATATTAATGCCGAAACGGGCCCTCAAAGGTGCTGTCAGCAGACCGCTACGGGTGGTGGCACCCACAAGCGTAAATGGATTGAGGTCAATCTGTATCGAACGTGCGGAGGGGCCTTTGTCGATCATGATGTCGATGCGATAGTCTTCCATCGCCGAATAGAGATATTCTTCCACAACGGGTGACAGACGGTGAATCTCATCGATAAAGAGTACATCGTTTTTCTCCAGTGAAGTCAAGATGCCAGCCAAATCGCCAGGTTTGTCGAGCACAGGGCCGGAAGTAATCTTGAAGCCGACGCCCAGTTCGTTGGCGATGATGTTCGACAGTGTGGTCTTTCCCAAGCCAGGAGGGCCGTGCAAGAGTGTGTGGTCAAGAGGTTCACCACGATATTTGGCAGCCTCAACAAAGACCTCCAAGTTCTCCACAACCTTCTTCTGCCCGCTGAAATCCCTAAAGGCCAGCGGACGCAGTGCATTCTCAAAGTCTTTCTCGCCTTGCGAATACCGTTCCTCACGTATGTCGAAATCCTCGTCTATCATATTTATCAACCTTGCAAAGGTACTGAGATTTCCCCAAACTGCCAAACTTTTTGGATGAAAAGTATGCAGGAGGGTCACATTATTCTATTTTCCTGCAAAGAAACAGCTGGTGCTGATGTCCCGCTATCGTGGTGGCAAAGAGGTAGATGTCGCCGCCTTCCTTCAGTTTCAGGCGTTTTCTGAGTTCTGCTACTGACATGGGGAAATTGCGAACGGTGATGTTGGCCTGGTCGATGCCGGCAAGAGCAACTTTCAGTTCGCGCTTGTTCATCGAGGTGGTCTTCTCGATGATGAAACGACGGCCCGGGAAGTCGCAGATGTCTTTGTCGGAAACGAACAAATGACTGTTTTTATCGAGCTGCATGACCCCAAATCTCGCCGTTATCACATCAAAGCACCCCGCTTTCATAATCGATGCATTAGGCTCGAATAAATAGGTGTAACAGGGGGACGGTTCTTTTGTGACATCGCTGGCGGTGTCACAAAAGAACCGTCCCCCTGTTACACTGTCAAACACCTGATCGTTGTTCACACAAAAGAGCTTCAAAGGCTTTTCCTCTTTCGACAGAATGAGCAGCAATTCTTTGCACTCATTATCCACAGAGACGATATGCACTTCATTGACGTTGCCCAAATCTTCTACCGCCTTTCTCCAGTCAAGCATGGGTGAGAGTTTCAGCATCACGCGATCAGCCTTTTGGAGTAGTTCATCGCGCAGTTCCAGGACGTTGGGTGTGCAATCGGCGATGCCATAGGTGCGAGCCCCATGATTGTCTCTTCGGGCGGGGTCCAAGAATATCAGGTCTGCATGATCAAGCTGGTGCAGATATTCGACACCATCAGCACAAACCACCTCGATATGATTCAGCCCTAAAAGTTTGAAATTCTCCGATGAAATGGCGCAAAGTGAAGCCTGCTGTTCGACGTAAATCAGGTGTTGGGTGTTGGGTGATGGGTGTTGGTTAATTGCGGAGGCGATGAAGGCAAAATCTACACCAAAACCGCCTGTAAGATCAACAAAGGACACAGAAGTGCCAGCCAAACCCCCTTTATATCTCGCCGTCTGTTCACTCGAACACTGCTCCATAGAGAGATGTGGGGGATAGATGATGCCATCGGTGGCTGCCCATGTAGGAAGCTTGATCTTAGCTTTCTGTCTGCCAGCAATCTGGTCTAAGGCAAAAGGCAGGTCAACCTCAGGGTTTTTCGTCCCCTGAAGCGCCAGCTGACGCACATCCGCCTCAGCATGTTCACGGATAAAATCGATGGTTGCCTGATTCATTTCGAGTGCAAAGATACAAATTTTTCACTTTTCTCTTTTCACTTTTCACTTTTTTTCGTACCTTTGCAACCTCAACTATTAAGAATCAATTATGAAAAAGAAAATTTTGACGATGACCATGCTGGCACTTGGTGTCTTTTCGACTAGCTATGCTGGCGGTCTGATGACCAACACGAACTACCACATTGCCTTCGACCGTATGATGGCGCGTGGCGCTACTTTTGACATTGATGCAGCCTACAGTAACCCTGCCGGACTGGCTTGGGGGCATGACGGTTTCCAACTCTCGCTCAACTTCCAGAAACCCTGGCAGAATCGTGACATTGAAGTCTCTGTGCCAGGCTATCTTGGCTCGAACTTTGACCAGAAATACAACGGTAAGGCTTCAGCCCCCATTGTTCCGGCTTTGTTTGCTGCCTATAAGAAAGACGATATCGCATTATCTGCCATGATTGGCATTGTGGGTAGCGGTGGATTCGTAAAATATGAGGAAGGTATCCCCATGTTTGAGGTTCCCTTGAGGGCAATGCTCGCCCAGAGTGGCTTGATGCCAGGCAACTACAATTACGATTCAGAGATGAAAGGTAAGCAGTATATCTATGGCGGCCAGCTGAATCTGACTTATAAGGTAAATGAAAATTTCTCAGTAGCAGCAGGTATGAGAGCCAATTATTACGATGGGTACAATCGTGGTTATGTGAATGCGAATATGGTGGTAGGCATGGCCACAAGCAATCCTCCACAACCAATAACTGCCGATCTCATCGATCTTCAACTTGATTGTATCCAGCGTGGCTGGGGTTTCGCTCCTATCGTCAGTGCCAACTATCATAATGGTCCGCTCACCGTTGCTGCCCGTTATGAGTTCCGAACAAAGATCTCTACGGAGAACGATACCAGAACCCTCTCTGGCCGTATCCGCAATACTGATCCCACCACCGCTGCTGTAATGCCTTATATCGAGGGCGAATATGCGCTTCAGGCGTTTGGTGATAAGGTAGCTGCCTATCTGGATGGTGCCACCACCCGCTATGATATGCCTTCGCTCTTCGTGGCAGCCGTTGGCTATGAGTTCACTCCAAAACTGCGTGGCACCCTCGAATACCACTTCTTCGACGATAAGCATGCTAAGATGGCTGGTGACCGTCAGAAAGAACTGAAAAATGGTACGCACGAAATCGTGGCAGGTGTGGAGTATGATATCAACGACAAGTTCACCGTCAGCTGTGGTGGTCAGCGTACGGATTATGGCCTTGCCGATGGTTATCAGCAGAATACCTCGTTTGCCTGCGACAGTTATAGCTTTGGACTCGGTGGCGCATGGAACATCAACGAGAAGATCCGCTTGAATGCCGGCTATTTCATGTCGATCTACAGCGATTACACTACAGAGCCAAAAGCCAATATCTATAGTACGCCATATACGGGCACAGAGACCTACAGCCGTACCAACTACGTGATCGGCTTGGGTATCGATTATAAGTTCTAATAAGGCTTAGGACTGGGCTTCGAGCACTAGTTCTATTTCCTGATACGTCACTTCGGGCGGACAGAGACTCTTAATCGCAGTCTTTGTTTCGCCCTTTCCTATTGTCTGAATCACCTTGAGAATGGCGTCCTGATGCTCAGGCGGCACCAGTTCGGAAAGGCTTACCTCACCAGTAGGGAGGAAACGGGCCAGATGGTTGATGATGGTGCCAACGGTGAGATTGCGGAATTTCGCGATTTCATCGGGCTTCAGACCCTGCTTATAGAGTTGATAGGTAATGTTCCAAGTCTTTTCTTTCGGCTCTTTCTTGGGCTTTTCTTTCTTCGCCCGCTGCTTTCTTGGCTTCTTGATCTTATCCTCGTCAATGGCATCCAAGAGGGAGTATTGCTTTTCGTGAAGGTAGATAGGAATAGAAAAACCCTGATCAGCAATCTTCGAGAGCAGGAAACGACGGGAGAGGACAGCCTGACGTACATCAGCCAACGACTCAGTAAAACGGCTCATGGCCTGCTTGTTGTTGCTCTTGATCTGTGCCGCCAACTCGATGGATTGGGCAAAAACCTCTTGGATGGATGTCTCAAACCATTCTGCACTGCGCTTCACACGTTCCTGAAATTCTTCCGTATGCAGTTGTTCCATCGATGACTGACGTATCTTCTGCAGCCACTTATCTGATATGGACATCGTCTGACTGCTGAAGTTGGAAAGCACACGCTTATGGAGTTCGGTGGTATCAGTAAAACTATGATAGAAGAATTCTGTCATCAGGCGCAGCAGATGCTCTTCTTTATAAAAGATGTCGTGGAAGTCGAACAGTTCCAACAGCAGGAAACGATAGTATTCCTCCTTCAATTGTGGCAGTTGAGAGATGCTCTTCTGGGCTTCCTCTTCCTGATGGTCGATATAGTCCTCAACCCGCTTGTCAGCAATAATGGCCCGCGCCTCAATGGGCGCAGAGAGCACCATTCCTTCGAGGGTCTTACAACGGCTCAGGGCCACATACACCTGACCCGGAGCAAACGAGAGGTTGGCATCGATGATGGCGCGCTCGAAAGTCAGGCCCTGGCTCTTATGGATGGTGATGGCCCAAGCCAGACGCAGGGGCAGTTGTCGGAACGTGCCTTGGATCTTCGTCTCAATGACACGCGTTTCAGGATTCAACTGATATTGTGCATTCTCCCACTCCAAAGGCTCAACCTCTATCCCCTCGGCATCACCAGCGCACAGCACACAGACGTGACTCTCGCTGATTTCCACGATTTCACCGATACGACCATTAAAGTAGCGATGTTCTCCTGTGGGGTCGTTCTTTACAAACATCACCTGTGCGCCCTCCTTCAGCGTCAGCACCTCACTCGTCGGGTAGGAGTATTCAGGGAAATTTCCTTCTATCTGCGCCTGGAATGTATAACTATGAGCAGGCAGTTTCCTCAGTTCGTTCTCGTTGTAGTTGTCCGCCAGATAGTTATGGGTAGTCAGACGGATATAACCTTCACCCTGTCTGGGGATAAACGCTGGCTGGCATCGCTGATTCAGAACGGCGATGTCATTAGTGGTTGGATGTGCTTCACGGATATGATTCAGCACATCGAGGAAAGCGGCGTCTTCCTGACGGAACACCTGACTCAACAAGATGGTGACATACTCTATCTGTTGGAGGGCCTTCGAGCCAAAGAAATAGGGCGTATCATAATAAGGTTTCAACAAGGCCTCATCCTCTGGTGTTACCACAGGCGTCAGTTGCTGCAAGTCGCCAATCATCAGCAGCTGCACCCCTCCGAAGGGCTTGTAATGATCGCGATACCTTCGCAGCACAGAGTCGATGGCGTCGAGCAGATCGCTTCGCACCATCGAGATCTCATCGATAATCAGCACGTCGAGGGAGGCGATAATGCGCCGTTTCTCCTTACCGAAATCAAACTTACTCTGAATCCTTGCATTAGGGACATAGGGCGTGAAGGGTAGCTGGAAGAATGAGTGAATAGTCATTCCTCCCGCATTGATGGCGGCAACACCTGTCGGTGCTACTACAATCGTACGTTTCTTACTCTGTTCTACGACGGTTTTCAGGAAGGTGGTCTTACCCGTGCCGGCCTTGCCTGTCAGGAAGATACTTCGTCCCGTGTGTTCCACGAAATCCCACGCAATGCGCAGTTCTTCATTTGTCTTTGTTTCCATAGTGCTTGAATTTAAATTTAACGTATTGATTTGAGCAAAATGCCAGTAAAGATCCTGCCGGAACTGATACCCAAGCGTCGGGCTGAGAACCAGATGTCTGGTTGTTTGAAGGTGCAGTCTGACACAACGGAAACCTGATGCCTAGGCACGCCAACGGCTTCGAGTTGCAGCCGATTGCACAGAGGCAGGTCGATGTGCCATTTCTCATTATGGCGACTGATAGCCGTCATCTCAAAGCCGGCCTTCTCAAAAGCCTCATAGACCTCATCGCCCACCTCAAAGCTGTCGAGGCTGATGCCAGGACCAATTTGAGCCATCACCTTATGTGGTTGCGAGCCATACACCTTCATCATTTTATCAACAGCCACTTCCACGATGCGCTGTACCGTTCCCCGCCAGCCAGCATGTATAGCACAGACAGCTTGATGCTCAGGGTCGTAGAGCAGTACAGGGATACAGTCGGCTGTAGAGACACCGATGCATACGTTGCTGACATCAGTCATCAGGGCATCCACACCCTCCAGTTGTTGCTGCTGTTCGCCAGCAGACAAATTCAGAAACGCCTCATCAATGGCTACCACTTCTGTCAGATGAACCTGATGTGGCATCAACAGCCGATTGTCGCTGATCTTCAGCAGTTCACACAGCGCCTCACGGTTTTGTGCGATGGTTTCGGGCTTATCGCCACAGTAACGGTTGATATTGAATTCACCATAGTTCCCCTTACTATAACCTCCACGACGGGTGGAGCTAAAGGCTGTGACGCCTTCGCCAAAGTCATAATAACGGAGTTCTGGATGTATCATTTCTGTATGTTTTGCCTGCAAAGATACGAAAAAAAAGTAATAAAGCAAGGAAAAAAAGGAAAAAGTCATCTTCAGGCCACAAAAAAGACCGCTGGACTCCTGAGTGGAGCCGTCAGCGGCCTTTGATGGATATGGCAACCGTATTTATTGTTCAGCGGTAATGTCCTCGATCTGGTCGATGATTTCCTGATACTGTTGTAGGGTTCTGGTATGTATTTTTATACCAATGATAGACCCGAGGACGGCTCCACATACAACGCCATAAAGACTGTAACGTGCTGTGTCGGCATCTAGCTGATAGAGTTCCCACACCAGCCATCCCAGCCAAACGATGACTGCTGGTATGCCAAAGAATAGCCAGTTGGCATCGAACTTCTTGGCGCGAGCCATTTTCTGGCCAACTTCTACTAAATTATTACTCATCATATTAGCGTTTGCTACGTTCAAGTTGTTGTAATACGTTGCTCCTGCACAGATGAGCATAAAGATGCTTGTACCAATCCAGAATGCAAGCGAGAGTCCAAGATTCATTGTAAATACCACATAGGTATATGGAATCATCAGTATGCAAAGGACCATGATGATATTGTAGCGGCGTGAGATTTGGCTTGCTTCTTGCTTCATCGAGCGACGGATGATGCGGTCGTTCAGTATCTCCTGATCACCCAGTTTCTTTTTCAGGGTGTTCAACTGCTGGCGCATATCCTCAAACTGGGTCTCGTTCATGTTGTTTTCAAAATCATTGTTCATAATGGGTAAGTTTTTAATCGTTAGACATGTTTTTTAATTGTTCTCTGATTCTGAACAGACGTACGCTGACGTTCTTAGCGCTGATACCGACAATCTGTCCGATCTCCTCGTACGATAGGTTCTCGAGCCAGAGCAGGACTATCGCGCGGTCGAAGGGCTGCAACTTGGAGATGCGCTTGTGGAGCATGTCCACTTGTTTCGTATCCTCATCGCGGTCTTCAAAGAGGTTGATGTCCATTGTCAGCCGGACTTCGGATGAACGGCGCTTCTTCTTCCTGTCGATTGAGATACAGGTGTTGAGGGCGACGCGATAGATCCACGTCCTGATGTCACTGCGATGCTCGAAGCTCTCGAAGCCTTTCCAAAGATTGACTAGTACCTCCTGGAACAGGTCGTTCACCTCGTCGGCATCCTGCGAGAACATGTAGCACACGGTGTAGATGGTGCTCTTGTGTTCTGCTACGGTTTGCGCAAACTGTTGCTCTAATGCATTCATTGTCGTTCTGTTTAAAATCTTTTTTGCCCATTAGACGCGACAAAATTACAAAAAACTACACGAAAACAAAAATAATTTGTATCTTTGTCGGCGAAATGCGATATTACTAACAATTAAACATATTATTGAAGATGAAAAAACTATTATTCATTACGTTCCTGGCAGCAATTTCGCTGCAGGTCAGTGCACAGGTCGAAGCACCTAAAGATGCCCCACAACTTGAGTTCGCCCTCCAACTGAAAGTCACACTCGGACAGGCGTTTTCTATCGAAAACACACAGCATGGCCGTCGTACGGTGATTCCCATCACGGGTGGCACTTTCGAGGGACCAGGTATCAAGGGAACAATCATCAACGGCGGCGCTGATTATCAGCTCGCCAATGCCCAGGGACGTACAGAATTGGAAGCCATCTACTGCATCAAGACTGATGATGGCGTCTATATCCATGTCCGCAATTGTGGTATTATCGCCAATAGCAAGGATGCCAACGGCAACCAATCTTTCTATTTCCGCTGCGCTCCAACGTTTGAGGCTCCTGCAGATAGTAAATATGGCTGGCTGAACAATTCGCTCTTCCTCTGCGCACCTTCGTTCTCTCAGGGTTTCAGCGGCATTGTGCTTAATGTCTGGAAAGTGAAGTAATGACCGACCTTTTCATCTCACTCAATGATTTCTTGTGGAGCTATATCCTGATTACTGCACTGATAGGTTGTGGCCTGTGGTTCACATGGCGCACACGCTTCGTACAGTTCCGGATGGTGGGCGAGATGATAAGGCTGCTGGGTGACTCTGCCAAACTGGCGACAAACGGCCAGCGTCACATCTCCTCGTTTCAGGCCTTTGCCGTCTCAGTGGCCACGAGAGTGGGAACGGGCAACTTAGCGGGTGTGGCAACCGCCATCGCCATCGGGGGACCAGGGGCAATCTTTTGGATGTGGATAATCGCTCTTATGGGCTCTGCAACGGCTTTCGTGGAGTCAACCTTAGGCCAGTTGTTCAAGCAGCATCATGATGAAGGTTTCATCGGAGGTCCTGCCTATTATATCCAGCGCGGACTCCATTGCCGATGGATGTCTGTCCTCTTCGCCATCCTGCTTACCATCACCTTCGGACTATCCTATAACTCCATCCAGTCGAACACTATCTGTCATGCCATGCAGCAGGCTTTCGGCTGGTCGCCGTTGTGGGTGGGCATCGTGCTGTCGGCCACGGGGCTGCTCATCGTCTTTGGAGGCATCCATCGCATTGCCCACGTCAGTTCGGTACTGGTGCCCGTGATGGCTATCGGCTATTTTATACTGGCCGTCTTCATCATTGTGCAGAGCTTCGGGCTCATTCCCCATGTGATGAAAGTCATCGTGCTCGATGCCTTCGGGATAGAACAGGTGGCTGGTGGCGGCATCGGGGCTACGATGATGAATGGCATCAAGCGTGGTCTGTTTTCCAACGAGGCGGGCGAGGGTAGTGCACCGAATGTGGCGGCAACGGCTTGGGTGTCGCATCCCGTCAAGCAGGGGCTGATTCAGGCATTAGGCGTCTTCACCGATACGCTGATGGTCTGCTCGTGTACTGCCTTCATCATCCTGCTCAGTGGACTCTATGAGACGCCAGGTCTGAATGGTATTGCCCTCACGCAGTCGGCCCTTCAGTCGGAGGTCGGCTCGTTTGGTCCGGTATTCATAGCCATCGCCATTCTGCTTTTTGCCTTCAGCAGCATCATCGGCAATTATTATTATGGTGAGGCTAATATCCGTTTCCTCACGCAGAATAAGACGGTGATGACTGTTTATCGCATCTTCTCAGCTGGTGTCCTGGTGATGTTTGGCGCATTGTCCACGCTCGAAATGGTCTGGAGTCTTGGCGACCTCTGTATGGCCTTGCTCACGGCCTGCAACCTCATCGCCATCATCGCCTTAGGCCGTTATGTCTTCCGTCTGCTCGACGACTACCGCCAGCAGAAGCGTCAGGGCATCAAGGATCCTGTCTTTCACCGTCATCAAATGCCCGAGATCGAATCCGATATCGACTGCTGGGAATAAAGCAGTTGTCGGACGTCCTCGAGGATGGCCAACAGGTCATCCATCGTTTCGGCGCGGAGCATGGCGATGCGAGTCTGGCGGAAGTTGGGGATGCCTTTGAACAGAGGCGTGGCAGCAAGGTGGCGACGGGTATGGAGGATGCCTCGCTTCTCGTCAATGCGAGAAACGTTGATGCGCAGTTGCTCGATGAGGATGTCTAATTTTTCATTGATGGTCAATGGTTTTTCGCCCGTTTCATCGAGGAAATCGCGCACCTCTTTAAAAATCCAGGGACGGCCAAAGGTGGCGCGACCTATCATGATGGCATCGACGCCGTATGTTTCGAAGGCTCGTTTGGCTTCTTCGGCAGAGGTGATGTCGCCATTGCCGATAATGGGGATGTGGATGCGGGGATTGCGTTTTACCTCGCCAATCAGCGTCCAGTCGGCCTGACCCGTATACATCTGACTGCGTGTGCGACCATGAATAGTGAGTGCCTGAATACCGCAGTCCTGCAACTGTTCTGCCAGTTCGGTGATGATGAGTTGCTCGTGGCTCCAGCCCAGGCGGGTCTTTACGGTGACAGGCAGTTTCACGGCATCCACCACCTTCCGGGTAATCTCCAGCATCTTGGGGATGTTCTGCAGCATACCGGCTCCAGCGCCTTTGCCTGCCACCTTCTTGACAGGACAGCCGAAATTGAGGTCAATGAGATCCGGCCCAGCCTGTTCTACGATCTTGGCTGCCTCGACCATCGCCTCGATATCGCGCCCATAGATCTGGATGCCCACAGGCCGTTCCTCATCGCTGATGGTGAGTTTCTGCAGGGTTGATTTCACATCGCGTATCAGGGCCTCGGCGCTGACGAATTCCGTATAGACCATCGAGGCCCCGAACCGCTTGCAGAGCAGTCGGAAGCCGATATCGGTGACATCCTCCATCGGTGCGAGGAAAACAGGATGCGGGCCAAACTCTATGTTACCTATCTTCATGCCTGCAAAGATACGAAAAAAAGTGAATAGTGAATAGTGAAAAGTGAAAAATTTGCTACCGCTTGAAAGATTTTCAGCTATCAATAATCAATAATCAATTATTTTTTGTAATTTTGCCGCGACAACCAACCATTTTAAACCAAAAGAATATGAAAAAGGTAAATTTGAAAGTAGCAGTTGTTCTGCTCGCAGGTAGTTTCCTCTGCAGCTCTTGCATTGGATCGTTCAGTTTGTTTAACAAGTATGCAAAGTGGCAGAGAGAGATGACGAACAACAAGTTCGTTAATGCCATTGTGGGCTTTTTCCTCATGCCTATCGTAGGTTCTATCACGATGGTGGTCGACTGGCTCGTGCTCAACACCATCGAGTTCTGGAGCGGTGACAACCCCGTGGCTTCCAACATCGGTAAGACCCAGAAGGTAACAGGTCAGGACGGTCGTATCTATGCCGTGATGACCTTGAAGGACGGCTACAAGGTGACTGCACCTGACGGCGCCGTAACCCTCTTCACCTACAACAAGGCCGAGAACAGCTGGTCGATGACCCAGAATGGTCAGACCCGTGAGATCTTCCGTTTTACCGAGGATGGCAAGAGCATCCGCATGGACGTGAACGGTCAGGAGCGCGAGTTCGCCCTCAGCGAGCAGGGTGTGATGGAAGCCGAGCGTGTAGCTATGGGCTTCGACCTGGCTCAGCGCTAAAACCAATGCATCAGAGCACGGAGAAAGGCTGCCAACTCGGCAGCCATTTTTTCGTGCTGCCAAACGCTGGGGTGATAATCGTTGCCATAGCCGAGGTCACCGTTCTGCGGGGTGAAGTTAAAGCGGTAGACGTCCTTGTCGCCGGCCTTGTTGGCCTCTGCTGTCACTTCATCCAGGGTTTTCTTGGCAATCTCCAGCTCCTTGCCGTTGAGCATCGAACCGCAGAGGAATACAATCTTTGCCTTGGGATTATGATCGCGCACCAGCTTCAGTAACTTCTGATAGCCCTGCTTGAGCAGGTTGACATCATAGGACTGTGTGGAGAGGTCGTTGGTGCCGAGATTGATGCACACCACATCGGGCTGATAACGGCCGAAGTCCCATTTCTCACGCAGGAAGGTGGACTCGTCGCGCAGCTTCAGGTCCCAGGCATAGCCCGTATATTCATATTGTACAGGCATGCAGGAGCGGGGAGAACCGGTCTTGGCCTCACCATAATTGCGATAGGCGCCGATGCCGCTGCGGGCCACCACCCAGTGCTGGGCATTAAGCGTACGGGCCGTCATCGAGGCGTAGCTGTAGTAGTGGTTCTCGGTGGCATAGTCGAAACCTTCGAAAGCCTTCGTTCCTTCGTTGCCATAGCCGCAGGTAATGGAATTGCCGATGAATTCGATCTTTCTTGACGGCAGGGCGGGGGCATCTGTCAGACGCCGGCCCTTATCCAGCACAAACCCCCAGAACTCAGGATACATCTCATAGCCCTCGATGACATACATCAGACGGACGAGGTGACGGCCTTCCGGCAGAGCCGTTGCCAGCGTTGCCACAGAGTCTCTCTTGTCCATAAACGACACCTTGAAAGGCTCGGCCTGATCAATCTGCGCCATATAGTAGCCGCTGCCGGGTTTGGCGATCATCTTCAGCGATGTGCCCTCGAAGGCGGCAATAATCTGTGTACCGGGATAGTTCCAGGCAGGACGCTCGGGATTGGTGAAGCTGATACGGCCGGTATACTGGATATGCTTATCGGCAGCACTGACCACAGTGCCCTTGATGGGCAATGTCTCACGAGCAGAAGCAGTGAATAGTGAACAGTTAATAGTGAATAGTATGAAGAGTAACTTTTTCATAACTTTTTGAGTTTATAGATTATTTGCCGGATTCATATTTCTCGCGGATCTTCTTGATGCGCAGCAGCAGGTTCTTGTAGTGCAGACCATTCGTGCCGTCAGCCTGCTGGGCCTTGAGATAGTTCTCCACCTTGTCCAGATGCTGCTCGATATAGAGGATGGCATCCGAACGCTGTGCAGCAGAGAGGCTGGTGTTTGCTGTGATAACAGCGGTAGACGTTGACGCTGAAGCGGTAGTCGGCGCGGGATTCAGGGCCGTGCCCAGGAAGTCCACATAGCTGCGCTGTTGCTGGCGACGGAAGTTGTTCTGTTGCTCGTTGCTGTCGTTGAGCGGTTTCCACACCATAGCAAACACATCGTCCAGGTATTCCTCCACGGGATAGCCCTTTGGCGACTGCAGATAGGTGTTGTGCAGATTCATGATGGCATTGGGGGCGAGGAGCGATGCGATGACCGTCTGCTGACGGGAGCGGATCTCTTCGGCATAGTCGGTTCCCAGTTTGTTGACGATGCTCTGCGGATAGAGCCACAGCGGCGCCTCCATCACGTTGCGGTCCATCCACTGCATGGCCTCCTTCTGCAAGGCTTTCGGCACGATGTCGTAAGGCTGCTGGCCTGGGGCGTTGTTGGTGTATTTACCGTAGATATAGCGCTGCACATGGTTGGCGTAGCGCTGATATTGTTGGCGGCAGGCGCTGAAGATGCTGCTCAGGTCTTCATATTGATCGTCGGGTTGTGCCGTCCATTTCTCAATGTTCTGCATCACGCGCTTCAGGTTCATCAGACCGTATTCGTTGGCCTTCATCTGGTCATCACCCAGGTCCTCTGTCTGACTGCGGGGGTCTTGCGCACGACCTTCGTCACCGCTCCACCACAGCCGGCGGTTGCCATCCAGCACCTTCGTCACCTCTGCCCGCAAGGCCTTCTTCTCCTTGGCAGGATCCTTGAATTCCGGACGGTACTGATAGCCCCATTTGATAGCCCACTTGTCATAGTCGTTGATACGGGGGAAGAGACCCTTCTCACCGATCTTGTCCTCAGGCTGGGCCACATAGTTGAACCGCGCATAGTCCATGATGCTCGACGTGTGGCCGTATTTCTCTACCCAGGCCTTGTCACGCAGCTTCTCCACAGGGGTGGCCTGCGAGGCAATCATATTATGGCGCAGACCGAGGGAATGGCCCACCTCGTGGCTGCTGACGAAACGGATCAGTTGGCCCATCAGCTCGTCGGGGAAGTCCATCTTCTGAGCCCGTTTGTCGAGCGGACCGCACTGGGTCATATACCATTTCTTCACCAGGTTCATCACATTGTGATACCAGCAGATATGGGCCTCGATGATCTCACCGCTGCGGGGATCCACGATACGCGGTCCGTAGGCATTCTCCGTCTCAGAGGGCAGGTAGCGGATCATGGAGAAGCGGGCGTCGTCGATCGACATCGTAGTGTCGTTCTCCGGGAATTCCTTGGCAATGATGGCGTTCTTGAAGCCGGCGGCCTCAAAAGCCACGTTCCAGTCGTTGATACCGGCAATGAGGTATTTCACCCATTTCTTCGGCGTTGCAGGGTCGATATAGTAGACGATCTGTTTCTTCGGCTCCACGAGCTTGCCGGCTTGATAGGCCTTCAGGTCCTTCGGCTCCAGACGGTAGCGCGAGATGATGGCCTCGTGGTCGGTGGTCTGCTGGTTATCGCTGAACTCCGTAATCTGATTGTTGAAATAGCCCACACGGTTGTCGAAATAGCGGGGTTGCATGGGTTTCTTCGGCAACAGCACGATCGAGGTGTTCAAGGCCAGCGTCACGGAACCCGTCGTTGAGGCCGGGGTCCTGGCGCTGCTGTTCATGCCATAGGTACGCAACGTCTGTATCTCTACGTTGATGGGGTAGGTCTTGATACTGTCTATGAAGGTGCGGTCTGCCTGAACGGCCGTCACACCGACCGATGTGCGGTCAGAGGCCGTGAAACTGGTGATCTTATTGTCCGACATCAGCCACTTCGTGATGTTGATCAGCTGGTCCTTGGTCTTCGGATTGCGTCCGATCACGTCAAACTTATAGACGATGGGGTCGGCAGTCGACTGCTTCAGGGAGATGGCGATGCGGTCATCGGGATTGGCCAGGTGCGACTGCACATATTCCCTGAGGAAAATGCTCTTCTGGCCGTATTGCTCCAGATAGACGGCAGAGTGGTTCACCTCCTCACCACTGAACATCCTGAAGCCCTGTGGCGTACTGGTAAAGCGTGTCACGGCAAGCATCATGCGCCCCAGCAGGGAGTCGGGCACCTCAAGATACCAGTCGTCCTTGATATGGCGCACGGTGAAGAGGCCATACCTCACGCTGCCCTTCTCTTTCACCACCTTGTGATAGGGATCCGTGTGATCGGTAACGGTCGTGTCCTCACAACAGGAGTTCTTCTTCGGCGTCACTGCCGTGGAGTCGCAATGAGTGTGCTTCGTCTCTGTGGTGTCACACTTCACCGGCTTCGTCTGCGTCGTGTCGGCGGGGTTATAAACTGCAAAAGCCGCCTGCTGACCCATCAGGAACAGCGTAGCGACTATGATTCTCTTAATGGTTTTGTTGATTTGCTTTGATTCCATAGGTGCAAAGTTACAACAAAATCCCATAATAATGCAGTTTCCCCCTTTTATTTATAATTATTTATAAAATCACGGATTCGAAAGCCTCCTTCAGCGCATCGGGGTCGGGCAGCGAGCCGCATTCATATTGTGCCATGGCTCTCACTACATCGTAATACTTCAGCATTCTGATCTGCTCCTTCGGGGCTATCCCCGTACGCTTACTGACATATTCAATATACGCGTCTACATTGTTCTCAGGTGCCGGGGCGAAATGCTGGATGATCTTCTCGATGGTGGTCCAGCCACGCCTGCGATAGGTACGGCTCAGCAGGATCAGCGCAGCCCTGTAGCCGAAATAGAAATCAACAAACTGACAGAACCGCTTGTCTGTCCTTTTCTCCTTGGGCAGGATGCCCACCCATGTGGCCCCCCATTCTATATTCAGTGGATTCTTGTTACGGATACCACGCACAAGTTCTTTCTTCATACTAATTTAGTCAATTTGTAATGTAATAATTGTAATATTTGTAATATTCTTGACGATGCTCATTTCGTATACTTTGCCTTTTTCCCCCGGCCCGTCTTCGTCACTTTATGGTCTTGCTGCCAGCGCCAGAGCTGAACCCGGACATAATTGATGTTCATCTCACCAATCCGAATGACATCCTCTTCAGTGAATGTCGACGGCAGCGCATCCAACAACCGTTCACTTTTCGAGTAATAGTTCACCTTGTTGGCCTGTTCCTCGGCGCCTTTGTTCTGATAATAGGCCTGGGCCATGCCCCCGAAGAAATACCGTTGTGTGCACATCTGGATTTCCAGGCAGAGATCCACCAGCCGCTTGTCGATATCGTCTATCTTGAACGTGTCCTTCTCCATCCATTCCTGATAGTGGCGCATGAAGATAAACGGCACGGCGATATGAAGGCCGTAATAGGGCACGCGCTTCACGAGCATGGCCGTCACCTTGTCATTATTCTCCTTCGCCAGAGTCATGATGTTCTTCGTCCAATAATAGGTGTATTCCACCAACGGCCAGATGGGCAGCTCTCCGCTGACGGTGTCGAGTTTGAACGCCCACTCCTTCAACCGGTCAATCACATCGATATTCTCCTTGCTGCGCGTGTATAAAGGTATCATATCAAACGAGTCAGCGCATAGGGGCAACACTGCCAGTCGGGAATAGAGACCGCTGCCGAAGGTCGTCAGATTCACCTTCTTATGAAGGCTGATGGGCGTGCCCGTATACACGAAGTTCCAATACACATTAAACGGACCGCTGACGGAGTTCTTGTTCTTATACTGCTGGTTGTCCTCCTCATTGTGGAAAGCCTTCAGCTCAAACACGCTCTTGTCGATCCATTGCCCTCCCGAAGTAATCCTGGCATTGTTCTCCAGTTCGGAGTCGAACGTGAAGAGGTGCAGGTTTATGGGCTTCCCGTCGCCGTCGTTCTCCACACAGGTGTTCATGTCCTCAATAAAGGTCTGATTGGAGGTTCTTGCACCGTGTATCCTGATCTTCACCTGCGGCGGCGTCAGCGCATCCTTCTTCTGCTCTTTGGTCGACGACTCCCTTTTCAGCGATTCCTGCTTGAATTTGTTCAGCAGGTCATTGCCTACCTTGTCGGCTGCGATGATCGGCGAGAGGATGGTTTTATACAGATCGCCGGCAAACGACTTTCCCGTGGCGGGATCGTCAACGATAAACACGCAGTAATTCAGCCGTCTCTGTTCCTCGGGCCGATGGTAGAAATAGTAATACATCCTGGTCATCAGCGTGCCGAAGAGTGCACCGCCCGTAAACAGGCAGGCTGGCTTCGATGGCGTCCTCATCTGGTAGCAGACCTCTTTCATACAGGGGAAATGCGGGGTGAGTTCCTCTATCTCCCTGCCGTATTCCATGAATTTGGGCAGCAGGGCATTCTCAGCTTCAACGACGCTGGGATCCTTCTTGATCGACGGGTTGACACCCAACTCTCTCAGGGTGGCATACATACTGTCGGGCATCTGCCTGCTCATCTTGTATTTCAGACCGTCCTCAATGGTCAGGTCAACAGAGTCACCCTCTTTCCTCAGGTCCTGCACCCACTTGATCTTGTTCACGAAATATCTCACCATCTCCTCATTCCGCTCACAGACGTATTTCAGTTCTGTGGTCAGCTGCAACAACACGGCATGCCGCTTGCCAATTGACGTGTCAAAACGTTCCAGCCATTTGTCGATGATCACGGGAATCTCCAGCCCCTCGTAGCGATACGACTCATGGGGACAGGTCCCGTGGGTCGTTGCCTCGCTGACCTGCGGAACCTGATTCTCGCTGACACGCTTACCCGTAGCCTTTCTCTGTGAATCATCGTCTGCAAACAAATCCGGCTCCGACAGAGCCTTGCAATAGATTGGCTGATACTTTGCTATCCATTCCTTATTCTCATACGCATGCATCGCCGAGTCGTAATAGAGCACCTCTGAGCGCGGACAGACAAACGACAGTCTCGATGAGTCCTTCGTCTCGTGGTCGTTCTGAAGCCCCAGGTCCTTGCAGAAGCGGTTCTGTGCCGAAGCCAGGTTGCCGTCCTGCAGATCACACTTCATCACGATCTTCAGGCCACGGCCCGAAGGTGTCATAAAGGCGAAGAACATCCTCGACTGGTAATAGCTGATGAACCGCGGATGCTCCAGCAGCATCTTCCATGTGGCCATGGGATCTTCCAGATGGTCGAGGTCAACCATGAACAGACCGTTCAGCAGGCCGTGCTCCTGATGGCGCCAGGTGTTCACACCATGGTTCACCCCCTTCGAGTCAATCCACTCGTGTGGCAGGAAACTGCTGCATGAGAAAATCCATGCCGGCAGGTCTTTCTTGGCAGTGTCGTAAGCCTTCTTGGCGGCCTTGGCTTCAGCCTCCTTGCCTACCGACTTATACTGTTCAAACTCACGGTAGTGAGCCCTGCAGATCTTGTAGGTTTCAGCCAGGGCAGGCCGGTCAAGTATCTCCTCGAAGCCCAGAGCCGTCATCGGTGTGGCGGGCAGGCCAAAAGCGTTTTGAATACATATTGCCATAACTGTTCTCTCCTATTGGAATTTCTGGAACATCCGCTTCGCCACTTCCCGCCGGAACTCATGGATAAAGGTGCGTGCATTCATTTCGCTGTTCTCCAGACGGTTTTCCTCCAGCCAGCACATATAGGTCTTGATGAGCTCGTATTTGAACTTAAACAGATCAAACTCCATACAGACCACATTCAGGAGTCTTTCGGCTGTATACTGGCAACCGAAATAGAAGTTCTTCACGGCGAAAGCATAACCCTGAACCACGTCAGGGTGTCTGCTTTCCTCCATCAGCATTTGGATTGTAGTCGACGTAACTGCTTTCATATCGGCCTCCTCCTATACATAGTCAAGAAAATCCACCTCATCCTTCAGGCGGTCACTCCTGCAGGCAATGGCCTGCACCAGCTGTTCGTCACTCAGCCTGTCAAGGGTTTCCTGCACTTTCGGGTCGATATTTGGTGCGTTCTGTCTGGCGACCTCTTTCTCCGCCTTTTTCTCCAGCATCCTGATCACAAGCGTCAGGAGCGAAATCAGAAGGTTCAAAACCTTCACGAGTAAGTTAATATTCATTTCACAAGGTTTTTTGAATTATACAATAGTTTATTGATCTCCGAAACCAGATTTGACAAGTCCAGGAATGCCGATTCAGGCGACTTGTTCAGATCCAGTGTCATGATGCAGCGCAGTTTCTTCTCTTTCTTCCTGATCCACGCCTGCAGGTCATCCCGGTCAATCAGGAAGTGCGGCTTGCTGAACTGCGGCTCGTTCTTCATCTTGCCCTTCAGCGAGTCCACCACCTTGTGGCACAACAGACTCTCATAGTCCTGCACGTCAGCCGGACATTTCACCTTCAGGATATACGAGCTCTCCTTCTCACCGCAGGTCTTCGCAATCCTTACGCCGCCCTTGTCGTGCACCACCTCCTGCTTCATCTCAGGATGATCCTTGCGGCCCTCGAAGTAATACTGCTTCGTATCCGGCCATATCAGCAATCTGCCCTTGATCTGCTTCGCAGGCTTGGTCTTGGGGCGCGAGGCATACTCCTCCTCGTCCTCCATCACCAACTGGGCATCACTCTCGATATTCCGGTTCTGCAATCCGGAATCCTTCTCCTCTTCTTTCATAGCTTGTCCAATTCTGTCATCAGGAAATCATTCAGTCGAACCATCTGAGGCTGCAGCAGCGGCATGTCCACCTTGCTCGGCTTCAGATCTTCATTCAGGATGTTGTAGAGTGCCCAGGCAGTAATCTGCTGGTTCTCCGACTGCGATATTAACGCCAGATAGCGCTCGTAGGCACGCTTGATAAACGTGTCGTTCAGCGGATAGATCATCTTCGTATGCAGGTTCTTGTCCTGTGTGTCATACTTGATGCGTTCCTCCATCAGGCGTCCGAAGATCACGCGGCACTGGTTCACCTCCAGACTGGTCTGCGACAACTGCGCCAGCCGTTCGCGCCATTCCACCACGCTCGTCGAGAACCCGCCTATCAGGTCGTCGCAATGGTCGAGCAGCTCACCCACGTGCTTCATGTTCTCCTGTCGTTCCAGGATACCGCCCATGCAACTCGTCGAGACGAAATAGCGGGCACCCATGATCATCATGTTCGAGCAAACCCTCACCTGAGGACCGAAGCCTACTGAGATGGCCTTCTGATGATAGGATATCGCACAGTTGTAGTCCGTGTCCTTATCCGCAAAGTCCTTTACATTGATGATCGCGTACACACGCCTGAGGGCATGGCTCTCAAACGACCCCACTCCATACTGGGCTTCCGCCTCCTTATAGATGGTCACGCCCGGACGCTGGCGGTCGCCGTTGTCGGCTGCCGTAATCTGCTGCACCTCAGGCTTCAGGCCTGCCGCCTCCAGTTTCTTCAGGATCTCCTGGATCAGCGCAAAGTGATAGATACCGCCCACCGGCTGACCGTTGGGGTAATCCTCAATATAAGTCCTCGACAGATCCTCCAGTGTCAGCTCCTGGGTCTTGTGCTTCGAAAAATCCAATTGTCTCTCCATAGCCTAGAATGTCTTTACGATGTCCTTGATAAATGCGAAGTCGTTCACCTTAAACGACATAAACCAGGTCTTCGAGCCGTCCTCGCGGGCCTTGCCCTCGCGACGCTCCAGTGTAAAGTCTACCGTTGCCAGTTCACCCACGAACTCCTGATTCGTGTAGGGCTTCACCAGATTGGCGATCCGCTCTGCCACGCGTCCGAACGCCTCGGCGCGGACAGTGTTAATTCCGTCTGTCAGATTCATTTCCACTTTCTTGAGGGGGTCCTGATTCGGACTGCCTGCCTTTGGCTGAATCTCCACCAAAGGAGTCATCTCCTCGATTTTAAAAATCTGTTGCATTTGCGATGTTATTTTGATTAAACACACCGCAAAGTTAGGCACAAATCATGGCCCTATGAAGGGAAATAAGCAAAAAGAAGAAGGGCGTAAACCACTATAAACAACTATAAACTTTTATAAACTAAAACCGTAAACTTTTGGTTTTAGAAATATCGATTTAAGGCATAAAATAAAGGAGAGCTAAAAAACTCTCCTGCACCAGTTCTGTCTGGATTTTGCGTATAACCCTGCATCTTTGAGAATACTCCACAAATCTCCTTTTCGGCTATTCCCATAGTCAGAAATCCGCTTTTCATCCACCCACTTGTTCACAAGGTCAGTAATATCCTTTTGCTTCATACCGTTTATCTCTTTCAAGAAGAGCTTAACATTATCTTCGTTGTTGAAGAATATCGGCTTTAGCCTTTCTATCAAGTCTGGCGAATCATCTTCTTCCGGCTGCTTTTCCTCCGTATCCACATCCGTATGCGGCATTACAGGCACCTGGTTGGCATCCAGCTTCATGTTGCCCTCGCTGTCCATCACGATGGTCAGATGGTTCAGGTTCGTGATAAACGCCCCGACACCTTTCTCAAACTTGTTGTGGTTGGTGATGTGTACTGTCACCGGCTTTTCCGGCTTGGCCTTCTTATTTTTCTTCTCCATTCTCTGCTCTTTTCTTTATATCAATAAAGTTTTTTGTATTTTTCCCAAAACCGGGCAAAACAACAGCCCCCACGGGTTTCTCAAACTTGTTTTTATTGATGTTTATTCTGCGATGCACGTTAACCACCTTCTGAACTGTTCCATAGTAGATGTTCTGAATACCGCCGCTCTTCGGCGGTGTCTGTTCTGTTTGATCCATGATTCTTTTAATCCATTTTTTGTTAATACTAATAATATCTATTAAAAATCCTCATGGTCTTGGTGTTGGTTTCTTGTCATTAGTTCTAAAAGCGTGAGCAAGGCAGATGCCAGACTTTAGACCGCTACAGTTTAACCACGAACATACTGCCAGTACTCACGCCGGAGCGCAAGCTGGCAACTGTTTCTTCCCGTGGTTTACTTGATTAGCGGTCTAAGTCAGCGAGAAAAGCTGTCAAGCTTTTAGTCCTAAAAAATCTTTATGGCTGCAAAGGTAAATAATTTCCTCCACACCCCAAAGCGATTAACAATATTTATTTTATCAATTTATCCTGCTAAAGAGTATCTGAACGCCTCATCATCCTTTAATTCTGGTCTTTCCGTCACATCCCTGACATAGTCACCTATCAGGTGATGCCACTCCTTACGACTCATGCTGAAGTATTTCTCTCCGAATTCCTTTTGGCATTCAGCCGTGATCTTCAAGATGGTCGTTCCCTCATATAGTTCCATCATATTATGGATGAGTTTCCGGACCTCATTGTCTTCCTCAACGTCTTCGAGCAAAGATCCTGGCGGTATAAGACGTGTATCTCTGTTGACGACCTTCTTCACCGTCTTGTGGAAATGATTCTGGATGGTGATATGCTGAATAATGGTTTTTCCATCTTCTGCCAGTTCGTTAGCCACTTCCTTGGCCATTTCAACCGTATCAAAGTTATCCTCATCATCTGCCCACTTATTACACTGGGCCATCACCGTTCTCAGAGCCTGCTCCTGACCCTCGGGAGGATATTTATATTTTTTCAGAAGTCGCTTCACCAACACACGCATCTTGGCTCGGGCTGACTCTTTCTTATTCCAGTCGATGGTACGGTTCTTGCGAAGCTGTTCGGTGAGCTCCTTCGTCAGTGCAATAAACTCCTCATTGCTGTAGGCCTCTTTGATGCCTTCTGGCGATGTCAGGGCATCATAGAAGGCTTTCTCCTCAGCATTCAGCCCCAACTCATTACCCTCTTCTTCGGTCTTCTTTATCTCAGCAGCCATTCTCAGCAGCTCTTCAATCACCTCTTCATTGGTGAGCATACCTTTCAGATAGTTCGAAAGGGCATTATTCATCATCTCGCTGAACTTCAGACTCTGCACAATATTTGTGCGCTCATACTTCCGGATCTGCTCTTTCACCAGACGTTCCAGCAGCTGCACAGCCAGATTCTTTTCCTTCATCTTCTTCAGCTCCTGAATAAAGCCTTCGTCGAAGAGCGAGAACTCTCTTTCAGTGGTCAGTTTGACAACGCCTGTGCTCTGGATGCTCTGCTCCAGCAGGCTGGCTATCCTTTCATTGATGTCTTTTCTTGAAATAGGGCTATGACTTTGGGTAAAGCGAATCAGCAGCACCCTCACGGCATCCATGAAGGCAGCCTCTAATTTCTCTTGCTGAGGAACGAGCGATCGGCAGAGCGTCAACGCATTGTGCAGCAGCTGACTTTCCTTGATAAAATCCTTTCTTTTTCCTTCACGCTCTGGCGCCAGCATAAAGTTCAGGCCACCCCTGATCAACATCGAGCGACCGGAGTCTGTGCCTGTGTAGAAGTTCGTATAGTCGAAGCCGTGCAACAGGTCACGACAGATTTCCATCTTCTCCTGGAACTTCACCTTGGCCGTCTTCGCAATATCCGGATCACCAAACTGCTTGCGGTCACGGCTGGTATAGTCCTGCATAGCCTGTTTCAAAGCCTGGGCGATGCCTACATAGTCCACAATCAGTCCACCCTCCTTTTCTGGGAACACACGGTTCACACGGGCAATGGCCTGCATCAGGTTATGATCCTTCATAGGCTTGTAGACATACATCGTGGCGAGGCTGGGCACATCAAATCCCGTCAGCCACATATCCACCACGATTGCTATCTTCATCGGTGAGTTGTCCTCCTTAAACATGGCTGCATATTCGCGGTTCTTCTTTGGCTGGATCACATCGGCCCAATCAGGGTTGTCCGTATTGGCAGCACTGGCCACCACATGCATCTTGTCTACCCACTGAGGACGCAACTCCAGCAGCTTGCGATAGATTTTCACCGCAGCCTCCTTGTTATAGGCCACAATCATCGCCTTACCCGTCAGTTCATACTGGCGGTTCTCCTCATAGTGCTGCACAATGTCCTTACACAGACTGGCTATCGTGTCAGGATGACAGAGTATTTCTTTCAGTCCGCTGTTATCCCTGCGCACCTTATTGATCTGCTCCTCTGTGGCACCCTCTTCTGCCAGGAGGTCAAACTCCTCATCGAGTTTCTTCAGCGCCTCTTCGTTCAGGTTCAGATTGATCACACGACTCTCATAATATACGGGCTTCGTGGCACCATCAGCCACTGCCTGTGTCATATCGTAGACATCGATATAATCGCCAAACACCTCCTTGGTGTCTCTGTCGCGCTGAGAGATGGGCGTACCCGTGAATCCGATAAACGAGGCATTAGGTAGGGCCTCACGCATCAGCAGGGCGTAGCCTTTCTTCATCTTTTCGGCCTTCACATCCCAATGCTCTTCTCCGTATTGTGAACGGTGGGCCTCATCGGTAATAACGATGATGTTATGTCTGTCAGAAAGCAATCCCGTGCCTTCCTCAAACTTCTGGATAGTGGTAAAGATAATGCCACCCGTCTGCAGATCCTTCAGTTTACGCACCAGATCTTCGCGTCCTGCGGTTTTTGTCAGTTTACCCTGTGCATTCAGGTCAAAGCCCACACGCTGAGGCTCCTGGCGCAGAAACTTCTGACAGCCTGCAAACTGCTCATACAGCTGCTGGTCAAGATCGTTTCTATCCGTCACCACCACGATGGTACATTCAGGGAACTCCTGTATCAGCCTGTGCACATAAAACACCATCGACAGACTCTTGCCTGAGCCTTGCGTATGCCAGAACACACCTATCTTTCCGTCACCACCCACTGCGGTATGGGTATGCGTCACTGCCTTGTTCACAGCGAAATACTGGTGATAGGCGGCCATAATCTTGGCCATGCGCCCATCCTTATGGTCAAAGCACTCAAAGTTCTGCAGGATATCTATCAGTCTGGCTTTCTCAAAGATACCATGGAAAAAGGTCGGATAGTCAGCCACTTCATTTGTTTCACTCTTACCGTCAACGCTCTT
>JAEETD010000158.1 GCA_016290175.1 Prevotella sp. | reverse complement strand
AAGGGTCCGAAGATGGTGGTGGCAGTAGCAACGGTAAGTCCTTTCCTGTCGTGCATGGCCTCGCGTAAAGGAGCCATTCCATCGCGAAAATATAATAATAAGGTGAAACCTATGATGCCCGCAACGCAACGGTAGAAATTGGCACTGAAGGGCACCAACCATTCAGGTACGCCCAAATCGGCCAATGCAGCCATATCGTAATGGTCCATACCTATCTTGCTGAGCACCAGTCCCACACCTTGACAGACGGCTGCCCCGATCGCATAGAGTACTCCATTAAGAGGCAGTTTCAGCGATAGCTTATGATGCTCACCTCGTCCGAGCACGGAGATACCGATACCAAAAAGCGTCACCAGCATAGCGACGACACTCATCGCCCTCATCTGCTGACCTAATGTCACCCAAGCCATCAGCGCAGCGGATAGCGGAGCCAGCGTCATGAAGAGCTGACCAAAGCGCGAACCTATGATGATATAACACTGGAACAGGCAGAAATCGCCTATCACATAACCCACCAATCCTGACAACAGCATCCAGCCACAGGCATCGCCAGGCACACCCATCGGTAGCGGATTGCCCGTCACCACTCCAAAGAGCACTAGCGAGAACAGCAGCGCCAGCGCCATCCTCAGCACATTCAGCGTGAGATTGCCCAAACGCTTCGAGCCAAACTCACTTAGCAGCGCTGTCGCAGTCCACGAGAACGCCACACCGATTGAAATCAGTTCACCTAAATATGTCATCGTCTAGTTCTGTATGGTCTGGTATCTAATCTTGTTTCTTCAGGAGAGTATCAAGTTTTCCAGCGAGTTGTACATATCGTACATCACCATCATCACGATCTCACGCTTCTCCTTTTGTTTCTTGTTGTAGTCGATGACGGCTGCCGTACCGAAAGTGAGGGCGATGGATACGGTGGTGGCGAAGAGCGAAAGCAGGAATTGCTTCAGAGAAGCCATTCCGCTGCCATTCTTCAGACTCTTGGGAGTGTGTAGCTTAATGTTCATATCATTCCATTATTTTGGCTGCAAAGGTACAACTTTTCTTAAATAAAAAGCCAAGATAAGAAGAAAAACATTATCTTTGCACCAGAATATGAAAAAAATAGGATTACTACCACGTATTGTTATCGCCATCGTTATGGGGATACTGATAGGAAACGTGCTACCTGAGGGTTGGGTGCGCGTATTTGTGACGTTCAACTATGTGTTTAGCCAATTCCTGGGTTTCATGATCCCGCTGATCATCATCGGACTGGTGGCACCGGCCATTGCCGATATCGGAAAGGCTGCAGGCCGGTTGTTGCTGCTGACGGTAGGACTGGCTTATGCTGACACCATCATTGCCGGCCTGCTGGCTTTCGCTACAGGTACAATGCTCTTTCCGATGCTGATAGACACGGAGGCCTCAACGGCAGCGATAGAGAAAGCAGATGCGCTGGTACCCTACTTCCAACTGAATATTCCTGCCATTCTCGATGTGATGGCAGCATTGGTGAGTTCTTTTGTCGTGGGCATCGGTGTTGCTTATACTGACTCACCAATTCTGAAGAAAGGCTTCTCGGAGTTCCGCACTA
Source organism: Prevotella sp. (assembly GCA_016290175.1). GTDB lineage: Bacteria > Bacteroidota > Bacteroidia > Bacteroidales > Bacteroidaceae > Prevotella. The sequence continues at coordinate 705 of JAEETD010000158.1, read as the reverse complement.
TCATCGAGAAGACCATTCAAGTGGCCATCATCCCACTCCTGCCGCTCTATATCTTTGGTATCTTCCTCGGCATGACCTTTACAGGCGAGGCCTATCACATCATCGCAGTGTTTGCCAAAATCATCTGTATCATCTTTGTGCTGCATATCGTTATCCTCATGTATGAATTCCTAATTGCCGGAGGGCTTTCGAGGAAGAATCCGCTGCGCCTGCTGATGAATATGCTGCCAGCCTATTTCACCGCTTTAGGCACCTCGTCGAGTGCTGCCACGATACCCGTCACCCTGCGGCAGACAAAAAAGAACGGTGTGAGCGATGAAATCGCAAGTTTTTGCGTACCGCTCTGTGCCACCATCCACCTGTCGGGCTCAATGATGAAGATCACTTGCTGCGCACTCACCGTCTGCCTCATCGGCGGATTGCCTCACGACTTTCCGCTATTTCTTCATTTCATCATGCTTCTAGGTGTCTGTATGGTTGCTGCTCCTGGCGTACCTGGCGGAGCTGTGATGGCTGCCTTGGGGCCAATGGCTGGCGTGCTAGGCTTCAATCCTGATGCTCAGGCACTCATCATCGCCCTCTATATCGCAATGGACTCCTTCGGCACTGCCTGCAACGTGGCGGGCGACGGTGCCCTCGCTGTCATTATCGACAAACTGCACAAAAAGTGATGTATCAGACGATGCCCTTAACAATGAAACGGGC
>JAEETD010000157.1 GCA_016290175.1 Prevotella sp. | reverse complement strand
ATTCTTCAATAATGTGCTGCACCCATTTCTTGATGGCAGGATAGCTCTTGTCGATGGCCTCACGGTTGCCATATTGTCGCCAAAGCATATCACAACCAAAAGGCAAGGCTGCTGCCCATGCCACGTCGTCGCTGTAGTAATTCCAGAAGGCTGGCGCCACGTCAGGAATACATCCGTCTGTGCGCTGTGCCTCGCAGATATCCTGCATCCATTTGGTGTAGAGTCGCTCGTTATCGAACAGAAACGACTCGCCCAGCGAACCCATCGTCCTGTCGCCTAGCCAAGGCTGGCGCTCGTCACGTTGCGGACAGTCGACAGGCATACCCTTGTAGTTGTCAAGAATACCCCACCAGGCATTTTTCATCACTTTATTCAGTATGGTATCAGAACACTCGAAATGGCCTGTGGTCGCCATTTCATCAGCCACCAATTCTGCGATGAAATCGTCCTTTTTGGCGTTTTTCAGGCCAATGACCTCCGCATATTTGAAACCGTGAGAAACGAATGTCGGCGTCCACCAACGACCATCTGATTCTTCCTCGCCGTTACAAATGTAAATGTCTGTAGACCGGGCATTGCGGAAATTATCGCGATAGAGCGTACCGTCGTCGTTCAGCTTCTCTGCATAGACGATCCGGATGGTGTCACCCTTCTGTCCACGAACACGAACCTTCAGCCATCCGGCAATGTTCTGGCCGATGTCAACGATGTTTCCTTTAATGGATGCAGGGTGTATTTGTTGCAGCACCTTCATGCCAGGCGTCATCTGTGCACGAAGAAAGGCCTGCGGGATGTCCGTACGTTCAGCTTTCAACCATTTCGAATCGTCATAGCCTACCTCGCTCCAGCCCATCATTTCCATACGGGCGTCGTATTCCTCTCCATCGTATTCGTTGTTGGCACGAATAGGGCCGTCGGCTGTCACCTTCCAACCCTTGTCGTCCGTCTGCAAACGCTGGGTGGTCCCGTCAGTATATTCCACAATGACATTGATGCGGCATTTGGGATAGCCGAAGGTATGAATCTTATAGGGTTTGTGTTGCTGCATGGGGAAATAGCGTCCGTTGCCCAGGATGATGCCGAGGCAGAGACATTTACCCGGTCCCTCACAGATAAGGGGATATTTCTCGATGCTCTCCGTCACGTCATACGTATTATAATAAATGGTCTTACGAAAGTCTGAGGGCACGGGCTGTAGCACGCCGTCGCCCATGCGCTGACCATTGACATAGAATTCGTGCAATCCGATGCCTGCCACATAGGCTGTAGCGCGACGTATCTCTTTTTCTTTCAGCTGGAACTCCTTGCGCAGGTAGCGTGCGGCCATACGCGTATGCATACCTCTTTCCTCACCGGGCAGCAATTGTTCCAAACCTATCCAATAGCCACTCCATTTGCCTTCGTCGAGCAGTCCGATGCTGAAACACGCATCGCTGCTCCAGTCGGATTCACCTGCAGTGGTCCAGACCTTTACCTTCCACGTGCAAGTTGTATTGCTCTTTAACTTAGATCCGTCATAACGTACCCACAGCTGCTGGTCGCTCTCAACCTTGCCAGAGTTCCAGAGTTCGCCATTATCGCCAGTTACGACAATCTGATAGGCAGTCTGCCGGACATTCTGTTTCTTGGAATTGATAACCCAGGAGAAACGTGGGAAACTGGTGTCGAGCGCCAACGGGTTTTCCATATTTTCTATGCGAAGGTTGCTGACGCTTACATCGGGCATAACAACTTTCTTTGCTGCATAAAGGGTCATCGCCGTCGACAGCATCATGGCCCCTATCATCAAGATCTTCTTCATCTTATTCATTCAGGTCTCTTGCTTTGCCACCGAGTGTGCGGTCGGCGATTCTTACCTGGTCCTTAGCGATATAGCCCTTCTGGCTATCGACGGCGATGAGTATGCCGTCCTCGATGCCAAAGCCTGTCTTATGTGGGCGGAAGGTCAGCACCTTAGAGTCGTATTCGCCTAGATACCGCAGTATCCCCGTGCCGGCATTCATCCACCAGACATGTTTTTTTGTACCGGAAATCTTCGTCAGGTCAATCTTCATGATACGGCTGGTGTAATTATAGACCAACAGGTAGTCATTGCCTCGTGTCGCGATGAGTCGGTCGTACTTGGTACCGTTCTCCACGATGATGCTTTGGTCAGGAACCCGCTCGAAGTAGGGGAAAGTCAGGATCAGTTGCCTGAGGAATTTCATCTGTTGGAAGCCAGGATCGTTGAGGGCCTGATACCAGGTCTTCACATCACCTGCATCACCATAGCTCGTGGGATAACCGGGCTTCAGCATTT
>JAEETD010000156.1 GCA_016290175.1 Prevotella sp. | reverse complement strand
GCTCAGCCACCAGCTCCTCCTTGGCGTACTTCGGATCGCCGAACTTGTCACCCTTGACACGGTTCAGGCGTTTCTCCGTACCCGTCGAGTGCGCCATCTCATGCAGGGCCGATGAATAGTACTCCATGCCGTCCTTGTAAATCTCGTCCTTGTCCTTGCCGATGTTGAACTGTTCCTTCTTCGGCACGACGATGATGTCACGCGACGGACTGTAGTAGGCACTTGGCGAGACCTTGTCATACTGGATGGGACATACCCATTCCTGTTTCTCAAAGAGACGGTCAAGCGCCTTGTTGACATACATACCATCCGCATCACGCATTTCCGGGGCCTTGAACTTCTCCACCATGCGGTCGTACTTCGCCTTGTTCACCTCGGCGAGGTTCGTCTGATCCATGTTGAAGACGTGGTAGGCCTTCATGAAGGGAAGGACGGTACACCTGTCCTGTTCCTCCTTCGACATGTTACGGTAGTCATCACGGTCAACTCGCTTGCCGTTGGCATCCTTGATGGACACGTCCCAGTAGATGACGGGCATCGCCTCGGCACCCTTGTTGATGCGGGCGTTCTCCTTCTGTATCTGGAGGAACGTCATGTACACGGGAGTCTTATAGCCATGCATGGCAGAGTCCATCTGCAGGAAGAAAGAGTTCGAGCCGGAATAGTTCCGTCCATTGATGTTCTGGGGCATGCCATAGACAGCCGCCCCGTCAATCCAGCCCTTCTTCCAGTCCCCGGCCTTCATACGCTCCATGCGGTCGATCATCATCTCCGTGAATTTCTCAATGGCCTTGTCGGCCATCGACTGTCCGCCACCGCCGGAGCCGGTATTCCTTTTCTTGTACATGGCTACTGCTCTTCCTGGTTCTCGAACATCCGTTCATCGGTCATCTCGACATACAATTCCGCATTGTCATCAGTCGGCTCCATGCCATGATCCTCGCACCATTGCTTATAGCCATCGGCATCATCACCTTCCAATACGAACTGTTTCCAACCGATCTTACCGTCCTGTTTGAGCTGAGCAAGCTCCTCATAAGTTTTCTTTGCCATAATAAAATCTTGATATGTTGATTACATTATAGCTGGCTGCCAGAGAATATCCGACAGCCAGCAGTTTATTACACCTTCATACTCACGGACTTCTCCTGCTTCGGAGCCATCAGAGACTTGATGTCACTGGCGAGGTACTTGCCTGCCAGCTGCTCACGGGTGGCCGTCTTTGCCGTGAAGAACGAATAGCCGTCATCGAAACTCAACGGTTTCTTCTCCGTCTTGCCCTTCGGCCCCAGGTCAGCGGAAATCGTCCACTTGTCCGTCTGCTTGTCCTTTGCAATACGGATATTCTCAGGCTTGGCACCCTCCGGCAACTGGTACTTGGCATAGGCAGAAGCCAGATGCAGCTTCTCGCCGAAGTTCTTCTCCACCAGCTGGGCGGGAGTGGTCACACGGTCGAAGAACGAGTTCAGATCCTTGAACGACAGCACCGTTGACATCTTCTGGTCACCCACGACGGCATACAGCTTGTACTTGCCTGCATCCTGTTTTGTCTCGTCCTTTTCCTTGTAGACGTTCATCTTGTCGATGACACGACCGTCCGACAGTTTGTTGTCTGCCAGATACTGCTCCTTACCGACCTTCGGCTCCATCTTTGACGGATAGTAGGTCTTCATCAGATGTTCGATGGATGACTCCTTCTTCTGATAGGCAGCCACATCATCGGCATGCATCTTCATGGGACGGAGCTGTTTGCCGTCCAATTTTGCCGTGAAGTACCAGGTGTCCTCGCTCTTGTTCGACTGGAAGGCATGGGCATGCGTCACCTTCTCACCGTTTACCGTTACAAGCTGCGGCTCACGGGGAGTCTTCTCGGCCTGCTGCTCCTTCTTGTCGGCAGCCTTCTCGACTTTCTTGGTCTCGGTTTTCTCATCCTTGACGGACTCTTCACTCTTTTTCTTAGTAGCAGTCTTTTTGTCAGTAGCGGCTTCCTGCTGCTTCTGAGGGGCTGATTCCTGCTTCACCTCTTCCTGTTTCTTTTTGCTTGCCATAATGATTATGAATTAATTAACGCCGTCAATTGCCATGTGTCAGGTGAATCCAGACGATGCAAGGAGCCAGTATATACCAGTGACAGGGCTGCCCGGAGGCATCCTATGCAATGCTATATGACTAATGGCTATGCATACGAGGAAACATCTATATGCGCCATGACCAATTGCCCACAGGCAAAAGGGGGAAACAAATTAAAGGTTCCGTGAACTTGTCAGCCTACGAATGCTGCGGCACGGTTCAAATTAAA
>JAEETD010000155.1 GCA_016290175.1 Prevotella sp. | reverse complement strand
TCGAAGCCGGCTTCAATGTTAAATGGTCAATGGTCAATGTTCAATGCCATTACGCCTACATTCATCAGGACAAGAAGCAGGAGGCGGACATTGTATCGCAGTATGCGCTGGAATACCTCAGGCATAAGTTGGTGGCAAAGACACAGGTGCAGATGACGAAGCGGTTGTCGCTGGGTGTGAACCTGCGCTGGCAGGACCGTATGGGCTCATACACCGGCTTCGACGGACAGACCTGTGACTATGAGCCTTACGCTATCCTGGACTCGCGTCTGACTTGGGCACAAACGAATTGGAAGGCCTACATCGAGGTAAACAATCTCTTTGATACTCAATATCGGGATTATGGAATGGTCACACAGCCTGGACGCTGGCTGATTGCCGGCTTCAGCATCAGGTTATGAAAAAAAGACTCGCTTCGAATGTCGAATGGCGAGTCTTCTATTTCTTTTTCAGTCGGAATGAACGTTCGATGCTGCTGATCTCCTCGGAGAAGCCTTTGTCGATCTTCAGGCGCTGCTCGATGGTGTTGCAGCTGTGGATCACAGTAGAGTGGTCGCGGTTGCCTATCAACTGTCCGATGCGGGCCGCAGGCATCTTGGTGTATTTCTGTGCAAGATACATCGAGATCTGGCGCACCTGCACATAGTCGCGACGACGGCTCTTGCTGGTAATATGGTGCTGCTCAACCTTATAGTGCTTGCAGACCTTCTCGAGGATATCGTCGATGGTGAGCGGATGGTTGTCGATCTTCACGGCACGCTCGATGATACGCTCGGCCAAATGCATGTCTATATTTGAGTTGTAGACAATGGAATAGGCCATCAGCGAATTGACCACACCTTCCAGGTCGCGCACGCTGCCATTGACGGTCTCCGCAATATACTGGATGACGTTGGCAGGGATCTTCAGACCGTCACGACGGCATTTGGAGTTGAGGATATCGATGCAGAGCTGTACCGTGGGTTTCTCCAACTCAGCAATAAGACCGCAGGAGAAGCGTGTCAGCATGCGCTCATGCAACCATTTCAGGTCGATGGGCGGACGATCGCTCGCAAGGATGATCTGCTTGCCCAGACGGAACAGATGATCGAAGATATGGAAGAATGTGGAGACTGTCCTCTCAGCAGTAGCCCATTCCTGTACATCATCGACAATCAGCACATCGATGGTCTGATAGAAATTGATAAAATCATTAACCGTATTCTGTCGACTGGCATCAGTGAACTGCACCTGGAACAGACGGGCACTGACATAGAGCACACGCTTCTCGGGATACATCTCCTTGCAGCGTACACCAATGGCATTGATCAGATGCGTCTTACCACAACCAGAAGGACCATAGATAAAGAACGGGTTGAACGTGGTCTTGCCCGGATGCTCCGCGATGGAGAGGCCCACCGTACGCGGCAACTTGTTGGAATCGCCCTCAATGTAGTTCTGGAAGGTCTTCTTAGGATCCAGCTGCGGGTTCAGTCCCTGAGGAACAGCTGCATCGAGTGTCGTAGGTGACTGATTACCGCGACGGACAACCTGAGGCGCGTCAATCCCTGCAGGCACCTCGCCTTCAACCACCTGAGTGGTATTCCGATTCTTATTACCACCTGCAACGGTAATAATACGGTAGCGGAGAATGACATTGGTGCCAAATACGCGCTCGAGTACCTTTCTTAATAAGCCAACGTAGTACTGCTCCAAGTACTCGTAGACGTACGGACTTGGAACCTGCACCATGAGCGTGTGCTCTTGCTCCGAGTAAGACTCGAAAACAATCGGCGCAAACCACGTTTTGAACTGCTGCTCTGTGACATTGGCCTGGATGAGACGCAGACATTCATCCCAGAGCGCACTTTGACTCTTAATCATACTCGATTGCTTTAATTTAGCGGTGCAAAGTTCGCACTTTTTTTTGGAAAAACCAAATCCTGAAAAATCATACTTCCTTTGTACAATTGGCGTAACTTCCTAATAAGCGGTAAGTTAGGCCGTTTCACGATTTTAGCAGTCAAAATACCCTCTTTGAAATTTCAAACATCTTGGCAATCAACGAATTACGGAAAAACAAGCATAAAAAGGGAATATTAATTACTATCCCTCATTCATCTCTCTTTTGCCATAAATATAAGGCTTTGCAAAAATACCTTATCGGAGAGGACAAATTCCTCGTTATTTAGACGAAATTTAAATTACTTGTCTTTTCTTCCAAAAAGGGAGAAATGTACATAGCGCTTCGGATGTTGTTTCAAATCGATCATCAGAGAGTCCACATGTCCCATCGTCGAGGTGGCATTGCGATACAATTCCTGGT
>JAEETD010000086.1 GCA_016290175.1 Prevotella sp. | reverse complement strand
GACATCATGGCGCAGTCGTGCCGCAAGGACGAGTTCGTGGAAGCCTCTCCCGAGCGGTTCGGCTATGGTAAGGTAGATGTCAAACACGGACTGGAACTGGTGCTTGAGCGCAAGTCGACGGGAATCCATGAGTTGGCCGATGATGAGAACGTCAACTCCCATCGTGTCTACATGCTCGATGGGCGACAGGTCTTCGGTACTCCCACTCGTGGCCTTTACATCATCAATGGCAAGAAGGTGCTCGTCAGATAGGGCATACCAGACACCGCTCCATTGATAACTTCGCCTTTTCGCCTATCGAGAAAACGCAGTTGTGCATGTAAACAGGGACGGTTCTTTTGTTACATCCCATGTGTTTTGTCGTGGTCATTTGGTCATGGTCATTTGGTCATTTTCGATTTCGGAACCCGGTCATTTGCTCACTATATATAAATAAAATATTTATATTATAGTGGCGGATTTTGACAATGCGTTTTCGATTTTGACCAAATGACCTTGACCAAATGACCGCCAAATGTGTCAACCGGTTCAGGAAAAGAAAATCGCAGAAAATGAAAAAAATTCTTGCATTTTTTTCGTGAACCGCAATGAAATATTCGTACCTTTGCAGTGTCAAATTGAAGAAGCGGACAGGCGGTCTTTAAGGGTAAAAATTGCGAGCATTAAATCTGGAATTTGCGCGCATTAATGAAAGCAATTGTTTTCCTTAACAGCACCTTCAGGAAGCCAAACAAGGCGACAACGAGAGAATTAACAAAATTATTAACATTTCAAACTACTTAAAAAACTAATTGAATTATGGCTATTAAAGTAATTGCACAACGACGTGAAGTGAAATTGGGTAAGAATCCTGGAATGAAGTTCGTGATGCGTCCCGACCTCTACATCCCCATCCAGGAGAAGAAGGTGTTCGCAGAGGCCTCTACCCACTCCGGCATCTCTGCAGGTGTGATCAAGGCGGCTTGGGATGCCGCAGGTGAAGTGCTCCGTACGTGGGCCACCGAGGGTCACTCGATTCCCCTGCCCGGCCTGGGAACCATGCGCTTCGGCGTCCGTTCGAAGGCGGTGGAGAAGCTGGAGGATGTGAAGACCAACCTGATCACCGTGCGACGCATCATCTTCACTCCCAACGTGGACCTGAAGGATGAGCTGAAGAACACGAGCATTCAGATCACTTGTCTCGACGAGGAAGGTAACGTGCTGAAGCGTGTGACCTCTGGCGACAGCGGCGAGGTTGAGGACAACGAGGGCAGCGAGAACGGTCAGAACGGTCAGAACCAGGGCGAGAACGGCCAGAGCTCTCAGGGCGGTCAGAGCCAGCAGGCTACGGGCTATGCGCTGACCATCAACAAGTCGGGTACGGGTTCGGCAAGTGTGACCCATAACGGCAACGCGGTTGCTTCGGGTTCGAGCCTGAGTGAGGATGCCGAGGTGGAGATCAGCATCACGCCGGCTGAGGGTAAGGTACCGACCGCAAGTGTGAACGGATCGAGCATCGAACTCACCGAAGACGGTGGTGTGTATAGCGGCAGCTTCGCTATGCCCGGACAGGCTTCGAGCCTCGTGATCAATACGGGCACCGCTGACGGTGGCGATGGACTCACTAACGACTAAGGCCTATGAAGAAGAGGATCATTGAGATTGCGGTGAAGGTAGTAGTAGCCGCGCTCACGGCCTTCCTGACGGCCATCACAACGACCTCATGTATGGGCTATGGACCGATTGCGCTCTAAGGAGCGCTGCGAATAGTGAAAAATCCCCTCGCGGTTGCGGGGGGATTTTGTGTGGTTAGCGCTGGGTGAAGAGGAACTGCTGGTCTTTGTATTCCCACTGGGCGACGCCAAAGCGGATAAGACGAGCCAGGAGGGTGATCACCTTAGGACGGGGAATAGCCGAACGACGCACCAACTGGTTTAAGGTCTGCGACCCGGTCATCGCATCCAGCAACTTACGGACGGTATCGGTATAGGTCATCATGGTGCCCTGCGGTTTCTGGGCATCACGCCATACCGCCAGCAGGACAGGCGACGCCACGATATTCTCATCGGCTATACGGATATAAGCCCTGGTCTTACCGTCTTCACCTATTGCACAGACAGGACGTCTTTCTGAAGGGGGAACGGTGGCGATCACTATCGTACGGCCATCAACATGGTAGGTATCAAACTTGATGCTCGCCTCAGGTCTGCAATATTTATAGGCCGCCTGGTGCATCATGTATATCTCCTCCTCTGAGCGGACACCAGAAAGATGACCGTCATCACGGACACCTATCAACAAGCGCCCCCCGTCTGTATTCGCAAAGGCAGACACCGACTTGGCCAGTTTACAGGCATCGGACACCCGATACTTGAAATCCTGCTGCTGGTGCTCACCCTCGCGAATGAGACTGGTAAGATATCGCTTGTCGTCCATTCTGTCATTTCTTACACTTGTCGAGCCACTCCTTGAGGGCATAACGAGACACACCCCGTTTGATGGCGGCATTCAACTCCTGACGCGCCTCATCCATCCGGTATAAGGATATCAGGATATCGGCCTTTGACACGACGAAGCCGGAATGAAGGGGACGGCGACGGATGGCTTCATCCCAATCGTAGAGGGCGATGTCGTATTGTTTCTGCTCCGTCTCGAAGGCTGCGCGGGCGGCGTAGGCATCAGCCGAATCCGGAAACATCTGAACCAGACGGTTCAGCTCGTCGAAGGTGTCGGTCTTGCGCCCCATCTTCTGCAGGACGTGCGCCAAGCCCAGACGGGCCTCGAAATGTGTGGGTTGCAGACGCAGGAAGGTCTCGTAGTCGACACGTGCCAGATCGTAATGCCGCTGCTGGGTGTGGACGTATGCCCGGAAATAGAGCGCAGCCAGATTCTTCCCGTCGGCATGGAGGATCTTGCCATACTCCGCGAGGGCATAGTCCCACTGTTCGAGGTTGATATTCGCCTCGGCCTTGAGCAGATGGAGATGGAGGTTCTGCGGGTCTTTGCTGATTTGGGCATTGAGCACCTCGAGGGAATCGCGCCATTGTTGACGGGTCTGCGCCGAGGTGGAGTGAAGAACTAAGAGTGAAGAACTAAGAGTTATGATTACCATGCAAGCCATCCTAACTCCTCTCCTACTCTTCCCTCCATCGAAAAATGTTATCATAACTCTTAATTCTCAGTTCTTAACTCTTAACTATATAATTGACGATCCACTCTCCTACTTCACGGGTGCCGTAATGTGCGCCGCCCTCGACCTGGATTTCGGGCGTACGGACATTGGCATCGAGCGAGGCATTGACGGCCTCACGGACCAAGGCGCCTTCCTTGCTGAGTCCGAAGTGTTCCAGAAGCATGGCAGCAGAGAGGATCTGCGCCAGGGGATTGGCCAGGTTCTGCCCGGCAGCCTGCGGCCAGGAACCGTGAACGGGCTCGAAAAGCGGCGTATGCTCACCCAGGGAAGCAGAGGGCTGGAGACCCATCGAACCCGTGATGCAAGCCGTCTCGTCGGTGAGGATGTCGCCGAAGGTGTTCTCCGTCACGATGACATCGAAGAAACGCGGTTCGGTGAGCACCCGCATCGAGGCATTGTCGATGAACATATAGTCGGTGCGCACCTCAGGATACTGCGGCTCGATCTCCTTGGCTATCTGTCGCCAGAGACGCGAACTGGCCAGGATGTTGGCCTTGTCGACCACCGTCAGATGCTTGTTGCGCTGCATGGCAATCTCGAAGCCCAGCTTCACGATGCGCTCAATCTCGGGACGGGTGTAGATATCAGTGTCGTAGGCCTTGTCGTTGTCCTGATAACGCTCACCGAAATACATACCGCCCGTCAGCTCGCGCAGCACCACGAAATCGGCACCACGGATGAGTTCATCCTTCAGCGGGGACTTGTGGAGCAGACAGTCGAAGGTAGCCACAGGACGCACATTGGCAAACAGTCCGAGTTTCTTCCGCATGGCCAGCAAGCCCGTCTCAGGACGGACCTTCGCCGTAGGATTGTGGTCGTATTTCAGGTCGCCCACCGCCGCAAAGAGCACAGCATCGGCCTGCATACACACCTCGTGAGTGGCATCAGGATAAGGGTCGCCCACCTCATCGATGGCATGAGCGCCACAGATGGCTTCCTGATACGTAAACTCGTGTCCACACTTGGCTGCGATGGCATCCAGCACAGCCACACCTTGTCTCATAATCTCCGGTCCGATACCATCGCCCGGAAGAATCGCTATTTTCAGTTTCATAATTCGTTATTATATTCTTTTTCGATGATGTTCAACATTTTAAAGGTCGCCTTGATGGCCGCTTCCGTCTGGTCGGCATCGAGGCCCCGGGTACGGAATATCCGCCCATTGTCATTCCAGGTGATGACCGTCTGCACCAAGGCATCGGTACGTCCGCCCGGGGGAATGGTCACGGCATAGTTAGCCAGCAGCGGGAAGGTGCGGTCGAGGTATTTCTTGTAGATGTATCGCAACGACTTCACGAAAGCATCATACTGACCGTCGCCTGTGGCACTGGCCTCATACTGCTGACCGTTGACCTCAACCTTGATATTCGCGCCCGGTTTCAGACCATAGGCCGTAGAGACGATGTAACTCACGAGTTTTACCTTGTCTTCAGGTGCATCGTGTTTGAGCACATCGCTCACGATGAAAGGCAGATCCTCTAAGGTCACCCGTTCTTTCTTGTCGCCGAGCTCGGTGATACGCTGTGTCACCTTCCGGGTCTGCTCGGGTGTCAGTTCGAGCCCCAGCTCTTCCAGATTCTTGGCAATGTTGGCCCTGCCGCTGTTCTTGCCCAGGGCATATTCACGCTTACGTCCGAAACGCTCGGGCACGAGGTCGTTCTGATAGAGATTGTTCTTCTTATCGCCATCCGCATGGACGCCCGCCACCTGGGTAAAGACATTGTCGCCGATGATCGGCTGATTGGGCGCAACGGCGATGCCGCTATAGCTCTCTACCAACCGCGAGATATCATTGAGCTTGTTCTCGTTGATATTGGTCTTGGCATGGAACTGATCCTTCAGGATCACCTGAACGCTCGACAGCGGGGCATTGCCACAACGTTCTCCCAGACCGTTGACGGTGACGTGCAGGCCTTTGGCGCCACTCAGCACTGCAGCCAAGGAATTCGACACCGCAAGGTCATAGTCATTATGCGCGTGGAAATCGAAGTGGGTATCAGGATAACGCTTGATCATCTTACGGAAGTACTCGATGCACTGGAGGGGATTCATGATGCCCAGCGTATCGGGCAACATAAAGCGACGGATACCGCTGTCGCAGAGCTGGTCCATCAGATGGTAGACATACGAAAGAGAATCCTTCATGCCATTCGACCAGTCCTCCAGATACAGATTCACGGAGATGCCTTTGCTGCGGGCATATTTCACCTCCCGACGGATGTCCTCGATATGTTCGTCGGGCGTCTTCTGCAACTGCTGGGTGCAATGCTTCAGCGAGCCTTTCGCCAGCAGGTTCAGCACCTTGCATCCGCATTCAGCAATCCAGTCGACACTTTTACCTTCATCCACGAAGCCAAGCACCTCTACCCTATTCAGCTTATCAATCTTCTCCGCATAACGGCAGATCATCTGCACGGCCTCTTTCTCACCTTCCGAAACACGGGCAGAGGCCACCTCGATACGGTCGACATTCAGATCGTGCAGCAGCATACGCGCCATCATGAGTTTCTCATGCGGCAGGAAGGATACACCGCTGGTCTGCTCACCATCGCGCAGGGTGGAATCAAGGATTTCCACAAAGGGCTGGATGCGCTTGTAATTGTTTACTTTCTCTGCTGTTCCCATGCAATCGTCTTGTCTTGGTTCTGTACCAGGAAATCAATATCATCGAGACCGTTCATCAGACAATGCTTCTTATAGGCATTGATCTCGAAAGTCTCGCTGTGGCCCGTAGAGAGATTCGTCACCGTCTGATTGGGGAGGTCGACCTTAATCTGAGTACCCGGATTATTCTGAATACTCTGAAAGAGCTCGGCAAGGAAGTCCTCGCTCACCTGCACAGGCAGCACGAAATTGTTCAATTCATTATTCTTGTGAATATCGGCAAAGAAGCTACTGATGACCACCCTGAAGCCATAGCCTGCAATGGCCCAGGCGGCATGCTCACGGGAGGAACCGGAGCCGAAGTTCTTGCCTGCCACAAGGATGCAGCCAGTGTATCTTGGGTCGTTCAGCACGAAGTCCTGATTCGGGGTGCCATCGGCATTATAGCGCCAATCGCGGAAAAGATTATCACCGAAGAAACGTTCCTCACGCGTCGTTGCCTTCAGGAAACGGGCGGGTATAATCTGGTCAGTGTCCACATTCTCCAAAGGAAGCGGCACACAAGTGGATGTGATGATGTCGAATTTCTGTTTCATAATAATGTGCGTGGATCAGTGATAACGCCAGTGACAGCAGCGGCAGCAGCTACCAGGGGCGATGCCAGGATGGTGCGTGCGCCGGGGCCTTGACGACCCTCAAAGTTACGATTAGAGGTAGAGACAGAGAGTTTGCCTGCAGGAATCTTGTCGTCGTTCATTGCCAGACAGGCAGAACAGCCTGGCTGGCGGATCTCAAAGCCAGCCTCTGCAAGAACAGCGTCGAGGCCCTCTTCACGGATCTGACGGTCGACAGCCCATGAGCCAGGCACCAGCCAGGCAATGACATCCTGTGCTTTCTTCCGACCCTTCACGATCGAGGCAAAGGCGCGGAAGTCTTCAATACGTCCGTTGGTGCAAGCCCCAAGGAAAACATAATCCACCTTGGTGCCCAACAACTTCTGGCCAGCCTTGAAGCCCATATAGCTGAGTGCTTTCTCAAAGCCTTGTTCGGGTGAATGGGCCATTTGCGCGTTAGCAGGAATCGGCTGTGTGATACCGATGCCCATACCGGGATTCGTTCCGTAAGTGATGCGTGGCTCGATGTCAGCAGCATCAAAGACCAGTTCCTTGTCGAAGACGGCATCATCGCCACTCTTCAAGGTCTTCCATTCTGCCACAGCCTTATCCCAGGCCTCACCCTTCGGTGCATATTCCTTACCTTTTATATAATTAAAGGTGGTCTCGTCGGGTGCTATGAAGCCGCCACGGGCACCCATCTCTATCGAGAGATTGCAGAGTGTCAGGCGACCTTCCATCGACATGGCGGCGATAACATCGCCTGCATACTCGACGAAATAGCCCGTAGCACCCGAGGTGGTGAGTCTGGCCATGAGATAAAGCGCGACATCCTTTGCTGTCACACCCTTACCCAACGTTCCATTGATGCTGATACGCATCGACTTAGGCTTCTGCTGAAGGATACACTGCGAGGCCATCACCATCTCCACCTCTGAGGTACCGATGCCAAAGGCCACAGCTCCCATCGCGCCATGGGTAGACGTATGCGAGTCGCCACAGACAATGGTCATTCCAGGCAGGCTCAATCCCTTCTCAGGACCCACCACATGGATGATACCGTTATCCTTCGACATCATGCCATAATGTGTCAGTCCGAAATCGGCAGCATTCTTCGCCAACATATCCACCTGCTTCTTCGATACAGGGTCTTCAATGGGTTTATCCTGATCATGTGTAGGTGTATTATGATCCGGCATACAGAATATCTGCTGGGGGCGGAAACACTTCAATCCTCTTTCGCGCATGCCCTCGAAAGCCTGTGGCGAGGTCACCTCATGGCAATAGAGCCTGTCGATATACAGCTGCGTGGGACCATCCTGGATCTGCTGGACCACATGTTTGTCCCATATCTTGTCGAATAATGTATTCATGCGTCAGGCTTCTTAAATTTGTTGATACAATCGATATATGCCTCTACCGAAGCCGTCACGATGTCTGTGT
Source organism: Prevotella sp. (assembly GCA_016290175.1). Taxonomy (GTDB): domain Bacteria; phylum Bacteroidota; class Bacteroidia; order Bacteroidales; family Bacteroidaceae; genus Prevotella. Next base: position 4,038 of record JAEETD010000086.1, on the reverse strand, counting down.
CGGCACCGAAACCGTAGTACAGTGAGCCGTCGTACTCCACCTGCATGTGTACCTTTCCCACATCGTCAGAGCCTTTCGAAATAGCCTGAATGGTGAATTCCTTCAGCGTCATCTGCTTCATGATAATCTTCTTCAATGCCTTGATGGCAGCATCCACAGGACCATTACCCGAGGCAGCCGCTTCGAACTTCTGTCCGGAGATATCCAGACCGATGGAGGCCACACTCTTCACGCCCTTGCCTGTGGTCACCTGCAGGAAGTCGAGCTTCACAGCGTGTGTCTCTGCCGTATCGGCACCTGCCAGCATCAGCACGTCGGCATCGCTCACCTCCTTCTTCTGGTCTGCCAACTGCAGGAACTTCTCATAGATCTTGTCGAGTTTCTGATCTTCCAGATCCACGCCGTTCAAGTGCAGGCGATGCTTCAGAGCGGCCCTTCCGCTGCGTGCCGTCAACAGGATGCTGTTATCATCGATGCCCACATCCTTCGGGTCCATGATCTCATAGGTATGCACATTCTTCAACACCCCGTCCTGATGAATACCGCTGGAATGTGCGAAAGCATTACGGCCCACGATAGCCTTGTTAGGTTGTACGGGCATATTCATCAGCGATGACACCATGCGCGAGATGGGATAGATCTTTGTGGTGTTGATATTCGTATCAATCTCTATGCTCCTGTGGCATTTCAGAATCATCGCAATCTCCTCCAACGACGTATTACCAGCCCGTTCACCAATGCCGTTCACCGTTACCTCAACCTGTCGGGCACCTGCCATCACGCCACTGAAGGTGTTGGCTGTTGCCAGACCTAAGTCATTGTGACAATGTGTGGAGATAATGGCCTTGTCGATACCATCAACATGCTCCATCAGATACTTGATCTTTTCATAATATTCCTGAGGCAGACAATAGCCTGTGGTATCAGGGATATTCACCACAGTGGCTCCAGCCCTGATCACGGCCTCTACCACCTGAGCCAGATATTCATTATCCGTACGGCCAGCATCCTCGCAGTAGAACTCCACATCGTCGACATAACGCTTGGCATACTTCGTGGCAGCAACAGCCTGTTCGAGGATATGCTCGCGGTCGGAGTTGAATTTATACAGGATATGCTCATCGCTGGTACCGATGCCTGTATGGATACGCTTGTGCTTGGCATATTTCAGCGCCTCGAAGGCCACATCGATATCATGCTCCACAGCACGTGTCAATGCACAGATAACGGGCCACGTCACCGCCTTTGAGATTTCAATCACAGAGTTGAAATCACCAGGACTACTCACAGGGAAACCTGCTTCAATCACATCCACGCCGAGTTGCTCCAGTGCTTTGGCCACCTGAATCTTCTCTACGGTATTCAGCTGGCATCCAGGCACCTGCTCTCCGTCGCGGAGTGTTGTGTCGAAAATGTAAAGTCTGTCGTTCATTTTTGTCTAATATTTACTGTTGTTATTTGTATATCTGTCTGAAATCAAAAAAGCCTTTCACACTCGGAAGTGAGAAAGGCTCTATATCATTTTGTATCTTATACCTATTTTATATATACACCTATATCACTTCCGGCTGCTCCCTGCAGTCGAATAATAATAATGGCGCTAATTAGGCTGAGATTCATCATCTTTTCTTTGATTTTTCTTAATTTCGGGTGCAAAGTTATAACTTTCTTGCGAAACCAACAAACATTTTGTCGCTTTTTTGCTCAGAAAGATATCAAATTCACACATTTCATACTAATTCATAGACTTCACTCGGCATTTTCCGCTTCAAAACATCCAGCATAATATCCTTTCCTGGAATGATACCATAACTACGCAGAATGGCATCCACCGTCTTCCGGGCCAGTTCAGGATGATTGTTTTCCTCACTCAGATGACACAACCAGACATGCTTCAGCCGCTCCGACATGTTCTCTGCCAGAACCTTGCCACAATCCGTGTTCGACAGATGGCCATTCGGACTCAGGATCCTGTCTTTCAGATATTGGGGGTATGGACCACCCTGCAGCATCTCCACATCGTGATTAGCCTCTATCACCAGATAATCAGCCTCAGCGATAAAGCCCTTCATCTCCTCTGTCACACTGCCTGCATCCGTTATGATGACGAAAACAGTGCCATCGACTTCAAGCTTATATCCCACATTCTCATTGGCATCATGAGGCACTGAGAAAGGCGTCACCAGGAAATCACCAAGCCTGACAGTCGTACCTGGTTCAATGATCAGTCGCAGTTCCTTCTGCAGTTTCCTTTGTATACAATAGTTATGTTCTATGCCATCATGAACCTTCTCTGTGGCATAGACAGGCACACTATAATCATAACTGAAGGAACCTACAGACTTGATATGGTCCGCATGATCATGTGTAATCAAGATCTTCCGTACCGAACTGAGGCTGATGCCGTAATCACGGGCATGCTTCTTGAGCGTTCTTAAGCCAACTCCTATATCTATAAATAATCCGTCGGTTGCGGTCCCGAGATAATAGCAATTACCACTACTTCCGCTCCCAAACGATATAAATTTCAGCATTTTGGTTTATATTTTGTGCAAAAGTACACAAAAAATAAGTTATCACCAAAGAAATAGCCTTTCTTTATCAAAGTTTTTTAATATTTTAATCTTATAAAAGCCATTTTCAACATGTGATCAGAATGGAAGTCCCACCGCAAAATGGAATGCGAAATCCCGACTAAGCCTGGGATGGATAATCGCATAGTGTTCCTCTTCTTCGGTCTGATAAGCCGGATTCACCGCCTTCATACCAAAATCGAAGCGCATAATGAAGTAATCGAAATTCAGTCGGAGTCCAAGACCATAACTGACAGCCAAGTCGCGTAGGACGTTCTGCAACTTGAACTGTCCTCCTGGTTGCTGATCATATTCACGCAAGGTCCAGATGTTTCCCGCATCCACAAAAGCGGCACCTCCGAACTTCCAGAAAAGATGGGTACGATATTCTAAATTCAAATCCAACTTCATGTCACCGGTCTGAGTGATGAAGTTAATATTGCCGTCACGCCCCTTATACCGACCCGGACCAAGGCTTCTCACACTCCATCCACGCACGCTATTTGCACCTCCGGAGAAATAGCGCTTTTCAAAAGGCAGAACAGAACTATTGCCATATGGGTATGCAATTCCCAACCCACAATGAAACACTAACTGATCCTTATAATCAGGCAGCAGATTACAGGTGAAATCCACATCACCCTTCACATATTGGGCATATGCGATATTAAAGATGCGATAATGCCCGTCATCATCCTTCTCTGCCTGAAACAGACTGCTACCAAGGCTGAGCAGATTACCCGCTGCCTCCAGATTCGTCTTGATAGCGATATGACCATCATTGTAACTATAACCGAAGCCGGTCTTCATTATGAACAGATCCTCGTAGTTATATCGCAGAATGACATTATAGTTACTGTTATCCTGCAGATACTCATTCTTGAAAGTCTCACTGATCCAAGGCATGAAGATATAGTTCAAGTCGACGAGATCAAACTGATATTGGTCAATCCTCGACTGAGGCTTCCAGCGATAGCGCCATCCGGCGGAAACCACCTGACGGTGGAACTCGGGACGGCTCTGGGTATCATAAAGCAACGACACCTCACTGGTGGCAATCGTCTTACGGCGCATCTCACGGCTCAGAAAAGGCATGATGAATCGCGGGAAACTCAGACGACTCTCCACACTGTACTCTACGAAGTCCTGATTACGATAGCCTTCCAATCCACGTATAGCCTCATATGCGCCACGCAACTGGACGCTGAATGTCTCTGAACCACGGAAGAGATTCCGGTTCTGATAGGTCAGCGAGGCAGCAGCTCCAAGGTCTCCTGCCGTGTTCGTTCCCTCTGGCTGAAAACTGAGGGTCGAGGGCTTGTTGGTCTGCACCTGTACATTCATATCGAGTTGGGCAGAGTCCGGAACTGTCTGGAAAGCAATATTAGTATAACGCACGGCTCCCAACCGGCCGAAATGATTATAGGTATTCTGAAGTCCTTCTGCTGAATAGAGTTGCCCTTCC
>JAEETD010000085.1 GCA_016290175.1 Prevotella sp. | reverse complement strand
CGACGGCTCAGATTTGAGCTCTTGTTCACTCAATCCAGAATTGGATTCAGTTGCAACCAATCCACTTTTGGATTCGTTGGCAATCGGCGCAGATTTGCGCTCGTTAGACGTCGGCTGAGATTTCAGCTCACGTTCTTCTGATACCTCAAACAGCTTCGGATTAACATACTTGGTATGATCCTCCGGCACCATATAGATGCACCTCGAAACGTCCTTCACAGCTGCATCGGGTGTGAATCCCGTAGCCTCTTTCATCAGTTCCTGTGCCGTTTCAGGTGTCATCCCTTCCGGCAACTCCACCAGCACATGAGTACCACGACGAACCGATTCCTCAACCAATAGAACCTCCATCCCATGTAAGTCTGGCTGGGCGCAGCCAATGTTCCGCTCGAGCTCTGCTCGCTTGCTACCAGAGGGATGCAAGAATGTTCCATGTTCAATGTTCAATGAACAAAGGATTTCATCCGTGTGCCCTTTCTCGTCAAAGTCCAGCATCAGACGGTTAAGAGGCTTCACGGCATCGGCAATCGCCCTATGGTTATTGGCAAACTCCGCGCAATGAGGTGTCCAGACAGGCAGACGATGTTTTAATTCCTCGTCACCCTTATTGATACGCTCACACATCTGAGCCAGCCAGGGCTGCTTTCTCAACTCCAGCCAATCCTGCTCGGTGGCAGGGAGGCAAGGGGCGCCGTGCCCCTTACCTATGCATGTGAATTTCATGGTTCTGATTACTGCTGATTCCATACAGTTTCCTCCTTTCTTGTATTAAAAAATGACATTACTTGATTAACCTCTCTCATGAAGTTCTCCACGATCATCCACAGGGGATATTTCTTGGGGAACTTGAAGGTGACCCACACAAACTCCTCATCCATTCGGCGCTGACCCGTACTGGGTCTTACCTGAGGGCGAGTCATCTTCACCGCCCCGTGAGGGGTTTCGAAGAGGGTCTCATGCTTGGGGCCGCGAAGCCCGTCGTTGTATCTCTTCACGAATGTGCGGCCATCGGCATCAACTTGGATTCCAGCACGGTACTTGACTCGGTTGCCGTTGGTCACCTCCTTGTCCTGTTCCCAAGGGCACGGATAGACGTTGATGTCGCCGTTGGTCTGGAAGTTAATACTGCCGTCCATCTGGACGTTCTGCTGTAAAATGTTTTTCTTAAAAATAAATGGTTTTCTCATAAATAAATCTGATTTCGATTTGTGAGATTCGGCAAGTGCTGAAATTAGGCCTTTTTCACTCGCGAGACTTCCCTCACTCACTTTCGTCTCAGATTTGTAAAATGTTAATTAATTCTCTCTTGACTATCCTTTAGATCCTGTGTCCCATGAAGCGAAAGTCACTCTTCATGTTTCGTGGCATCCGGCACTGATTGATCAGCGAATACTGACGACGTGCATTTTCAGCGATAGTGCCTCGTGCGATTGTAATCAAATTTCTTGTTCTACTCATATTTTTTTGTTTAACGTCGCCTCCTTAAGCGACTCTAAGATTATACTTTTGTTTTTTCTCTCTCTTATCCCTCCTGCCTTCAGTGTGGGTGGTTTGTATCAACATGTCAAAGAACGCTTAGCAACTTCATCGCCTCAGCAATTTCAAATTGCTGGTGCAAAGGTCGGAATAATGCATAAGAGAAAAAAAGAAAGAAAGCTGCATCAACTTTCTTTCTTCTTACACTGCTAATAATCAGCAGGTTATCTAAAATAACAAAAACACTATTTCTTTTCGGCTATCAATTTTTCGATGGAACCTTTCATTGCCTTATCCTGCATTGTCTCGCCGATAGCTGTTCTCACCGAATGTTCCTTTTTACCCTCCAAAGCTTCTGCCATCGCCTGATTAGAAGTGCCGACGGCAAACACGCCTTTGTTTAGCATAACATGTAGAATGTGTGCAATCAAGTTACGGTTGAAGGTGGTGTTCTGTTGTTTGCCTGTTTGCTTGGCTTTTGCCTTGACGGCAGGCAGTGACAACACGCAATCCCACAAGTCGTTATATTTCTCTTCAGACCAATCAGCCGCAAGCAGCCCTTTCACCCTGCATACATATTCCTTGATGTCTGCAAAGTCAGGAGTGCCTGTATCACTCACGCGCGTGTACCTTTCTAATATTAAAATAGCAGCATAGACCTCATATAGTTCTTTTCTCGAAACGCGCTGATAACCCAAACACTCAGACAGAGCATCGTGTTGCTGATAATTGCGCATTTTCAAGTGGGGCATAGCCTTAAACCAGCCCTCCAGCTTTGCAAGTTCGTCTTTCACACTATTGCCGCTGGAAGCAATGTGGAACTCAAAATTCGCAAACAGCCCATCCTCAGCTTCCGATAGTTCTCTCAACTTTTCCAATTGAGCCTCCATCAGTTTCAGCTTCGGACGGTCGGATGTGCGCGTCTGATCTGCCTCAATAGCACGTAGTTGCTCGTTCAGTTCTTCCAGTTGGTGTTTCTGCTCTGGAGCGACTTTAAGCCTGCATGCCGCCCTCAGATTCTTCAGTATATGGTAGCGCCACAGGCAGTCATCATAGCATATCGACAAGGCTGACAAAGGCAGATAAAGCCTGGTCAGCTCCATGAGTGCCGCAACGTCTTCAGCGGTCGGCTTCAGTTTCAAAAGTCGTGTAGCCACCACCTGCAATTTTTTTTCCTCTTCGGTGAAATCCATTTTCAGAACCTCTCCGAGTGGAACCTGAGGCAACACGCGCTCCCTCTTGCAAGATACGGTTACCGTCTCAGGCGCATTGGGAATGTCGATGAACATCGTCTTGCTCCCGTCATTGCCTAATACAACGGCGTCACACTGCCCGTTTTCGTCAAGCAAAGGCTTCACCTCCAGGCAACTCGTCCCTTTTACATATCCGATATGCCGCGTATAGTTCATATAAACGGCGATGGCGTTTTCATCGTGCAAATTACTCGGTTCTGCCTGCAATATCAATGGTGTCCCCACCTTGAGGCCTTTAAAGAACTTTCTGACCGCAACCTTTGCATCCTCCTTCGACAGTCCGGCGCCAATATGATATGTTAATCCTGTTACTTCAAACTCTGCCATATACTTTTTGTTTGAAATGCAAAGATACAAAGAAATCCCGATAATCTAATCAGCTCATCGGGATTTTATGAATTATTTACAGACGTCCTCACAAAGTGTCAGACACTTCGTGACTGTCACAAAGTGTCCTGACCCTGTCGTGACACAAAATCTCCAGCATCTTAGCAGGTGTCACAACAATCGGTTTCTTGGGGAAATGCTTCGTGTTGCCTGTCACAAGATAAGCATCGTCTTTCGACAGTGCCACCTCATAAAAGACAACATCTTTGGGGTCGGGAAAAAATTCCTGACTTTCAATGCGATCAGATAAAACTCCCATCTCTTGAATCGCATCAAGAATGGATACAATTGCCCTAGGAGGAAATGAAAATTTCGGTCTGCTAAGCACATCCCTATATTCCGCTAAGATCTCCTGATTATACAATGGACGAAAACCGTTTTTTGAAATGGCGTTTACAACTTGCACTGTAGCTGCATCTGGATGTCGGGACAACAAGGCCGACACCAAGACATCATGTAACAGAGGGACGGTTCTTTTGTTACATTAGGGCGCAAAGGTTCCTGATCCCTGCGCGCCCTCATTTTCGTTGATCGGGGCGTCTAATCCATCCATAATCGTCTGTCAAGTGGTCAAATCTTCCATAAATACGAAGTCCACAGAATAAAAGGTGCTTTTCTCTATAGTCTCCAATCTTATAATAGAATTCAACTAGAATTTTATTGCCAGAATAATAGTCACCACGCGAATAAGGATTGCGTAGATTAAAAGGACAACCATGTATTTCCATTAAGTCAGCTAATTCTACTGCTGTAAATTTGTCGGGCAACTCTTCTGATATATATTTACGGAAAAAATCGGGCATGTATTCCGCCGTTTCTTGGCTGTCAACAATATACTCACTCCCTCTATAGGTTATCACATCTTTATTTAACTTGAGAAAAGATTCATATTCCTTGGGATAATTCTTTTGAGCTTTTTGAATCAGTCGAAGATCTTTGGCTTTTACATGACAGCTATACTCCTTCAAACGGACAACCGTCCTGTTCCGTCTAATCGGAATACCTTTATAATCACAAAAACGTTTAATTTGTAATTCGACAGCTCTCAGATTACCTAGTTCTTTAGCAGGTTTATCTGGATATAATATTCGATCAAATTTTTTATCTTCTTCATCTTGGTAGATTTCATGATTATAGATATCCCAGTAGAGTGGACTTATTTTCTCAACGATACCATAACCGTCTTCATATATCCAATCACCAATGTTTAAAATGTCGTCGTTATTCATGTCTATGTTTCTTTAGATTTTTTAGTGATGCATACCTCAAGGGCGTGTCACGTTGTTATTACCGTATGACATATTCAAAACTATCAAAAATAGTGAATCCCATCGATTCCAGTTGGCTTCGGCTTTGGGCTATATCGGTGAGGGTGTTGTAATCGGGGATATGTGGCAGGCGGATGGTAATCTTCTGTGCATCAACGTGAGTGATGAGCCAACGGAGATTGTCGATGACCTTACAATTATCGGCTGAAGTATATCGGCGATAGATGTCGGGATTCATGTCCTTTACATCTATTATATAGTGGTCGATATATGGAACTACAGCCTGTAGATGGCAGAGATCTACATTAAGCGAAGTTTCGATAGCGATGTGCCAGTCAGATGGTCTCAACTGACAAAAGGTAACTATCTCATCACTTCTAAGCAATGGTTCGCCACCACCAAAGGTTACTCCTCCATTCGTAGCCTTAAAGTATAGATCGTCAATCATCACCTCGTCCAGTATCTGCTGTGCATCCATCTGCTGCCACACACCATCAGCTCTAAGACACTGCTCGTTCAAACAGTATCTGCAACACAACGGGCACCCATGGAATGCAACTAGCGTAGTTACGCCCTGACCATCAGTTGTCAGCCGATGACGACAGATTCCTATCAGTGGCGTCTTCATTTCAGTCGGAAAGTGATGGGAACGGTATATTTTACTCTGGTGGACTCGCCATTGCACTTGCCTGGTTTCCACTTAGGCATAGACTTAACTACACGAACAGCTTCCTCATCAAATGATGGATGAATACCCTTAACCGTCTTTACATCACTTATACTACCATCTTTCTCCACAATGAAAGATACAACCACACGCCCTTGGGCACACACCTCTGGTTCGTCAGGATAATGGGTGTTCTCCATCAGATATTCAAGCAATTTCTTACTTCCACCAGGAAATTCTGGCATTTCCTCAACAACATCACCCACCAACCTGTGTGGGGCTGAATTCTCTACAGATGTTGCAGGTATCACTAATGAATCATTGTCAATAGCGCAGCTATTAAGTGCTGCAAGGCCAGCAGAAATACCAACAACGGCAACAGCCTTGCCCAACTGTCGTCGGATATCCAACTGCTTCTGAATATATCTCACTTCAGCCTCGCATGCAGGACAAGTTCCGCGACAGTCACCCTGATGATGGCACTCGCGCGGCTCGTACTCAATCCCATTGGCATCGGCCACCTGCTTACGGATGGTCTTCAGCACACTACATATAGATTCCCCTCTTGACATACAATTCTGCTTGGTTTATTATTTCCATCCACAAAGGTACACACAAAACTTCATTCCACCAAATATTAATGCAACTATATACAATTAGACCCTAATAAATGAGCAGGCGCAAAGGTTCCTGACCTTCTGCGCCCAGGAATAATCAGATTGGCCAAATCAATTTGGAATTGGCTAACGCTGCTTTACGATGTGACATTATTAATTTTTAGTTAAAAGTTTGGTGGTCTCAATAATAATATCTATCTTTGTGGCATAAAATAAAAAGGTATGAAAGAAAAGAAGCCACATTCTCCGATAGAAGAATCATCTGACAGCATGATGGTTCAGGAGCCGATTGCATCAGCGACAGCTTTTGCTGATACAATCGAAGACGACGCTCCCCTTGATATTCCAGGACTCCCTCAAACATGGGATGAGCTGATGGATTGTGTCAAGGAAGGCGAAGAAGAGTTCGAACGTGGTGAAGCAATTCCCTGGGATGTAGCAACCAGCAGACTGAAAAAGCACATAGCTGATTATGTTGCATAGAATAGTCAAAGTGGGCCAGGGGACGGTTCTCTGATCTACAGATCATTAGCCTAATTCTTTGATAAAGTATTTGATCGCTTCCTTTAATGGAGATATCTCATTCTTAATTATCCACAGGATTTGTGATGCATCTACATCAAAATAATGATGGGCGATGATGTCCCTGAGTCCTTTTACGTTCTTCCAAGGAATAGAAGGATAAGTTGGCAACAGCAGGCCATCGGTGCTTCGAGAATGTCCAACGCAATGCCTTTGCTCTCAGAAGATAAAGATTCCATCCTTTAAAATACGCTTTCTTAAACGGGGATTCAGGTTCTGGTGGTTGCGGACAATATCAACGGATGAACCCGTTGCTTCCTCCAAGAACTCTTTGGCATCCATCAGAAGGAACGGATTGGGCGTTTCTGTATCAACAAACAAATCAATGTCGCTACCTTCCTTTTGCTCTCCTCTAGCAGTAGAACCAAAAAGAGACAAAGACGTTATGCCATACTTTGTCTTAAGTATGTTCATAGATCTTTTCAGCAGCGCGATACATTCGTCCTTTGTCATATTCATCGTCTTTTCAGTTTGCAAAGATACAAACTTATTCTCAAACTTCAAAATATTATCTTGAAAAAATGTACACGTGGACATCGTGACTTCGTGACTTTGTGACATTAAGCACCTACGTGCTTGAATTTGCTCACGTTCGGCAGAGTTCAAACGAGTTTGACACTGCGCTCACTTAGTCGCAAATTTAAGGATGTTCACGATTGTCAACGAAGTCAGATGGAAGGGTAGGGTATAGGAGTATACTAAAATATTAATATATTATAATATATTAATATTCATAATGAGGGTGTGCGTGATATTGGAATGTGCTTAATGTCACAAAGTCACGAAGTCACCGTCACAAATCCGGGCTGACTGTCGGGCTGAGTTGTTCGTCAAACCTAAACAATACATTAGGTGATGCTAAACAATTCGTTTGCGATACGGAAACATATTATTAACATATTTTTACGCGCCAGACGCATCGATATTTGGATTCGCACGAAAAATGTTGTAACTTTGCAGTGTCAATCATGAGAGACAAAAGGCGGGAGGCGGCCACCCGATGCAGCTGGTCGCACAAGAATCTAATACCATGTAAAACACATTTAAACTATGAGCGTATTTTATCGAAAGTATCAAAACAAGAATCCGCACGGTTCGTCCTACGGCAAGTGGTTCGCCCGCGCCGTGACCATCGGCAAGACCGTCAACGTAGATGAGCTGGCAAGGCACATGTCGGAGCACAACACTCCGTACTCGAAGGGAGCCATCAAGGGCGTGCTCACCGACATGATCGGCTGCATCCGTGAGCTGATGCTGGAGGGAAAGGCCGTGAAGCTCGACGGACTGGCCATCTTCTCAGCAGGCATCAAGACCAAGAAGAAGGGTGCGCCCACGTCTGAAGATTTCTCCACCACGAAGCACATCGACAGCGTATACATGCGCGCCCGTGCCACTGGAGAGTTCACCCGCGCCGAATTGACCAAGGCCGGCAACGTGACCGAGCTGCCCAAGAACTTCACCGACTATCATGAGGAGGACGAGGATGAGTCTCAGAATCAGAGTGGTGGCAGTGGATCACAAAACAGCGGCTCTCAGAGTGGCGGCTCACAGAGCGGCGGCGACGGTGGCGACGGTGGCGACGGCCTTACCAACGATTAGAGAGTAGCGCCTTCGGGCGCACTCTTTCAGTAACGAGAATGTTTAATCACTAAATCTGAATTACTATGAAAAAGGAAACTTGGAAGACCATTATTCAGGTCATCGTATCAATCCTCACGGCAGCCTTGACTGCTCTCGGAACGACCTCCTGCATGGGCCACGGCCCAATCGCATTCCTCATGTCGTGACTTTGTGACTCCGTGACTTTGTGACATTAAGCACATACACAAAAATAAAAGGGAACCTTTTGAGTTCCCTTTATTTATTAGCTTTCCTGTAGTCGATAGGGGAATCGAACCCCTATGCCAAGATTGAGAATCTTGTATCCTAACCATTAGATGAATCGACCAGCATTTCAAAGATGCGCTCTCAGAGAAATCCCCTCGGCTGCGGAAGGAGGGGGATTCGAACCCCCGGTACGGGAACCCGTACGGCAGTTTAGCAAACTGCTGGTTTCAGCCACTCACCCATCCTTCCAAAAGGAGGCTTTAAGCTTCAACCGTGGGGTTATCTCCTTGATTGCGGGTGCAAAGGTACTACAATTTTCCGAAACCTCCAAATCTTTTCAACACTTTTTTCGAAAAAAGTTACTTAAAGGCGACAACGGCCGATAAATCCTTATCGAAATAAAAGGTCTTGGACAGTTCAAGCGTATCTTCCTGATAGCGCATGCGGATGTAAAGGAGCGGCGAAGTGGCTTTCTGACCGCTGAAGTCAACCTGCTTGAACAGGGGATCTTTCGCGGCATTCTGCTGCATGGCCTGAAACAGCGAGTCGCCGATCACCTTCGTGGAGTCGAGATCGCTGAAGCTGGTGATGTCGAGTTCCTCAACGGCATGCTCCTTGACAAAATCCTTGACAAGGCTCTTGGCCTGATACTGCTGTCCACAGGCAGTGAACAGCAGCAGGGCCAGAGTACCTATTATATTATACGCGCGCGTACGGATCATTGCTGCGGGATGTTTTTGAGTACGTCGAGCAGATGATCCCATACCATCTGTACGGTGGGGATATGGAGTCGTTCGTCGGGGGTATGCACAAAGCGCAGGGTGGGGCCGAAGCTCACCATATCAAGGTTGGGGTAGCGCTCTGAGAAGAGTCCGCACTCCAGTCCGGCATGGATACCGCGCACTACGGGCTTGTGGCCGAAGAGCTTCACATAGGAGTTGACCACAATCTCCTGCAACTTCGAATTGGCCTTCATCTTCCATGCGGGATAGCCGTCAGACGACTTGGCCTCGGCACCAGCCAGTTCGAAGACGGCCTGGATGGTGGCGCACATGTTATCAAGGTTCGACATCACATTCGAACGCTGGGAAGACAGGATATCAATGGCGGTGTCGCTGCTGTGGATGCTGGCGATGTTGCTCGAGGTCTCAACCATACCACCAAGGGCTTCGTCCTGACAGATGGCGTAGATGCCGTTGTCGACAGCCTGTACGGCCCAGACGAACTTCCTGGCCACAGCAGGGTCGATGACGGGCTCTGCATCGGTGCTCTCCATGGTGAATACCATCTGAGTATCAGTGACATGGAACTCATCCTCAACCTCAGCAGCAAAGACGTTCCAGTCGGCGCGGACATTCTCTTTCAGGTCGTTGGGAACGGCGATCACGAAATAGCCGTCGCGGGGAATGGCATTGTGGAGTTTGCCCGAATGGAACTGTGCCAGCTGCACACCTTCGTAGCGCTTCATGGTCTGGAAGATGAATCGGGCTAGGAGCTTGATGGCGTTGGCGCGCTTCTTATTGATATCATCGCCGGAGTGTCCGCCTACGAGTCCCTTGAGGGAGCCTTTCAGGAAGAAACTGCCTGCGGGAGCCTCTACGCGATTGAAAGTGAAGCGTGCGGATGTGTTGCGACCGCCTGCACAGCTGACGAAGATCTCACCCTCATCCTCAGAATCGAGGTTGATGAGGTAGTCGCCTGTCATAAAGCCGGCCTTCATGCCTTCAGCACCCGTGAGACCTGTTTCCTCATCGCGGGTGAAGACACATTCGATGGGACCGTGCTCGATATCGTCGGAGGCAAGGATGGCCAGTTCGATGGCACAGCCGATACCGTCGTCAGCACCCAGCGTGGTACCCTCAGCCGTCAGCCATTCACCATCGACGTAGGTCTTGATGGCATCTTTGTCGAAATCGAACTCCACATCGACGAGTTTGTCGCAGACCATATCCATGTGACTTTGCAAGATGACGGTCTTGCAATGCTCCATACCCTTGGTGGCGGGTTTTCGGATGATCACATTGCCCGTTTCGTCGACCTTGGTGTCGAGATTCCGGCTCTCGCCCCAGTTCTTAAGATACTCAATCATCTTCTCTTCGCGCTTCGAAGGACGCGGAATTTCGTTAATCTTCGCAAATTCGGCGAAGACAACAGCAGGTTTTAAATCGTTTTTATTCATTATTAATGTTATTTTTGATTGAATTCGTAATTAAATTCGTAACTTTGCAGCCGCAAAGATATAAAAAATGCTTGAAACTCTGCTCATATCGGCGTTAATAATTGCTATCGCGATGATTTTTTTCCTCGTGAGGGTGCTGTTTACGAAGCAGGGAGAGTTTAAATCGCAGCATATTCACGACTCTGAGGCGATGAAAGAACGTGGCATCCACTGTGTGATGGATCAGGATCGTGAGATGAGAGCGAAGAAACTGTTGAAGATTGAACATTGAAGATTGAACATTGAACATTAATAAAATATTGAAATGAAAAAGTACATTATCCCGACACTGGCCATCGCTGCTATGATGGTATCGTGTAACAATGCTGCTCCGAAGATGGACGAGCAGCCCACTTCGAGTGAGGTATCAACCACTGGCATAAAGATCGCCTACGTAGAGGTTGATTCGCTGATGACACAGTATAATTTCGCCAAGGACTATACGGTGACCTTGGAGAAGAAGAGCAACAATGCCCGTAACACGCTGACTCAGAAGGGCAACCAGTTGCAGGCTGCTGTGAACAACTTCCAGCAGAAGCTGAACAACAATGGTTTCCAGAGCCGTGAGCAGGCTGCCTCTGTGCAGAACGCCATCCAGCGCCAGCAGAACGACCTGCAGCAGTTGCAGGCCCGTCTGGAGTCTGAGCTCGCCAACGAGACTGCCAAGTTCAACGAGGCCCTGCGTGATTCGCTCAACAACTTCCTGAATGCATACAATAAGGACAAGAAGTATGATATTATCCTCTCGAAGGCTGGTGATAACATCCTGTTTGCTGATAAGAAGTATGACATCACACAGGATATCATCAATGGTCTGAACAAGCGTTATAAGCCATCTGCCAAGAAAGCTGAAGATAAGAAGGCTGAAAAAGCCGATGACAAAAAAGCTGAGAAGAAATGAAACAGACGATATTAGTGACAGGTGGTACGGGCTTTATCGGAAGCCATACCACAGTGGAGTTGCAGGAGGCTGGTTATGAGGTCGTCATTATCGACAACCTCTCGAACTCGAATGTGAACGTGCTCGATGGTATCGAGAAGATCACAGGTATCAGACCAGCCTTCGAACAAGTGGATTGCTGTGATTTCGAGGCTCTCGAAGGAGTATTCAAGAAGTATCCGAAGATAGAGGGTATCATCCACTTCGCTGCCTCAAAGGCTGTGGGAGAGAGTGTGGAAAAACCACTGCTTTACTATCGCAACAACCTGATGTCGCTCATCAATCTGCTGGAGCTCATGCCCAAGTATGATGTGAAAGGAATCATCTTCTCGTCAAGCTGCACCGTCTATGGTCAGCCTTCGCAGGAGAACCTGCCTGTGACAGAGAATGCTCCCGTCCAGAAGGCCATGAGTCCTTATGGTAACACGAAGCAGATCAACGAGGAGATCATTCAGGACTATATCCACTCTGGTGCGCCCATCAAGAGTGTCATCCTGAGATATTTCAACCCCATTGGTGCCCATCCCTCTGCCTTTATCGGTGAATTGCCCAATGGCGTGCCCATGAACCTTATTCCGTTTGTGACGCAGACGGCTATGGGTATCCGTGAGCAGCTGAAGATCTTCGGTCATGACTATAATACTCCCGACCATACCTGTATCCGCGACTATATCTATGTGGTGGATCTGGCCAAGGCT